>NZ_JBSHLH010000002.1:0-369782 GCF_053644255.1 Sphingobacterium sp. NPDC055431
GCCGAGTGGTACTAATAGCCCGAAGCTTTCCAATGCGGATAGACCTGTTGTCCTCTCTCTTTTTCTGATCTTTTCTTCCAATAACATGTCAATGTACCTTCCCCTAGATGGGGGCATGTACAAAAAGGTATTCAGGTGCCTATATCGGCGGTGTCCACCTCTTCCCATTCCGAACAGAGAAGTTAAGCCCGCCAGAGCCGATGGTATTGCCGTAACAGGTGGGAGAGTAGGTCGGTGCCTAATTTTATACGGGAGCCCGCTGTCAACAGACAGCGGGCTTTCTGTTTTTAGGGGGTAATTGGTAATAAGGTATGCCGGTAGGGAGGCGGATCCGTTCCGTCGCCATATTATCCATCCTGCTCCTGGAATATCCTCCCATCCCATTAATCCTGGTCCGTTCCCAGTTCTTGGTCCATCCTCTCATCCATTTAATCCTGGTTCAAATCCAACCCGTCCTTTCCATCCCTCCCTTTTCAGAACAATATCAAATAACATATAGTTAAAATCGAATTAGTTCATTTGAAATATTATTCGCATTTTTATTCTAGTATAATTTTAACCAAATGTGAATTGTGAAATAGAAAAAAGCTTATTTAAGCTCTAGTGCCAGTTAACTTTATTAAAATCTTACTTAAACCTGCGTATTAATGGGATCTTGTTTTCCGGGATTGGGAACCAAACCGGTTATTCGCTATTCCAATCAATCTATATTTATCATCGAGAATGAAAAGAACATTTAATTTATTTTTTCTCCTTCCATTAATGTTGGGGTTCCCCAATTTTAATGAGAACTCAGAACTACCTCAAACTAAAAACAATTTCACTAATCAGTACGGTATTCGAATGGGACAGGATACTTTAAAAACCATGTCTGGTGCTCCATCCGATCTGATCATGACCGAATTTACCGGTCCAGATCTTACACCTTCGCCTGCCTGCCTAGCAGTTGCCCCTACTGGAGAAGTCTATGTAGGTGTGGATATGATCGGATCTCTGGGTAAGGATATGGGCAAAGGCTTTATCCGTCGATTTGTGGACTCGGATAATAACGGCAGCATGGACAAGCATACAGATTTCGCCCGCGTGGATAACCCGAGGGGAATCTTTGTCCTAGGTGATCAAGTATTTGTCCTGCACACGACATTTGATTCCAAATCGGGGATTGCAACAGGTATGGACCTTGTTGTGTTTGAAGACAAGGATAAAGATGGTGTTGCAGATGGAGACCCTAAGGTATTGATCAATGGCTTAAGTAATGCCAAGTATATTCAAGAACGTGGTACGGACCATGCAACAAATGGGATTAGAATGGGAATCGATGGCTGGATCTATATCGCAGTTGGAGATTTTGGATTCCATAATGCTACGGGTGCAGATGGCAAGAAATTGACCAATCTGGGCGGTGGTGTTTTGAGGGTTCGTCCTGATGGTACCGAAATGGAACTATATACACATGGTCTGCGCAATATTTATGATGTTGCAATCGATCCATTTATGAATATCTTCACCAGGGATAATACCAATGATGGTGGGGGCTGGGATATCCGTTTTTCCCATCAGATCCAATCGGGTGAATATGGTTATCCTTTATTGTTCCAAAACTTTACAGAAGAGATCATTCCGGCATTGGCCATGTTGGGTGGTGGTTCAGGAACAGGATCCTTATACATGGATGAGGATACTTGGCCAGAAAAATATAATAAGGTGCCAATGATGGCAGATTGGGGAAGGAACTTCCTTTATATGCATCATGTGACGCCGGATGGCCCTAGCTTTAAACAGAAAGAAGAAGAATTCATCAAGTTGCCACAGATAACGGATGTGGATGTAGATGGTTCAGGTAGATTATACCTATCTGCATGGGATGGTGCGGGCTATTCAGGTAATCCTGATAAAGGTTATATCGTTCGTGTTGTACCTCAGGGTTGGACTTACAAAGCCTTTCCAGAAATCAAGAATGCTTCGGTAGCTGATTTGAAGGAACTGTTGAAGTCTGGAAGTTCTACGATTAGGTTATATGCTTCCCAAGAATTGGTAGCAAGAGCATCTGAGGAAGCTGCTACTGCTGCTTTGGAGACTGCTCAAGACAAGAATTTACCATTGAGCAGTCGAGTGGCTGGTATTTATACTTATGCACAGGTAGCTAAAGGGAAAGGGGTTACAGCCTTGTTAGACCTTGCTAAGGAAGCAACAGTTAGGGAATTTGCTTTCCGTGCCTTGACAGACCGTCTGTCTACAGTGGACCAAGTGCCTACAGATCCTTTTGTTGAAGGGTTGAAAGATCCATCGGTTAGGGTTCAGGCCGTTTCTGCTGTTTCATTAGGTAGATTGGGTCGACCAGAAGTGGCCAATTCATTGCTACAAGTGGCTGTACCAGCATCGTTCATTGCTCCTGCAAAAGGAAAGGAAGGTCCTCATGATGTTCCTAACTCAGCAATTATTCTCCCTCATTTGGCCGTAAAAGCATTGGTTCGCTTGAATGCCGTAAATCCTGCCGTAGGATTTTTGAGCACAGAGAGTCCTGATCTGGCCTTATGGGCATTGCGTTATATGCATGATCCAAGAGCGGTAGAAGGATTGATCGCTGCCTATGGAAAAACAAAGGATCAAAAATTAAAGGATAAAATCCTGATTACCCTTGCCAGGTTGTATAAAAAAGAAGCGGATTATGATGCTTCTTGGTGGTGGGGAACCCGTCCAGATTCGCATGGTCCTTATTATAAAGCCGTTGATTGGGCATCATCACCGGTTATCGAAAAATTCCTGGTTGCTGAGGGAGCAAAAAGCAGTAGTTCCAAAAAACAGTATTTTGCTGACCTAAATGAAAAATTCAGGATGGAGATTGCTGCATTTGATATTGTAGAACCTAAGGTAATTGCTGAAAAACAGCCTACAGAGAAGAAAGTTGACCTAGAGAAAATCAAGAACCAAAAAGGACAGGTAGGTAAAACTTCTATCGAAGAGGTAATGATAGCACTACGTAAAGTAAAGGGAGATCCTACGAAAGGTAAAGCTTTGTTTAACAAACAAGGTTGCCATGCTTGTCACAGTGTCAATAAAGGCGAGGCTATGAAGGGACCATTTATGGGACAGATCGGTGGTATTATGAACCGTGAGCAGATTGCCGAATCGATCTTGAGACCTAATGCATCAATATCCCAAGGATTCTCCACTGTCTTGGTAACGACTAAGGACAAGAAGAATTTCATGGGTTTTGTGACCCAGGAGACAGCAAGTAAGCTTGTACTGAGAGATATTGCCGGGAATGTGAATACCATCAACAAAACCAATGTGGCAAGTAGAAAAGAAATGCCGAATTCTATGATGCCGGCCGGTTTGGCAAATTCATTGACTTTGGAAGAGTTTGCATCGCTGGTATCTTTCTTAGAAAAACAGAAATAAAAGCTTAATTAATAACAAAATAAAAGCCATGTCAAAGGACATGGCTTTTATTTTTTTGAAGGGTCTTAATCTTCTTCTTCGTCATAAAATTCCATCAATGATGAAATATAGGGATCATCCCATCCATCAACGATATCATCATAGGCCTCGTCAGGTATGTTGCTTTGCCTTACTTCTAATGAGGTACCCTTTTTATGTTCATGGAGTTTCAAGGTCACGATGGAAGGTTCTTCCTGCTCTCCGAAATACCATTCCTGGACAATTTTGCTGAACGGTTCCAATTCCAGGAACTTTCCTTGAATGGCTCCATCCCACATGGAGAATTCTCCATTGGGCACTGGGTCGATTTCTACAAGGTCGCCAGTCCATAATCTGATGGTTATTTCAGTCGTCAATGCTCTGTAAAGTTCCTCAGGTGTAGCAGGTATGATATAATATTTTTTAAATTCTTTCATTCTAAATATTAAAGGAAAAAAATAATTCCTGTAAATTTACATAGATTTATTAGCATAATATGAGTAATATTCTCCCGAATTCCTTAATAAAAAGATTAGGTATAAATCCATTTTTTGACGAAGACGCCTTTAAAGCCGCACATGAAAGCGGGGAAAAACTCACCTCCATACGCTTAAATCCTAAAAAACCCACAGAATTAGACTTTGAACTTGCCGACCGGATCCCCTGGTGTGAAAATGGGTATTATCTGAATGAACGTCCAAAATTTACCTTGGACCCCTTATTTCATGCGGGCTGTTATTATGTGCAGGAAGCATCATCTATGTTTGTCAGTCATATCTTGAAGGAACTAAAACTTCGGGAAAGGGACATCAAGGCCTTAGATCTATGTGCTGCACCAGGAGGGAAATCTACATTGATCAATGATCAGATCAGTCCCAATAGCTTATTGGTAGCAAATGAAATCATAAAGAGTAGATCCGTCATCCTACAGGAAAACCTGATGCGTTGGGGGTTCCCAAATGTTGTGGTGACCAATAACGATCCTTCAGCTTTCAGAAGGTTGCCAGGGTTCTTCGACCTAATGCTGGTGGATGCCCCTTGTTCGGGTTCAGGCATGTTTCGAAAAGATGAAGATAGTATTGATGAATGGTCAGAAGCGAATGTAAAGCTCTGCAGGGAGAGGCAACAAAGGATTTTATCTGAAGTTGTATCTTGTTTGAGCAGCAATGGCTATTTACTGTATTCTACCTGTTCTTATTCTTCTGAGGAAAATGAAGATATTTTGGATTGGCTGATCGAAGAATATAACCTTGCTAGCATAGAAGTTCCAGTTGATCCTGATTGGGGAATAGAACTGACCAAATCTGAAAAACAAAAGGCTACAGGCTATCGTTTTTATCCGCATAAAACTAAGGGAGAAGGATTTTTCATTGGCATCCTGCAAGTAAAGCATATCCAGCCTACATTCTCGACCAAGAAGATGAAAATGGAGAAATCTCCAGTTCCTAAAGATTGCCTAGTTGGATGGATTGAAAATGACAAGGACTTTTCCACATTAATGCACAATGAAAATGTCCACATTTTTCCGAAAGACTTGGAAGCCAGTATAAAGGCTTTACAACAGGTCCTTTACCTCAAAAATGCAGGAACAATGGTAGGAAAGTGGATAGGAAAGGAGCTTGTTCCATCCCATGATCTGGCATTGAGTGTTTTTAGAGATAAAAATCTGTCTTCAGTGGAGCTCTCTTTATCAGATGCTCAGGATTTCCTAAGAAAGGAACAGTTGGACATTGAATTGTTCAATGGGGTGAAAAAAGGCTGGTGCTTGATTAATTATGAGGGTGTTTCTTTAGGCTGGGTAAAGGTTTTGGGAAATCGTATCAATAATTACTACCCAAGGGAAGTTAGGATAGCAAATCTATAACTTATAGATTTTGATGGGCTAAAATCAAAGCGCAAATATCCTTTGCCACTTCCTCCTTGCTTTTTAGATCAAATGAAAGGATCTCTTCTTTTTTATTGATGACCGTGATTTTATTGGTGTCGTGTGCAAAACCGGCACCCTTATCCTGCATGGAATTGAGTACGATAAAATCTAGGTTTTTTCTCTTCAGCTTGCCAATTGCATTTTCCAGCTCATTGTTGGTCTCAAGTGCAAATCCAACCAGCGTCTGCTTTTCTGTCTTTTTTGCTCCAAGGCTAGCTAGGATATCCGTTGTTTTTTTAAGGGATATGCTGAAGTCTTCGGCTTTTTTCTTGATTTTCTGATCGGCAACTTCGGTAGGGGTATAGTCCGCAACGGCTGCGCTCATGACCGTGATGTCGGCTTGATCAAAGTATTTGCTGCATGCATCAAACATCTCTGCTGCAGACTGAATATTGACCCTTTTTACGCCCTCTGGCGTGCTCAAAGCTGTTGGACCACTGACTAGGGTCACTTCAGCGCCAAGGCTGCTGAGTTCCTTCGCAATGGCATAACCCATCTTTCCGCTGGAATGATTGCCAATGAAACGAACTGGATCGATAGCTTCATAGGTTGGTCCTGCTGAAACCAGGGCTTTCTTTCCAGAAAGCGGTTTATCGGATTCGAAATAGTCTTGGATGAACTGGAAGATATCTTCCGGTTCTGCCAGTCTACCTTCACCTACCAGTCCGCTGGCCAGATCTCCTTTTCCCGGAGGGATGATTACATTTCCGTAGGATTGGAGCAGATGGATGTTGTTTTTGACAGATGGGTGTATCCACATGTCCAAATCCATTGCCGGAGCTAAGAAAACCTTGCTTTTTGCAGAAAGATAGACTGCTTGAAGAAGATTGTCGCAGATACCTTGGGCACATTTTGCTAAAGTATTTGCAGTAGCTGGAGCAATTAAAATGAGGTCTGCCGATTCGGCAATATGGACATGGTTATTCCATTCCCCTGTTTTTTGGTCGTAATATTCAACGAAAACGGGGTTATTGGAAAGGGTAGAAAGAGTAAGTGGAGTAATGAATTGAGTAGCTTCCTGGGTCATGATAACCTGAACGGAGGCTTCTGCTTTTCTCAGTAATCTTACCAATGTTGCAATCTTATAAGCGGCGATGCTGCCGCTTATACCAATTACAATATGTTTGTCTCTTAAAGACATGGTAAATAGCTTACTCTTGTTCTTTAGATGGGTTTCTGAAATATACTTTCTCGTGTAAAAACTCGTCGATAGCTACTAAAGTTGGTTTTGGCAATCTTTCGTAGTGCTTAGAGATTTCAATTTGCTCACGGTTTTCAAACACTTCCTCTAAATTATCATTGCTGCTTGCAAACTCTGACAATTTTTGGTTTAACTCCTCTTTCATATCTACAGCGATTTGATTAGCACGCTTGCTGATAACAACGATAGATTCGTAAAGGTTATCAGTAGTTTGGTCTAACTCTCTTAAATCGCGAGTTACTGTTGAATTTGGAACGGTATTTTTATTCTGATTCATATATAAATAAAAATGGATGTACTAAAGATTATTGTTGATTGTTATTCTCGGTCTCGATTGGAACACCATTTGGTGTTGCAATACCTAAGTCTTCTTCACGTTGTTTCCTCATTTTTTCGTCATTAGCCATGATCTTCAGGGCAGAGGCAATCTTTCTGTCCGCACTTCCGCGAAGGCCGTTCAACTCATTGTTGTACTTGCTCTCAGGGTAATGCTCCATAAAGCTGTCGTAATAATCAATCATCTGATTGAACCTTTCCTCTTGACGGTGAGGGTAGGAGTTATCGGCAAAAAGATATTGTGATTTTACCAATAGATATTCGATATCTTCTGCGTGCTTGGTGTCTGGATATATTTTTAATACATTTTCCAATGCGATCACAGCTGCACGGTAATCATCTGGCAATCCCATATTGAAATACAATTTGGCATTGTCAAAAGCTTTCTTCTCTAATTTGTCACGAAGGTTTTGGATCAAATCACCAGCCTCTTTTGCTCGTTCCGACTCAGGGTACAGGTTCACAAAGAGTTGAAGTTGGTCAATCGCCTTACGTGTATTGTCTTGATCTAAATTTGATCGTGGAGAATCTAAATAATAACAGTATGCAGACATAAACCGACATTCCTCAGCTCTAGGGCTGTTTGGATAATTATCTGCAAAGTTTTTAAAGTGAAATCTTGCTGAGATATAATCTTTAAGACGATAGGCAGCAAAAGCAGTGTAATAGTTTAGATCTTCAGCATCAGCCGTGCCACGGTATTTGGCCAACAGATCTTGAAATAAGGTCAAAGCTTTAGAGTACTTCTCTTTTTCGTAGTACTTTACAGCTTCTTGATACTTCATTTGTACGTTATTGCTTGCGCGTAGTTTTTCGAATTTACTCTTACAACTACCCAAGCCCAATAAAAGAAACAAGCCGACAATTAGGCTAAATACATGATTCTTTAAAAACATCCCACAAAGATACGTGAATTAATACTAATTTTCAATTATTTAATGATACGCGAAAATACTTGATTTCAATAAGGTAATTCTTGGATGAACCTGGTTTTAACAATCTTTAACTTAAAGTGTCTCATTTTGCTGAGATTGAAGGTCTTGAGGCTAATATTAGGGTTTTTTGTTAAGTCAAATGAATGTTGAATTAGCATCGGGCATGTCACAAATAATTAAAATAATAACTATATTTACGTTTAATATATTTTATCAGGATTTAAAATGACCTTATTTGAAAGAGTAGAGCAAGCATTGGATTCCATCAGACCTTATTTACAGACTGATGGGGGTAACGTTTCTATTGAAGAAATTACGCCAGACAACGTTGTGAAGCTTAAATTGTTGGGGACTTGCGCAAATTGTTCAATGAGTATCATGACTTTTAAAGCAGGTTTAGAACAAGCGATTAAAAAGGCCGTTCCGGAGATTGTTGCTGTGGAAGCAATCAATATCACGGATATGGATGATCCCAATGCGATAAACCCCAACCAATTGTAATAAAAATATTAGATGCTGTTAACACTATTTAACAGCGTCTTACGTATGATTTTCCCTAGTTTTGTTGCTACATGAAATTCCTACAGAAATATATCTTGCTTGCTGTACTATTGGCAGTTGGTTTGAGCCTCCAAGCTCAGAACAATAAAATAGTACAGGTCTCTGGGTATATTTTAGCGGAGGAGACGGATATTGCCGTTCCTTATGTGACCATTCGAAATGAAAGTTATGGGAATGAGACATATTCAGCCAACCACGAAGGTTACTTCTCCTTTGTCGGACATACCGGTGACGAGATTGTCTTTTCTTCTATTGGTTACCGCTCCGTGAGGATTACCATTCCAAATGTCGATGGTGATAAATATACCGTTAAGATCGAATTGACGCCCACCGTAGAGGAATTACCGATGGTTACTGTTGGTCCTCCATTGCCATGGGCAAGTATTGAAGAGTTCAATATGGAATTCTTGGCCTTGAATATTGGTAGTGATGATGTAATGACTGCAAAAAGGAACCTTTCTCCTCAAGCTTTGGCATCTCTTTCTAAGATTGTTCCTAGGAGTGCTGAAGAAATCCAAACGTTTAATAACTTTCAGCGACATATCAATATGTCGAATAAAGCCATCAACCAAAATATGGCAAACCCACTGTTGAATCCTTTTGCTTGGGGTTCATTGATCAACCAGATCAGGCGTGGAGATTTTAGTAGACAGCGACTGAAGTATTAATTGGACTCTAGCGCTCCGCGCTTATTGATGCCTCTGATGTTTAACCTGGAGGCCATATAAGAAACCAAAGTGGAAACCGCCATTACCGTAATAAAGATCAGCACTAAATCCATATAACGAATGTCTACAGGGTAGGCGTCGAACAATGAGCCTTCGCTGGTTGTGACAAATCCGAAATGATTTTGCAATAAACAGAAAACCAATCCTAAGAAAGCGCCCGTGACACTTCCGATCAACGCAATGAGGATGCCTTGGTAATAAAAGATGTTTTGGATGAGGTTGTTGCTGGCCCCTAAACTATTCAAAACCACCATATCCTGTTTCTTGTCGATCACCAACATGGTCAGGGAACCAATAATATTAAATATAGCAATGATTCCGATGATCGTCACGATAAAGAAAACGATCCATTTTTCTGATCGTACGGTTTTGTAAAGGGTAGGGTTCTGCTGTTCCCTGTTCTTTACCTGAAAATCCTTGCCTAATAAAGCTTGAATTTCCTTTTGTAAGCTTGTAGAATTGTCGTTTTTCCCATAGAGTTCAATTGCTGAGATGCCTTCATGCTCATTGAGTAAATCTTTTGCAAAATCTATGGGTACAATGATTAAATCTTCGAAGCCGGGTTGATAGCCCAGAATGGCATTTGGCTTTATTACGCGTGTCCTGATATCTTCCAATGGGTTGATATTGTTTGGAGATGCTTTTTTGTCAGGAATATTGAGGAATATCTGATTTTCGTCTCCTTGCAGCGGAACTTGTAAGTTTGCCTGGACCGTGGTGCCAAGAATAGCGTAATTCGTGCTGTCTTCCTTGACTTCTAACCTGCCTTCCAATAACATGTCTTCATTGGCGATTTGATGTAGGCTATTGGGTTCAATGCCCTTTAATCGCCCAATAAATTGCTGTTGGTTAAATTCAGCAAGGACCTTGTCTTCTAATACCTCGCTATATGAAGTGATTTCTGGTAATGCGCGAAGATTTTTAAAGGCTTCGCTATTGGTGGAAAACACCTTGCCTGAGGATGGTTCAATCCTATATTCTGGCGAAAAAGTGCTGTACTGGGAAAGAATAAAGCGTTCCAATCCATTGTAAAAGGATAAAACTATCACCAAAGCAGCTGTGCTCACCAATACCCCGATCATACTGATCGATGAAATGATATTGATCGCATTTACTGACTTTTTTGAAAAAAGATATCGTTTCGCAAAGAATATTGGGAGCTTCATTGTTCTAGGCTCTGATAAATGGATTAGTCTTTTTTTCTTCTCCAACAGTGGTAGTCGGTCCATGACCAGGATATACTACTGTTTCTTCAGGGAGTGTGTATATTTTGGTAGCAATACTGTTCAACAATTGCTGATGGTTGCCACCTGGAAGATCTGTGCGACCGATACTGCTCTTGAACAGGACATCGCCGCCTATCAAGAAGTTATGTTCTTTACTGTATAAACAAAGATGGGCAGGTGAATGACCAGGCGCTAAGATCAGGGATAATTCTTCATCGCCTATCTTTATGTTATCATCTTCTGTTAAGAATGTCTCAGGAATGGGCGATGGCTCATATCGGATACCCATTTGAGGAGCATAGTTTTGTACCTGTATCACTAAGGGTAATTCGCCCTCATGGAACTGTGGAATTAAATCATAGGTCTCAGATACAAATTTGTTGCCCAACACATGGTCGATATGACCGTGGGTATTGATAAGATGGATTGGTTTTAGACCATTGTTTTCAATATATTCTTTCAGATGGTTTTCTTCTTGATAATTGTGCATTCCAGGATCTATAATGATGCAGTTTTTGTTTTCATCATAGATTAGATAGGTGTTTTCCTGGTATGGATTGAATACAAATGTCTTGATATGTAGCATGTCCAAAAATAGGAAATATTTCTAAGCAATTGGGTTTTTCCTATTGATTCCAGATTTCCCAGTTTTTTTCTGCTTGCAGAACCAACATTTCATAACCATTTTTAATAGCTGCCCCTCTTTCTTTTCCTTTTTTTAGGAATAAGGTTTCTTCAGGGTTGTAAATAAGGTCATATAATAAATGTTCACTGCTGATTGCATGGTATGGCAAGGCTGGACACTCCTCGGTTTTTGGGAATGTTCCTAATGGTGTGCAATTTATTAATAATGGCGTGTTTTGGATTAATTCTTCCGTTAGGTCTTCATAGGAAAGGTTATCCTCTGTCTTAGCCCGACTAACGATCTTAAAGTCTATGCCAAGCTTTTTTAAGGAGTATGCAACCGCCTTTGTTGCTCCTCCATTTCCAAATATTAATGCTTTGCTATGGTTGGGTTTCAATAATGGCTCCAATGACTTTTCGAATCCATATGCATCTGTATTGAATCCTTTCAATTTAACACCATCTGTTTCATGTCGGATTTGTATACAATTCACAGCGGCGATTTCCTTAGCTTCTTCTGAAAGTTCCGTTAAATATTGCATCACATCCTGTTTATAAGGAATAGTTACATTGACTCCGTAAAATTCAGGGTTATTCAGATAAAGGCTCGGAAATTCTTCGATTGTTGAAAGAGGGTATAAATCATAATCAATATTCTTTATACCCTCGTTTCTAAATTTTTCTAAATAATATTTTTTGGAAAATGAATGGCCAAGGGGATAGCCAATTAATCCTAATTGTTTCATCTTCCTTCTGTATATTTTTTAATTATGTCTACAATAACTTGATTTCCCTGTAATTGAGGCAAGTACTCAAATAATATATAATGCTTCTCTGGGTCTACATTTAAGGCAAGTTCCAAGAAACTCAAAGCCTCTGTATATTTCCCTGCTGCAAACATATAGGCAACCATGCGGTAATAAAGTGTAGCTTCATCAGGGTTACATTTGATGGCTTCTGAAATTACTTCAATAGCCTCTTCAAGTCTTGTTTGCTCAAATAAAAGCGATGAATAGTCCAACCATGCCTCAGCATCGGTTGGGTTTAATTCAACAACTTTTGAATAAGCTTCAATTGACTGATCAAATTGTTTCAATTTATATCGGGCATCCGCAATCGCAAACCAATAATCTGGATTTTCATCGTCGATTTCTAGAGCTTTTTTGTAAAAATGAAGGGATTCAAAATATCTTTCTTCAAAATCTAAAGTTACTCCAATGCCAAACCAAGCATCACTTTGATTGCTATCAAGCTTTACAGCTTTTTTATAGTACTGCCTAGCTTCATCCATCAATTCCAACTTTTCATAGCATTCCCCAATAGCACAATAAGTATCTGCATTAGGAGTTTCATGCTCGAATGTTTGTTTATAGACTTCAATTGCTTCTGAATAGCGATCTAAGTTTACCAGGGCATTCCCTTTATTGAAATAAGCAGATGAGAAATTCTCATTGATCAAGATAGCATAGTCATAAGCGTCAATTGCAGCTCCAAAATCACCCAATTTATGGTAAGCATTTCCTAAATTATACCATGCAGCATATGAATATGGGTCTGTATCGATGTATTGGTTATAGAATTGTATACTTTCTTGCTGTTGTTCCAATACATCATAGCAAAATGCTATTTCGTAAAGTGCATCTTGATTATCTTTATTTGCTTGAAGGGATTTCTTCAGATATGATATTGCCTTTTCGTAAGAGCCCTGCATCTGATATAAACCAGCAATCTGGTAATATACCTCATCTTTAGCATCACTTAATTTTAATGCCTTAAAAAAGTTTTCTTCTGCTAGAGCATGTTCCTGGAGGGCAGATAGGATTGTACCCTTGATTAAATAGATATCACCTTCCGAAGGTTCTAATAATTCAGCCTTGTTTAAAGCCTCCAATGCAGGCTCATACTGTAAAGTTGATGCCAATAGCTGAGCTTTTTTAATCAAGAACAAGGTTTCGAATGGGTGTTGGGCAGATGCAAATTCTATTACTTGTAAAGCCTTTATTGGATCATTGTTAGTAATGTAATAGTCAATAATGCTTTCAAAAGCTTTTGCGTCAAAAAAGTACTGGTCTTCATTTCGAAGCATTTCCTCATAACGATCCACCGAAAATTTTTGTTCTTCCGGGGTTCCAAATTCAAAATCTTCTTCCATTATTCTCCTCTTTAAATTTTATTCGTACTCTCCAATTCCTAAATGAAAATACTATTTTTTGAACATCAGAATATGTAATTGTTTTCAACATATTCACATTTTAGACTGGGCTAGTCTGCAAAAGTAAAGTTAATAAAGTAATTACAATGTAATTACTTGTGTAAAACAACAAAAAAGCCAGCTGTTTCAGCTGGCTTTTATTATTTCAAATTGTTATTTCTAACAATTATTTTTTGATCTCAACACGACGGTTTTGAACACGACCTTCTTCAGTATCGTTTGAAGCAACTGGGTTAGCTTCACCGTATCCTGTAGCGTTGATGCTTGATGCAGATACTCCAGCGTTAACTAAGTATTGTTTTACTGCATTTGCACGGTCTTTTGATAAGTTCATGTTGTAAGCTTCTGTACCTTCCGCAGATGCATAACCATCTAATGAAACAGAACCATTGCTATCTTTCAATTCTTTAGCTAATTTATCTAAAGTAGAGTAAGATTCAGTTTTCAATACTGAGCTATCAAATTCGAATTGAATTGGAGCGAAGTATCCTGAAGTAGTTCCGTCAGTTAATTGCTGAGGCTCAGGGAATTTGATTGGACATCCTGATCCGTCAACTACTGTACCTGCAGGAGTTCCTGGACATTTGTCAAATTTATCAGATACACCGTCACCATCAGAGTCTTTGCTTAATTGATCAACAGTACCTTCTAAAGTAGATACGCGTTGTTTCAATGCTTCAACTTCGTTACGTAATGAAGGGTCTTTCAACTCATCATATAATGTAGCAACTGGGTTAGTGAATGTTAAGCTTTCTTTATCACGAGAACCTAAAGTGAACTCTAAACCACCATATACGTTAGAGAATTTTTGTTTTCCGTCGTAACGAACTGGTCCGTATAATAAGTTATCATCAGTGAAGTTCATTGTGTAACCTAAGTTCAAGGCAACAACTTCAGATAATTTAAATTTAACACCAACACCAACTGGGATAAATCCAGTTAAACGGTTGTCACGGTCTCCAGTAGCCTCACGGTCACCAAAGATTTCTTGACCCCATTTACCTTCGTTGTTGTAAACTTCATTACCTGTGAAATCGTTGTTAGCAAATTGAACTGGGTTGTGAGCCATAACACCTAAACCAACTTTAGCGTAGAAGTTAACAGCATTTTCTCTTCTCATGAAGTCGATAGTACCTAATTGGAATACACCATTTAAGCTAGCTGCCCAGTTAACTGAAGTCTCAGCAGATCTTGCACCTAAGTTATTCTCCGGAGTAGTAACTAAGTCATGGTTGAAAGTTTTGATACGACCACGGTTACCCTCTAATTCTAAACCGAATAAGTGAGAGAATTGTTTACGGATAGTTAAACCATAGTATTCGCCAACTTTGTTTTGGAAATATCCAACGCGTTGTCCGAAACCGTTTTGGCCACCGATGATAGTGTTAGGAGTAGTGATACCACCTTGAACACCGATTGACCAAGTTCTGTATTGTGATCTACCACCAAATACAGTTGGGGTTTGTGCTTGTGCAGTTTCAGCGAAACCTAAAGCGGCTACTAAAGAAGCTGCAACAGCTGTTTTTTTAATTGTAGAATAGTTCATACTCTTTTTTTTAAGGTTATTAAAATTTTTAATTGTTTCTAGTTGTAAAATCAATTTAACATAACTTAACAATAACGGTGCCAAAAAATGTTAAATTACAAAAAGCTCAATTTTAATGATATATAGAGGTCCTTTTGCCGCGTAAAAATACTTATTAACATTAAATAACACAAATTTTTTATCAAAACTTTATTAATTAACGATAAATACCTGCATAATATCGCATGTCTGTATGATAATTACTACAGGATATAATGAATTATTGCTAGGGTTAACCCCCCTAACAATGCACTTACAGGGATAGTTAACACCCAGGCCCATAATAAACTTATTGTTACGCCCCAACGGACGGCTGAAACTCTTTTCACTAAACCCACCCCTATAATTGAACCGGTGATGGTATGCGTTGTTGATACGGGGATACCGAAATGTTCGGTAATGCCCAAAGTTATTGCGCCTGCTGTTTCTGCACTTACTCCTTCTAATGGAGTAACCTTTGTTATTTTAGTGCCCATGGTCTTTACGATTTTCCACCCTCCGCTCATCGTTCCTGCTGCAATTGCAAAATAACAGGCCAGTGGTACCCATTCAGGCATTTCTTCAAAACTTCCAATTACCCCTTGTGCAATCAAGGCTGTTGCAATAATCCCCATTACCTTTTGGGCGTCGTTTCCGCCATGGGCAAAGCTCAGTCCTGCTGATGAAACCAACTGGAGGATTTTGAACCATTTCTCGGCTACTGCAGGTCTTGCTTTTTTACAGATGTTGATAATTATTAAGGTAATGATAATGGAGATGGTCATACCAACCAATGGTGCCAGGACAATAAATGATACAATTTTTAATGTTGCGCTCAAATTAATGGCTTCCATGGGATTTGCTCCTAAGAATAAGGCATATGCCATTCCCGATCCCGCAAATCCCCCAATCAATGTGTGGCTTGAGCTTGAGGGGATTCCGTAATACCAGGTGAAAAGGTTCCATGCAATTGCTGCCACTAGGCCAGAAAAGATAACCTCGAGTGTGATGTATTCTTCTATGACCGTTTTTGCAATGGTGTTAGCTACCTTATGGTCGGTAAAAACGAAATAAGCAACGAAGTTAAATAATGCAGCCCATAATACTGCCATAAATGGAGTCAGTACCTTGGTCGATACGATGGTCGCAATGGAATTTGCCGCATCATGGAATCCATTGATGTAGTCAAACGCAATGGCCAGAACGATTACGACAATTAATAATGTGGTTATTCCCATAATTTAATATTGTTGTCAATTCTTATTTAAAACACTAAGCGTTCTTTACAAGAATACTTTCTAATACATTGGCAACATCCTCACATTTATCGGTTGCATCTTCCATCGCTGATAAAACTTCTTTGTTCTTGATTAGGTTGATTGCATCTTTTTCATACTCAAACAACTCAGCAACTGCTTTGTCAAAAATATAGTCCGCTTTATTTTCGACACTGTTTATTCGCACACAAGAATCAGTAATATTTCTGATGTTTTTTAAATCTTTGAGCTCAAATAATGCCTTTGCAACATGTTCGGTTGCCTCAAGGATCAGGCTGGAGATTTCCTTCATGGCCTCGCTGGGCTCAGTAACCTTGTAGAGTTCCATTCTATTGGAAGCTCCATGGATAAAATCAGCAACATCATCCAATGAACTAGCCAATGCATGGATATCCTCCCTGTCAAACGGAGTGATAAAATTCTTGCCCAACTCTAAATGGATTTGATGTGTAAGATTATCTCCCTTGTGCTCTAGATCTTCCAATAATTTGGCGTTGTCGGTTCTACGCTGGAGATCTGAGGTATGAACGCTTTCTTTTAGAAGCTTAGCCATGTCAATTAAATTTGATCCGGCTTGTTCAAATAATGGGAAAAATTTCTTGTCCTTCGGGACGAAGTATTGAAAAATGCTGTTTAAAGACATAACTCGTATTTTAAGTAGCGCAAAATTATGCACTTAATGTTAAGTTAATGTTAAGTTTTGATAAATCGCTTAAATTAAGCTTTCTCAAGGGTAAATGAAAAGGTAGTACCTATACCTTCCGTACTTCGAACATGCACATTTTGCTGATGCGCCTCAATGATGTGCTTAACGATTGCGAGACCTAATCCTGACCCACCAATATCCCGAGATCTACTTTTATCCGTCCTGAAAAATCGCTCAAATACTCTCGGTAGATTTTTTTCCTCGATGCCTTGGCCATTATCCGTAATTTCTATCAGTACCTGGTCTATTAATAAGTGAACCTTGATATTTGTTTTACCACCCTTGGATCCATATTTAATAGAATTATCGATTAAGTTGATTAAAACTTGTTGAATTTTCTTTCTATCAGCCTTTACATTGATAGGATTATTGCCTTTAGGATTAAAAACAAGGGTTATATTATTATCTTTGGCTTTATATTCCAAATCATCGATAGTCTCTTTTATAAGGGCAATGAGGTCAAATTTTTCTTTTGCAACTGAGATCTCGCCAGATTCCAGTTTTGCTATTTCATCCAGGTCATGGATCAGATAGCTCAAGCGATCTAAATTTCGAGAGGCTTTATTCAGAAAATTAACTGCCATTTCTGGATTGTCCTCAATCATACCGTCTTGAAGGGTCTCAATATATCCCTGAATCGCAAATAATGGGGTTTTGAATTCATGGGAAATATTAGAAAGAAATTCTTTTCGAAATTTTTCTTGAGCTTTTAATTGGTTAATCTCTATGGTTTTTTGTTTGGCCCAGTCCCTTACTTCTTTTTCTGCATCTCCAATCGGATCTTCAGATTTATGGTCCCCTAAAGCGTCTTTCAGTTCTTTGCCCAACTTCAGGTTGTGGATCAGTTTATATACAGATTTTATTCTTTCGTATACAAATTTTTGAAAAACATAGTTTAATAAGCTGAATGAAAGGACAAAACTCAGGATCAGGATAAAGGTGAAAGTAGGTAAGTCCCTCTCATAATAGTAGTTCATTCCTGATAGTGTCAAGGAAAAAACAAAACTAATGACAAGGATTAGGGTGCGAAAATTCATATTTACCTAATTAAAGGTGATCTCTCATTGTTTGAGATTAAAAACGGGCAATAATTGATTTACCTCCCGTAACCTTATCCCCAATGTTTACATTGATTTTTGAATCCAATGGCAAAAACAAATCCACCCTTGATCCAAACTTAATAAATCCAAATTCTTCACCTTGTTTCACCTCTTGGCCTTCTTTCACATACCAAACGATCCTTCTAGCCATTGCTCCAGCTATTTGACGGAACAATACTTCAACTCCAGATTCGGTCTTTACAACTACGGTTGTTCTTTCATTATCAGTAGAGGATTTTGGATGCCATGCTACCAAGAATTTCCCAGGATGATATTTGAAAAAGGATACAATTCCAGATACAGGATTTCGATTGACGTGGACATTGATAGGAGACATAAAAATCGATACTTGAATTCTACGGTCCTTCAAATACTCAGTTTCTTCTGTTTCTTCAATCACTACAACCTTACCATCAGCAGGACATAGTACAATCCCATCATCGATTGTTATGGTTTTGTTTGGACTCCTAAAAAATTGGACAATCGTAATCAACAGAAATGCAGAAACAATATATATGATCCATTTCACAACACTACCGGCATCATAATAATGCGCAATGGCATTTATTATAAAAATAAATAATACTACTAATGCTAAACTGGTATAGCCTTCCTTGTGAAATTTCATAAATAAATATTTGTGCAAATATAATTATTCTCTATTAATGTCCTATTGTTCATTCTTTCTAGCAATGTTCAAGCTATGGAATTGTATCTTTCCAGATTCGTCCGATGATACTTTTCCCTTTACAGTAATCTCATCCTGAATGTATTCCCCATTTACAAACGAGGGAATATATCGCTCTACGGAATTTAATACCAACTTAAATGGTCTGCTTATCTCCTCAGGAACATCATCTATGATCTCTAGTTTTGATGGGTTTCCATCCTTGCTTACCTGAACTTTATATTCGAAATTATCCTCAATAGGTGCTCTCAATTCAAAAGAATGAAAAGGTTGGGTGAGATAATCAGTTAAATAGCTGTTATAACCTGCGATTTCATCGTAATTACAGCCCTTGGAAATGAATTTTTCTGCCCTAAAGAAATTTTCAACCGGTAGAACGCTGAAAATAGGAGATGAATACTCAGTTTCATTGATTATATCATATCCGGATTTGAAAACCCCTCTATAGTAGACTTCCTCAGCAACTAAATCAGCTAATTTGTCCGCTGTATAATAAATTTGCCAAATTCCGTCTGGCACACCGTCTTTTAATTTTCCTTTATGCTTTACAAATGGATAGCCATAGGGATTATAGCCTTGGAAAGGTACATTGAAATCAAACCTGCCATTTCCTCCTTCTACAACCTTCCGACCCCGGGTATCATTGAACTCCATGATTTTCACATAGTCAGGAGAAAATTCTACAACCATCATTAATGCTCCATCCGGATAATAGTAGTTCCAATTGCCTTGGGGTCTATCATTCACAAATGTGGCTTCCCATTTAATAGATCGATTGGGGTGATAGGACTTGAAATAGCCAGATTTTTTCCCATCGACATAAGAACCTTCAAGTATCGGCCTGCCTTCGAGATCAAAATCGGTAAATGAACCGATATATTTACTGCTTGCAGGATCAAAACTCGCTACACGCTCAATGCTCTTAAATTCACAGTCTCTATCAACTAAATAATAATTGTTGTCAAAATAAAAACGGACGAGGTTTTCTCCAGATTTTTCAAAAAAAATAGGGCTTCGGTCCTGAGCGAAGCTGTCCAAGAAAATTACAATAAAGAATAAAAAACTACTCAGTATCTTCATTTTGTTTAATGTGCTTCTAACCAATTTCTTCCTTCACCAATCTCTATTTCAATTGGAACTTGCATCTCAATAGCGTTTTTCATCCTATTTTCGATGATGGATTTAAATTCATTGATTTCATGATTGGGAACATCGAATACAAGCTCATCATGTACCTGCATGATCATCTTGCCTTCCATTCCTCTTTCTGCAATATCTTTTTGGATATTTATCATGGCTATTTTAATCAGATCTGCTGCAGAACCCTGTATTGGAGCATTGATGGCATTTCGCTCTGCGAATCCTCTAACGGTCATATTTGCAGAATTGATATCCCTTAGATAACGCCTTCTTTTCAATATAGTTTCCACATATCCATTTTCCTTCGCAAATTCAATTACTTCGCCCATATATTTTCGAATACCTGTATATTGAGTGAAGTACTGGTCAATGATTTCTGCAGCTTCTTTGCGGCTGATTCCCAAATTTTGTGACAGACCAAATGCAGATTGTCCATAAATAATCCCAAAGTTTACAGCCTTGGCATTTCTCCTCATATCAGAATTAACTTCCTCCAATGACACCGAATAAACGCGAGCAGCAGTTGCCTTGTGAATGTCTAATCCTTGTTTAAAGGCCTCCAACATATTAACATCTTGACTTAATTCGGCCATGATCCTTAGCTCAATCTGAGAATAATCGGCAGATAGCAATGTCCAGTCTTCATTTCGGCTGATAAAGGCCTTTCTCACTTCCCTTCCTCTTTCCGTACGGATTGGGATATTCTGTAAGTTTGGATTTGTAGAACTCAACCTTCCAGTGGCTGCCACAGCCTGATTGTAGGAAGTATGTATTAATCCTGTATTGGGATTGATCAGATTTGGAAGGGCATCGACATAAGTGGATTTCAACTTCTGAAGCTGTCTAAAATCTAAAATATCCTGTACGATGTCAGATTTGTTTGCCAAAGCCAAAAGAACGTCTTCACCGGTTTTGTATTGACCTGTTTTTGTTTTTTTAGCTTTCGGATCTAGTTGAAGTTTGTCAAATAGAACTTCTCCAAGTTGTTTTGGAGAGGCGATATTAAAGGTAACACCTGCTTTTTCATAAATCTGTTGCTCCAATACCTTTACTTCTTTTTCTATTTCTTTTGAAAACTGCTTCAAGGTATCTACATCCACTTTTACTCCATTTCTTTCCACATCTGCCAACACTTTTAATAATGGAAATTCAACCTTTTGAGCTAACTCTATAGTGGAAGTTTCCTCAAGAAGAGGAGCGAGCTTGTTTTTTAATTGTAAGGTAATGTCAGCATCTTCAGAAGCATACTCTTTCACCAGCTCGACATCAACATCCCGCATATTTCCCTGATTTTTCCCTTTACCCCCGATTAAATCGGTAATAGAAACTGGAGTATAGTTTAAATAAGTCTCTGAAAGGTAATCCATGTTATGGCGAGTGTCAGGATCAATGAGGTAATGGGCAAGCATAGTGTCAAAAAACTCACCTTTAACATCAACATCATATCTGGATAGAAGAAGGATGTCATATTTTAGATTTTGACCAATTTTCTTAATGCCTTCATTTTCAAATATCTCTTTGAAAATATTCACTGTTTTTTGCGCTTCATCTTGATCTGCACTAACTGGTATATAATAACCTTCAAAAGCCTTGGTACTAAATGAAATTCCAACCAATTCCGCTTGTAGAGCATCCAAACCGGTTGTTTCCGTATCAAAACAGAAGGATTCCTCTTTGGCTAATTGCAGTGCAAGTTCCTTTTGTTTTTCTTCGCTGTCAACAAGTATATATTGGTGTGCAGTATTTTGAATGTTTGTAAAAACTGGGTTTTCGACAACTTCCGCAGGTTGATTGCTCTTTGATCCTTCTAAGTTTGCATCATTATGGACTGCAAAAAGATCCATTTGCCCAGCTTTTGGTGCCGAATTTTCAACCATGCTGAAATCCTCTCCAAAAACTCTTTTTCCTAAAGTCCGGAACTCCAATTCAACAAACAAAGGCTCTAACAGATCTTTATTAGGTTTCTCTAATTCCAATGCCTTTTCGTCCAATTCTACCGGAACATCAAGTAAAATGGTAGCAAGCTTTTTAGAAATCAATCCCTGTTCCGAAAAGTTTTCTACATTTTCTTTCAGTTTGCCTTTCAGTTTATCTGTGTTTTGGATCAGGCTTTCGATAGATCCAAATTCTTGGATTAATTTTTTAGCGGTTTTCTCTCCAATCCCCGGAATCCCTGGAATGTTGTCAACAGCATCACCCCATAACCCTAAAATATCGATGACTTCATGGACATTGTTTATTTCCCATTTCTCCAAAATTTCAGGAACACCTAAAGTTTCAGCGCCATTACCCATACGGGCAGGTTTATATATGAAAATATTGTCCGATACCAATTGGCCAAAATCCTTGTCAGGAGTCATGCAATAGACCTTAAAATCCTTCTTTTCACCCTTTTTCGCTAAAGTCCCAATGATGTCGTCGGCCTCATAACCATCCATGGTAATGATCGGGATATTGAACCCTTCGATCAAGCGATAAATATAAGGAATGGAAGCGGCAAGATCCTCGGGCATCTTTTCCCGTTGAGCCTTGTATGCCTCAAACTCTAAATGTCTATTGGTTGGTGCTGCAGTATCGAATACAACAGCAATATGACTAGGTTTCTGATTATTTAAAACATCGAGCAAGGTATTGGTGAAACCCATAATTGCCCCTGTGTTCAGTCCGTATGATGTAATGCGGGGTGTTTTACTTAGTGCGAAGTATGCACGGTAAATTAATGCCATCCCGTCTAAAAGAAATAACTTTTTCAAATTCTTCGTTTTTTTACCTGTATAACAAAGTTAACAAATTCAAATAGACGCAAAGATTAATTATTTTTTTCCATTTTTGCGGGAATTGCTTGTATTTTTAAATAACATGGAAAATTGATATGCGCGGACTTGTAACAAAATCTACCGGTAGTTGGTACCAAGTTTTGGATGATGATGGAAAAAGATATGAATGTCGGATAAAAGGAATATTCAGAACCCAAGGTATTAAAACAACTAACCCCATTGCTGTGGGGGATAGGGTGGAGTTTGAAATTGAACATGGCCAACAAAGCGCGGTTATCACTAAACTTGAACCGAGGAAAAACTATATCATTCGTAGATCAGTAAACCTTTCCAAGCAAACTCAAATTATTGGTGCAAATCTAGATCTAGCACTCTTGGTGGTTACTTTGGCCTCGCCACCTACATCTACTGGCTTCATCGATAGATTTCTGGTAACAGCTGAAGCTTATGGGATTCCAGCGGCACTTGTATTCAACAAATTGGACCTTTTTTCTGAAGAGGGCCTTGAGATCTTGGCAGAATACATGGCCATTTATGAAAACTTGGGTTACCCATGTTATACCGTATCCGCATTGGAAAAGGAAAATATAGAAGAACTGAATGAAGTTTTAAAAGACAAGATTACCCTCATTTCTGGTCACTCAGGCGTTGGAAAATCTACTTTGATCAATGCCATTATTCCAGGAGCCGATCTTAAAACCGGTAATATTTCCGACTGGTCAGATAAAGGAAAGCATACAACCACCTTCGCAGAGATGATCGATCTACCATTTGGAGGGAAGCTCATCGATACTCCGGGGATTCGAGAATTGGGGATCGTGGATATCGAACCCCAAGAACTTTCCCATTATTTCCCTGAAATGCGAAACCTCCTTAACCAATGTAAATTCCATAATTGTAGACATATCAATGAGCCGGGATGTGCTGTTTTGAACGCATTGGAAAATGGTGAAATTGAACCCTCACGCTACGATAGCTATCTGAGTATCTACAATAACGAAAACAACAGGAATTAATTCCTTCAAAATTTTCCCGAAGATTTGTAGTTATTTTGTTCTTTTTCAGTTAGTTGATTTAATTCTATTTAAATATTTTCTCCAGTAAATAAACATATTGGCTATATTGTTGTTAGGAAATAACACAAGCTGGGGATAAACCGTTTTTTTGAATTTTATGAAACCTATTTGGAAATGGATTATTGGGATTATAGCCGTCTTAATTTTGGCTATTTTGGGAATTGGCTGGTATTATAGCCGAAATTGGAAACCTATTGTAGAAGAAAAACTCAAGGAAACAGTTTCAAAAGCTACAAATGGTCTTTATTCATTGAAATATGATGATTTGGACCTCAATGTGGCTCTGGGAAATGTCACCTTAAAAAATGCAGAATTGATTCCTGATTCTGCTATCTATCGGAAAATGGTGCTCACTAAAGAGGCGCCTAATAGCCGCTATCATATCAAACTTTCAGCCTTAAAGGTCCGCAGATTCAATATCTGGGATGTAATCAAGAACAGGAAGCTGTATATCAAGGAAATCAATTTTGATTCCCCTGATATCCATATGATTTCCGAACGTCATGCCTATAATGATACCATTCAGCCGCAACAGTCAAAGACGCTATATGATAATATCAAAGATGTATTTAGTTCCATCAATGTTCGTGACATTCACATTGACAATGTAAAATTTAAGTTCTCCAAAATCGAAGAGGGCAAATCCAGCGATATCGTCTTGGATAGCATAGGCATCAAGGTGCATGATATTTTGGTGGATCAGGCCTCAATACATGATACGACCCGCCTTTTTTACACCAAGATGGTCGAGGTAGAAGTGCCAAAGTTTGAATATGAACTCTCCAACGGCATATACAAAGCCAAATTTGACCATTTGATCATGAATACTCAGGATCAAAACGTATTGTTGACCAAGGTTGAGTATGCTCCAAAAATGAGCAAGGCAGCATATTTTAAGACCAGAAATGAAAACATAACCATGGCGGTCATGAAGTTTGACACCCTTCGTTTCGAAAAATTGGACTTCAAGGAACTGATTGACAACCAGCAGACCATTGCGCAACATGTACAGATTAAAAACGGATCCGTTTCCTTATATAATGATAAGAGGTATCCTAAAAAGAGTATCTCCAAGATAGGGAAATCACCTCAGCAGCAATTAATGAAAGTTAAACAGCTCATTAGGATTGATACCGTATTTGTGGATAATGTTGACGTCCTTTATGGCGAACATTCTGCGAAATACAATAAAGAAGGTATAATTACCTTTAATCATGCCAAAGGAACATTGACCAATGTCACCAATGACAGTACATTTTTGGTGAAAAATAAATTTATGCGGGCGGATCTACAGGCAAGGATCATGAACGCCGGTCTGTTAAAAATCCAGTTTGGCTTTGACATGCTGAGCAAAGATGGCTATCATACCTATAAAGGTTCTTTAGGAAGGATGCAGGCTCCAGCTTTCAATAAAATCTTGACCCCTCTGCTAAATGCTGAAATAGCCTCAGGAAATATTAGAAGCATCAGTTTTAATTATCAGGCCAATGACCATAGAAACTGGGGGGAATTTAGATTCGACTATGACCACCTAAAATTGAACCTGATGAACGCAGTCGATCCAGGAATGAGTAAAACGAAAAAGGGGGTATTATCCTTTGTGGTCAACAACATCCTGATCAATGACAGTAATCCTGATGCCAATGAAAAATACCATATTGGCAAGGTAAATTATAAGCGTGTGCCGGAACATACTTTTTTCAAAACGTTATGGCAGAGCCTTCTGGACGGGATCAAACAATGTGCGGGAATCAGCAAAGAACGCGAGGCAAAACTGATGGGAGCCGCTGAAAAAGGTAAGGATGTCGTTGATGAAACCAAGGGCGTAGTCAAGCGTACAGGCAATTTCATCAAAGGGTTGTTCAAAAAGAAAGATAAAGAAAAAGAAGAAAAGAAAAATTAGTTTCACGTGAAAGCTTTTTTTAATGGGCCATTCATTAATGAAGATATTGCTATGTTTGTAACTTGATGGATTCGATTTTTAGCTTCCTAAAATATATATTTCGTTATAAAAAGAAAACCGTAGACCAGATTGTTTTTTATGTCAGTTTGATCAGTGCTGTAACAATGGTTGTGCATGTAGGTTACATTACGGATCCGGAGGTTGCAGTAATTACCGAGGGTGCAGTTGTAGCTCTATATTATGGTCTTTTTCTTTTTGAGATCATTCGAACTGCCTCATCAATACTCGTAGCTCGGCGAATTAATGTGTCGCACTATACAGGGGTATTGGTCAGTGCCTATTTCCTGTTAATAACGATTTCGAGGATTACAGGTGGTTTCTTATCTACCTTTGCAAAAGACGAATGGCTATATCTTGGGATTGCCATTATATTCCTCTCAGAACTTTCGAAAAACAGCCTTTTCTTTGATAATTTCTACTTCAATCCGACCATATTATTTGTCATCAGTTTCTTGGGATTGATTATTCTAGGTGCGTTTCTGTTGATGCTGCCTCGTACGACACTGGAAGCGCCATTAAGTTTTGTCGACGCTTTTTTTATGGCCACAAGCGCCGTCTGTATCACAGGGCTTTCCACAACGGATATTTCGACCAATTTTTCCCTTTTTGGGCAATCCGTCATTATGGCCTTGATCCAAGTAGGTGGATTAGGGATCATGACCTTTACGGGATTCTTTGGGTATTTCTTTTCAGGAGGTTTTTCCTTCAAAAATCAATTGATGTTCGGAGAGATCTTAGGCGAAAACAAACTGAATTCTGTAATCTCCACTCTACTGACCATCATCTTTATCACTCTTCTTTTCGAACTGATCGGTGCCATTATGATTTTTGCCTCATTAGAAGCTAAATATTTTGACTCCGTTGGAGAGATGATTTTCTTTTCTTGCTTTCATGCCATTTCAGGATTCTGTAATGCAGGTTTTACCATTATTAAAGATGGGGTAACCAGCGATGAATACCGGTTCAACTATAATTTTCAATTGGCGGTAGCATCCATGTTTATTTTAGGAGGTTTCGGTTTTGGAACCATATTTAACCTATATACTTGGGTCCAGGAAAAAGTGAAATCTATGGTCCGTAGATTGATACAGAAGAAAAGTTATCGATATAAACCGCAGGTTTTTTCGTTCAATTCCAGGTTTATTGTAGTCTGTAATGTCACAGTTATCCTTTTGGCTACACTTTCTTTCTTTATTCTGGAACAAAATCATAGCCTGATGGCGGATAAATCCTCTTTTGGAAAATGGGTAACTTCCATTTTCATGGCGAACTCTACCCGCTCAGCTGGATTTAATAGTGTGGACTTAAACTTTATCAATATTCCCACATTGATCATGTTTGTGACCTTGATGTGGATTGGAGTTTCACCAGGATCAACAGGGGGTGGAGTAAAAGTAACGACCATTGCCATTGCCTTGATGAATATTGTGGCGCTTGCCAAAGGAAAAGAATCCATCGAAATCTATAAACGCAAAATTGCATCTGAATCAGTGAATAAAGCCTTTGCCATTATTCTGCTATCCGTTCTGACAATTACCTTAAGCTTTATCTTATTGAATTTTTCAGATCCAAACCAACAGATGATTCCTTTGTTGTTTGAATCCGTTTCTGCATATACAACCTGTGGTTTATCCCTTGGAATTACCTCTTCCTTAACGGCGACGAGTAAGATTATTTTAATGTTTACCATGTTTGTAGGAAGGGTAGGAATGCTAACCTTATTGGTTGCATTTATTAAAAACACAAAGAACAAAAGTTATATTTATCCAACTGAAAAAGTATTGTTTTAAGAGATATGAAGTATATAGTATTAGGATTAGGGCATTTTGGGAGATCTTTG
Organism: Sphingobacterium sp. NPDC055431; assembly: GCF_053644255.1. Classification (NCBI taxonomy): domain Bacteria; kingdom Pseudomonadati; phylum Bacteroidota; class Sphingobacteriia; order Sphingobacteriales; family Sphingobacteriaceae; genus Sphingobacterium; species Sphingobacterium sp. NPDC055431. Next base: position 27,302 of record NZ_JBSHLH010000002.1, read on the forward strand.
GCAATCCACCTTACCGAGCTAGGACATGAAGTAATCGCGGCTGATAAAAACATGAGCATTGTTGAACAGACCAAAGACCGCATTACCCATACCGTATGTCTGGACAGTACCGACCGTGATGCGGTCAGTTCATTGCCCTTAAGGGAAAGTAATGCCGTTATTGTAGCGATCGGTGAGGAAGAAGGTGCAAGTTTGATGACAGTGGCTCTTCTAAAACAACTGAAAGTAAAACGGATTATTGGTCGGGTAGTTTCAGATCTACAAAAGACTGTACTGGAAGCCATGAACATTGATGAATATATTATGCCGGAAGAAGAGGCCGCAGAGCGTTTAGCGATGCGTTTGGATAATATTGATATTGTTGACTCGTTTAAGATATCTGAAAAATACAGTATTATCGAAACAAAAGTTCCTAGCAAATACGTGGGAATGACCTTAAAAGATGCCGATCTGACCAATAAATACAAGGTTATTGTCCTGACGACTGTTCATGTAGAAAATGAAACCACCAAGGATGGTTCGACTCGGGTGAACAAAGAGGCTTCAGGGATTGCAAAATCCGATACCGTATTAATGGAAAACGACCTTCTGGTCCTATTTGGTGAACTGGCAAATATTAAAGATTTGATTCAGAAAGGTTAAAATAAACTTTTAACTAAATCCTTGCTCCAGACAAAATTAATCAATCGAAGAAGCCAAATAATCCTATAGGCTTCTTTTGTTTTATTTCAACTTTCTGATATCTCTTATCTCAAATCTCAACTCTATTCTATATTTTTGGAGCTATATCATTAATAATCCTATTAATTACTAGATGAAAACTTGGTTTAAGGAAAATCAGAATCACTTAATCATTATAGGCATCTTCTTGCTTCTAGTGGTGTTTTATTTTACGCCAGTATGGCAAGGCAAAACCTTACTACAAAGTGACGTGATGCAAGCTCGTGGTAGTCAGAAAGAAATTTTTGATTATAGAGAAAAAGACGGTACGACTCCATTATGGACGAATTCAATGTTCGGAGGGATGCCAACCTACCAAATTTGGTATGATCATGCCAATAATATCACCACCCACATCGGACCTGCTATTCGAGCTATATTTCCTCCGCCAGCGGATGTCTTGCTCATGTTCCTCCTAGGTGGATATTTCCTCTTCGCTGTATTGCGAATGAAGCCTTGGGTCGCGGCCATTGGTGCCGTCGCACTCGCGTTTTCATCCTATAATATGATATATGTCGAAGCTGGGCACATCAATAAGGCTTATGCTATCGCTTATTTCGCGCCTATTATCGGTTCGGTTATCCTCTGCTATCGCGGCAGCAAGTTTTGGGGACCTAGTCTACTGGCCCTATTCTTGGCACTTGAACTCAGGGCAAATCACATCCAGATGACCTATTACCTTTTCCTTGCCTTATTGGTATTGGTTGGGTTTGAGTTATATTACGCTATCCGTGACAAAAAATTGAACAATTTCTTAAAAGCTACTGGTTTGCAGCTGATCGGGGTTGTTGTCGCAGTTTTGGTCAATGCATCGGTGTTGTTCCCAACTTATGAATATAGCAAGGAAACCATCCGCGGAAAAGCGAACATCAGCAAAACAGATGATTCTGGTAAATCTGCCGCAGGTCTAGATAAGGAATATGCCTATGCATGGAGCCAAGGTATTGGTGAAAATATTACCTTTTTGATTCCAAATGCCTATGGTGGCCGTTCTGGAGGTACATTAACCCCAGAATCCAATACCATTAAAACCTTACAGAAAATTGGTGCATCCAAAGAAGAAGCTCTGCAGTATGCAAATAGACTTTTCCCTACTTATTGGGGTGAAAAACAATTTACCTCTGGACCTTGGTATTTTGGTGCAGGCATAATTTTCTTATTTGTCCTAGCGCTATTCGTGGTAAAAGACAGATTAAAATGGTGGATTTTAGCAGCAACCTTGCTGACTATTTTGCTTTCGTTTGGTCGTCACTTGCCATTTATATCCGATCTATTCTTTGACTACTTCCCAATGTACAACAAATTCAGGGCTGTAGAATCAATTTTGGTTATCCCTTCGGTCTTGATCCCTCTTCTTGCAATCATGGGATTGAACGAGATTATTACGCGTGGAAATGAAATCAAAGATCTAGATAAAAAAGTATTATATTCTGGTGGAGCCGTTGCTTTGCTGTGTCTGCTTATTGCAGTGATGCCTAGTTTGCTTTCTCTACGTATTTCAAACCATCAGGATTATGTTGCCTCATTGCAACAATATATTCAAGACCCAAGTTTAGCTAGTGAATTGGCCAATTCATTGTTGAAGGACCGTGCTGATATGGCTTCAAATGATGCTTGGCGTTCTTTCTTTATTGTGGTGTTGACCTTCGCCTTTGTATGGTTTTTCGTTAAGAAAAAACTTAATGCGGGAATCTTGATTGCTGCGGTAGCCGTTATTACCCTAGTAGATCTTTGGTCAGTTGATAAAAGGTATTTAAACACAGAATCTTTTGTAGACAAGAGTATCTATGAAAAACCGATCCCTGAAAGAGAAGTTGATCAATTGATACATTTGGACAAAGACCTTTCTTATAGAGTGTTTGATCTGACGACAAGTCCGTTCAATGATGCCAGTGCTTCATACTTCCACAAGAGCATCGGTGGATATCATGCTGCCAAATTGATGCGCTTCCAAGAATTATTGGAACATCAATTCAATGGCAACTTTAATGAAGACGTGTTGGACATGTTGAATGTACGATATGTCATCACAAAAGATCAAAGCAACAATTCAGATAGGATCCAACGCAGAAGCTCTGCATTAGGAAATGCCTGGTTTGTGAACAATGTTAAATTTGTCAACAGCAACCAAGCTGAGATGGATGCCTTGGGTACCTTTGATCCGAAAAAAGAGGCCATTGTAAACGAAGGATTGAAAGGCCAATTAGGGGACAAATCCATTGGTCAGCCAAATAACGCTGAAATTAAATTGACATCTTACCATCCTGATACCTTGAAGTATGAATATTCGGCAGGGAACAATGTCTTTGCGGTATTCTCTGAGATCTATTATGACAAAGGCTGGAAAGCTTACGTTGATGGCGAAGAAGTGCCTATTATCAGAACTGATTACCTATTGAGAGGTTTATCCCTACCAGGCGGTAACCACAAAGTAGAATTTGTTTTTGCACCAAATTCTATGCGAATCAGCAATATCATTTCACTGATTGCATCCATTACCCTTGTTTTAGGTCTAGGATTCGCAATTTGGTTATCTATCAAACATAGAAAAGAAAAAGTCAAATAAAATGGCTTAAGCGTATAGAAAAAGGAGATTCTTTATTAGAGAATCTCCTTTTTTTGCTTTTATCTTAGAATGTTCAGCCAGCGTGTTAAGTCTTACTCTGCGGAGTCTTGGTGTTCCCATAGCAAAGGGAAAATATATCCCCTAAAACAAGGTCAACTGCGGATCAGTGACCCTAAAGGTCTTTCTATGGTGAGGGGTCAACCCCAACTGTAAGACCGCTTGCCTATGTTTTATGGTCGGGTAGCCTTTATTCTGCATCCAATCATAATCTGGATAATCAACAGCAATGTTTTCCATGTACTCATCGCGATAGGTCTTTGCCAAGATCGAAGCTGCCGCAATGGAGAGGTACTTGCCATCACCCTTTATTATACAGGAATGAGGCACATTGGGATAAGGAATAAATTTATTGCCATCAATGATCAGGAAACCTGGTTTCACAGCAAGCATATCTAAAGCCTTGTGCATCGCCAAATAAGAGGCTTTATGGATATTGATCTTATCAATCTCTTCAGCCGAAACACTCGCAACGGCATAAGCCAAGGCTTCCTGCTCAATAATTGGCCTTAATTCCATGCGTTTCTTCTCCGAGAGCTTCTTGGAATCATTCAATACGGGATTACAATAATCCGCCGGAAATACCACAGCCGCTGCAAATACAGGCCCCGCCAAACAACCTCGGCCAGCCTCATCACATCCCGCTTCAATAAAGTCCCGCTGAAAAGTTGAAAGTAAAGTAATTGAATTCATGCTGTAAAGGTAGTATTTAGTAGTTAGTATTTAGTATTTAGTATTTAGACTGGTGTATCAACCATAGATTTATCCTTTTAAAGGCAAGAAAACCATATCAAAATCATTGAAAATCTGGCCGAAGCTAGAGTCTAAATACTAAATACTTTATACTAAATACTACCCCAAAGAAATGTAACAACTCCGTGATTAACCTCGTTTTACACTAATTTACACTTCTTGTGTTTTTCTTTGCTATGTATTCGGGAATATAAATTTTTTTCTTATACTGCTGGTAAATACAAGATTACTTGAATTGTATGAAAAGGAATATCATTATTGCCATTCTAATCTTTGCTAGTTCAAACTTGTTGGCGCAGAAGAAAAAAGACCGATATGCTATTTTACCCACTTTCCAAGTCCAGGTCGACGGAGACCTCAAGGAATGGGGAAATCAGCTATCTGTAATAGGTCAAGATTCCAGCTGGAGCTTTGCTGTTACAAACGACGCTAACTATCTGTACACCGCAGTTCAAATCAAGAACCTTGCCTTGCAACAGGAAGCAGCTCGAAATGGTATCATCGTGAATATCAACCCTGAAGGAAAAAAGAAAGATGGGGCAATTTTAATCTTTCCGATCCCAGACAGCGAGTCAGTCAGAGCAATGGTAAACGATGAAAACCTCCCGAATATGAATGTTCGCGAAGAGTTGATCAAGCGAAGCAGGGGGTATGGCGTGAAGGGTTTTGCTCGGATTGTAGATGGTAGGCTGTCATTCGAAAACACGTATGGCGTGCTGGCACTAGCAAAATTGATGGACAATGATGTTTTGGTTTATGAATCAAAAATTCCGATTCAATCAATTGGTATCAAGGATCTTAAAGATCCAGTTGCTATCCAAATCATGATTAACAATAGATTTACCATATTACAGAAAACTATCAAAAGCAGACCTGACCCCAGGGGATCGATGTACGGTCGATACAGCCCGACGGTTAAAAGTCCGTATAAGACCAAGATTGATGCTTGGATCTTAGGGACGCTGAACTAGAATTAGTTTAATTGATATATGGATAGATTATTGAAAGCCTTGATATGCTTATGCTTCATGGCAATGGGAATTACCGTATACGGTCAATCTGGCCGTGTCGTATCTGGGATGCTTCGGGATACCGAATCAAGACCCATATCAGGAGCGTCAGTGCGGTTGATAACGGCATCTGACACCATAGCAACTAGCTCTACCAATGCTGGTTTCTATACCTTTGAAAATGTTAAAGCCACAAAATTTAAGATCAGGGTAAGCAGCCTAGGCTTCTCACCTTTTGAAAAGGAAGTGGACTTTCCTGAAGGGCAAAAGGAAATCCAAATCCCTAGTTTTGAATTGGCCGTCAATGAAAACCAGATCGAAGAGGTGGTGATCCAAGGCGTACTGACTGTGCAGGTAAAGGGGGATACCGTAGAATACTCTACCAAAGACCTCAAACTCCGCGAAGGATCAGTTGCTGAAGACGCCCTTAAGAAATTACAGGGGGTTGAAGTCGACAAAGACGGAAACGTAACGGCCCAAGGTGAAACTGTAACCAAGGTCAGGATCAACGGGAAAGACTTTTTCGGTGGAGACGTCAAAACCGCTACCCAAAACCTTCCGGCCAATATTATCGAAAAAATTCAGGTTGTAGATGACTATGGTGACATGGCCAATGTGACCGGAAATAAATCTGGTGAATCGGAAAAGATCATCAATATCCAAATTGACCCTAAATATAATAAAGGCTTTATGACAACCCTTCGTGCCGGGTACGGTTCTGAAGATCGATACCAAGCAACAGGTATGTGGATGGGTATGACCGATAAAACTCAAGTCTCAATCTTGGGTAACCTAAACAACGTGAATGCGTCCCTGTTTGACTTCCGTACCATTGGCGGTGGCGCAAGGATGCGTCAAGGTGGTGGTGGCCGACCGGGCGGTGGCGGTGGAATGTTTGGCGGCGCATCGGGTCTAACTGATGTTGGATCCATCGGGGTCAATATCCGTCATGATTTCTCTGAAACGCTTAAAGTATATGGTAGCTACTCTTTTGGTCGGGATGATAATACAACATTGACGAATAGTTTGACAAACTATATCATGGGTGCTGATGGTGGTAACCTGGAGCAAAGTTCTGACTCCACTGCAAATAATATTGTTTCAAGCCATCGCTTTGAAGCTAATTTAGAATGGAATATCTCAGACAAGGATTATATAAAATTAACACCTCAGGTAGGGTTTTCTGGAACTACTTCAAACTCAAATTCTGTAAGTAACTGGTTTGATTTCCAAGAAAATACGGAAACCCGGGATAATAGGGTAGAAAGTGGAAGCTTGGATGCACCTAGGTTTGGTATCAGTGGTCTTTATAATAGAAAATTAAATGATAGGGGAAGGAATTTCTTCATGAACTTTAATTATGACAATGCCGCTACTACCCAGGATTACCAAGGCGTATTGGATCGCTTAATACAAGATCCTAATAACGCCAATACCAGCATGGCTGAAATCTATGAACAAACTATCCGTGAAGTCAACAACAAAAGTTGGAATGCAGGGGCTAGTGTATCATATCTAGAACCAGTATCCCAACATGGAAAGATTGAAATCCAGTACGACTTCAATAAAAACAATTATAACAATAAACAGAATCAGGATGCCTTTGATGAAGAAGGAGATGCATTACCTAATTTAGATGATCGTATCCTTAATTATCACTACGATCAAGATTATTCTTTTACCACACATAGAATTGGAGCAAATTATGCTTTTGAAAACGATAAGGTAAAATACTCCATTGGTGCTGCGGTTCAGCCGTCACTATTAAAAGGTACGGCCTCCAGCGATGCAGATAATGCAATTATCGATCGTTCAAACCTGAACTGGATGCCTATTGCAAGATTTGAATATAAGTTCTCTAGACAAAAGAACCTGAGCATCAATTATAATGGGTCTTCGACAGAACCTAATATCAATCAGATTCTTCCTTATGCGGTCGGAAACTCTTCTACCAACATCGTTTATGGTAACCCGAACCTGAATCCTGAATTCAGACATAGGATGATGTTGAGGTTCCGTGGAGGCGATTTCCAAAAAGGGAACACTTTCTTTGCGATGGTTAATGGTAACTTGACTTCAGATAAGATCGTATCTTTCGTAAAACGCGAAAACAATCCTACAGGTGGTTTGATTTCCGAAACTAGGTACCTGAATGAAGAAGATCCGGTATATAACCTAAACTCATTTTACCACTTCGGAAAATCGCTGAAGGAAAAAACCTACAACTTGATGTTGATGGGAGGGGTGAGCTATAACAAGAACATTTCCTATACCGCTAGGGAATTGAGTGCGACCGAAGGGATGAAGAATATTTCCAACAACTGGGTATTTATGCAAGGGTTGATGTTCAGATACAATCCATCTGAAAACTTTGAATTGAACCCAGGAGTAAGATACTCGTATAACTACACGAGAAACTCACTTGGTGATTTTAACAATAACGTTTCTTCTTGGACACCTACCTTGATAGGATCGGTGAACATCACGCCTACTACCATATTTGGTGCTGACCTTTCCAAGTCATTCAATAGTGGATATGGACCATTGACAAATGCCAATCCATTTATCATCAATTCTTACATCGAACAAAGACTTTTGAAGGGCCAACGCGGAACCATCCGTTTCCAAGCATTCGACTTACTGAATGAGCAAACCAACCTTTCAAGGACCGTTCAAGAAAACATGACCATCGACAGGCAAACAAACCGCCTAGGTCGTTACTTCATGCTTACATTCACATTCAAGCTTCAAAAATTCTCCGGAGTAGCCCCAACCGACAACGACGGCATGCCTCCAGGAATGAGAAGACCTAGGATGTAACAGTCTAGTATTTAGTAGAAAGTATTTAGTATTTAGATAAAAAATAAAGGACGGCCTAAGTTTATAGGCCGTTCCTTTGTTAAACATCGGTCTAACTACTATATACTTAATACTAAATACTATTCCTTACCTTTGTCATTCAATTTTTCTATATGGATCATAAGATATTCCAACTTGACAACGGGTTGCGAGTTTTGTTTCAGCCTCATTCCTCTTCCATTACGCATATTTGTTTGATTGTGGATGCCGGATCTAGGCATGAGGAGTTTGGTAAGTTTGGAACGGCTCATTTTATTGAACACCTGTTATTCAAGCGTACGGAACGTAGGAGCACCAATCAGATTTTAAATCGATTGGAGTCCGTTGGGGGCGACTTAAACGCCTATACGACCAAGGAATATACTTGTATCCATGCCTCCTTTTTAAATCCTTATCTCGAAAGGGCATTGGACCTATTCGAAGACATCCTATTTCACTCCGTATTTCCGGAGGAGGAGATGGATAAGGAGAAAGAAGTGATCTTGGATGAGATGGCATCCTATCTCGATAGTCCTGAGGAGTCCATTATGGATGATTTTGAAGATCAAGTCTTCAAGGACACTGGACTAGGCCACAATATCCTCGGACTTGAAGAGGACTTAAAGGCTATTCAACAAGACGATATCAAGCGATTCATTGACCAACATTATGACGCTTCCAAGATTGTAATTGCCATTTCAGGTAATTACTCGGACAAAAAGGTGCTCAAGATAGCCAATAAATGCTTTGGCAATCCAAATAACCACCAATGGATTCATGCAGCTGAAGATATGCGAAAGCCCGAAGTTGCTTTGATCGAAAAAGAAAGACCCATCAATCAAGCCCATGTAGTATTAGGTGGACCAGCTTTTGGAATCCATGATGACAGAAAAACTGGCCTCTTGCTATTGAACAATCTATTAGGGGGCTATGGGATGTCCAATATCCTGAACCTCAATATCCGTGAAAAATACGGGATTGCTTATACCATTGAATCCAACTACAGTCTTTATTCTGACACCGGCTTATTCAGTATCTATTTCGGTACGGATGCGGAGAAAGTGGATAAGACCTTAAAGCTGATTTACAAGGAATTGACTAAATTAAAGGAACAGGCATTGAGTGCACAGGCACTAGAAAAGGCGAAGAATAAGTTCAAGGGTCAGATTGCACTCGCAGAAGAAAATAGGATGAGCCTATTGATCGCAGAAGCTAAAAACATCTTAGATTATGATCGTGTTGTTGGCCTGCCTGAAGTATTTGAAAAAATTGATTTGGTAAGCTCCAAAGAGATTTTAGATATAGCAAATGAGGTTTTCAGTAAAGAAAATCTTTCATCTCTTTCTTTTCTACCCGAAGATTAAGTATATTTTTGTTGAATTAAACAATTGCATATGAAAACAGCATATATTTTTCCTGGCCAAGGTGCACAATTTGTGGGCATGGGTAAGGACTTATACGACTCAAACGAAGATTCAAAGGCTTTATTCGAAAAAGCCAATGAAATTTTAGGCTTCCGTATTACCGACATCATGTTCAATGGAACTGAAGAGGATCTGAAACAAACTAAAGTTACCCAACCAGCTATCTTTTTGCATTCTGTGATTTTAGCTAAGGCATTAGGCGATAGCTTTCAGCCAGCAATGGTTGCAGGACACTCATTAGGTGAATTCTCTGCATTGGTTTCTGCAGGAGCACTATCTTTTGAAGATGGATTGAAATTGGTTTCTAAGCGTGCTAATGCAATGCAAAAAGCAACGGATTTGGAACCGGGAACCATGGCTGCTATCTTAGGTTTGGACGATGTAATTGTAGAAGAGGTTTGTGAACAAGTTGATGATATCGTCGTTGCAGCAAATTATAACTGTCCAGGACAATTGGTTATTTCAGGATCTGTTTCTGGTGTTGACAAGGCTTGCGAAAAACTATTGGAAGCAGGTGCTAAACGTGCTTTAAAATTAAACGTAGGTGGTGCATTCCACTCGCCATTGATGGAAGCAGCAAAACAGGAATTGGAAGCAGCTATCTTGGATGTTGAAATCCAAGTTCCGGTTTGTCCTATTTATCAAAACTACGATGCATTGCCTTACCAAGATCCTACAGCAATTAAAGATAACCTGATTGCTCAATTGACTGGTGCAGTACGCTGGACACAATCTGTAGAGACCATGTTAGCAGATGGTGCTGAAAGTTTTGTAGAAGTTGGACCAGGTACGGTGCTTCAGGGGTTGGTTAAGAAAGTTAATCGTCAGATCCCAACTTCTTCAGCATCTATCGCTGAGTAAAATAAAAAATTAATTATTATTAAATAGGAAGATATAAGCCCTGCAATTTGCAGGGCTTATTTTGTTAATACTAATTTCTATGGACATTTTCCTTTGTAAATAGGTGCAATGCTAATGAATGAAATTGCCATTGTGATGAGTTTGTCGATATTATTTGAATGGATTTTAGTAGGAATAGTGATTTTTTTAGGTAAATTCATGTTGAATTAACACCTATAACTCAGAAATAGAACTAATTTCCTGTAATATCATTTGTCTTATATTCATTGGACCATTAAATAGAATTTTTTGGAGAATGGAGGGTTCCTTTTTAGAGAACGATTTTTATGCAAAATGTCCAAAATATTAATGATTTATTTCTTCTTCAGAAATTGAAAGATGGAGATAATATCGCTTTTCAAGAGCTTTACAACAAGTATTATGGCATTTTATATTTGCATGTCTATCAAAAATTGAAAGACCGAGAAGTCGCAAAAGACATAGTCCATGATTTATTTATAAGTATTTGGCAAAAACGGGCTGACCTTTCCATTAATGGCCAAGTTTCTTCCTATATGTATGCGGCAATTAGAAATAGAGTTATTGACTATATTTCTAAAGAAAAATCTAAGTTAAAATATTTAGAAAGCCTCACTGAGCCTAGTCAACAAATATCCTCAGAAACTGATTATTTATTGCGTGAAAAACTACTTGCTGAACAAATCGAAAGTGTTCTGGATAGGTTATCCCCTAGGGTTAAGGAAGTTTTTGAATTAAGTAGAAAGGAATATTTAAGTCATAAAGAAATAGCCAATAAGCTAAATATTTCTGAACACAGTGTTAGAGGATATATTAAACTAGCACTGAGGTTGTTGAAAATGAAGTTTGGGAGCATTCTTTACCTAATGTTGATTTTCTTTTGTAAATATTTATAATTATTACCCCCCCCCAATACACCTTTCATTCGTCATATAAGTAATCAAGGATAAACTTCAATGGCGAATCATAAAGATTCTATAAAAAAGGAACTATTAGATAAATATATATCTGGTAATTGTACTGAGTTTGAAAAAGCTCAAGTTGAGGATTGGTATCTAAATATTAATACAGATGGCAAAGACCTCTCTGACGCGGAAATAATTGATGACCTAATCGAAATCCAAGGAAAACTTAATTTAATCACTAAAAAGAAGGATAAAAAGGGAACATACCTCTTGTTAGCTGCTGCATCTATAATTGTTGCTTTGTGTTTTATCTTTCTATGGAATAATAAAATAGTTCCTCAAAAAAACCGAACTCAAAATGTCGTTACTAAAGGTGAAAATGTTATGCCTGGATCAAACAAGGCATATCTATCTTTAGATGGGCAGGCTTCAATTCCATTGGACGAGGACAATAACGGTATAGTTTCATCAAATTCTTCCATTCATTATGCAGATGGTACTAAAATAAGTGAATTAAATGTTGCCCAATCTGTCACTATATCTACACCTGCTGCTGGTCAATTTCAAGTTACACTTCCTGATGGTACCAAAGTTTGGTTGAATGCACTTTCTTCTATCAGTTTTCCATCCGTATTTGATAAAAGTGAACGAAAAGTAAGCATCAAGGGAGAAGTCTATTTTGATGTTTTTAGAGATGAAAAGAAACCCTTTACTGTAAATGCAGACAGGCAAATCATTGAAGTATTAGGGACAAGTTTTAACATTAATTCTTATGAGGACAATGATAATACCTATACAACGCTTATCTCGGGTAGTCTAGCCGTGAAAAATCCTAGCAGAGACAATAAAGTTATTTTGAAGCCGGGACAACAAGCCGTTTCTAATATAAACTCGCTTCCTAAGGTGAGTTCTGTCAATGTCGAAGAGATTTACTCTTGGAAGGATGGGATGTATATATTGAATAATGAACCCCTAAATGAATTTGCAAAAAAAATAGAAAGATGGTATGATGTCAAAGTTGACATGGGTAAGCATGGATCAAAACGTCTTTCAGCAATAATTCCAAGGAATGCAGTCTTATCAGAGGTTCTGGCAGCAATTGAATTGAAGACAGGTATTAAGTTTTATGTTGAAGAAAGGAGGGTTATGGTAAAATCTTAAATCTAAGGCGCTCACTATAAATGGGATGTAAGATCTTGCGAAAGGCTATATTCTTACTTTTTAACCTAATTCATATAATAACCTTAAACCTACAATACTGTAAAATCTCATTTTCCATGTATTGTTTATGAAAATACTTATGATCAATAATAATATTGGGTATTTTATTAAGTACCTACATTTCTCGAAGACTTATTTTACAATAAAGTTAACCGTACTGATTTTTCTGAGTTCAATCATGCTTTCATTAGGAAACATTAGAGCACAACAGGTTAGCTTAAATTATAATAATACTAATCTAAAAAGCATCTTGATTGACATTAGTAAGCAATCAAGTTATACATTTATCTACGATGAAAAGGACTTAGATGTAAATTCTGTTTTTTCAGTTAATGTTAAGAACAAAAGCATTTCTGAGGCTTTGAACGTCTTGTTCAATGGCAAAGCCATAAAGTATCAAATCAAAGGAAGATCAATTGCTTTAACAAGTAATACCGAATTTGAGCGTACTAAGCCAGAAGTAAAAGAAATTGACCAAACACGTGTTGTTTCTGGGAAAGTCATGAACGAAAGTGGTGAAAATCTTTCCGCAGTCAGTGTGTTGGTTAAAGGTACTTCCCAAGGGACCAGTACCGATATAGATGGAAAGTTCGCTATAGAAGTTCCTTCTGAAAACTCCGTATTGGTATTCAGTTCCATGGGCTATCAGAGTCAAGAAGTTTCAACCCAAGGGAGAAATCAACTTTCAGTGGTTCTAAAAACGGTGAGCAGTGATCTGGAAGAAGTTGTAGTTGTTGGATTTGGATCTCAAAGGAAGGAAAATTTAACAGGAGCAGTAAGTACGGTAAGTGCTAAAAAATTGGAAGATCGACCAATTGCAAATCTCGGACAGGGTTTGCAGGGATTAGTTCCAAATCTAAATATTTCGTCTGCTAATGGAAAACCAGGCACAGGTTCCTCATTCAATATCAGAGGGACAGGGTCCATAAACAGTGGCACGGCAACCCCTCTGATCCTTGTTGATGGTGTACAAAGGGATCCGAATTCAATTGACCCATCCGATGTTGAGAATGTTACCGTCCTGAAGGATGCCGCAGCTGCCGCAATTTATGGGGGTAGGGCCGCATATGGGGTGATATTGATCCAAACCAAAAATCCTAAAAGTCAAAAACCACAAATAAGCTATTCAGGAGAGTATACCATGTCTAGGCCGACAAAAATGGCAGAGTATATTAATTCCGTTGATTATATCAGAATGCATAGGGAAGCCAATAGAAATGGTCAGGATGGAGGAACAACCGCTACAGAAGCTTTTACAGTTGAAGATTCAATCCGGGCCGAGGCATATTTCAATGACCCTGTAAATAATTTACCTGTTTATGTAGATCCCGGAAACCCTGCAAAATACAGATACGTTGGGAACACCGATTGGATAAAAGAACAGTATCCAGGTTTTGAGCCCATGCAAAGGCATAATTTATCCTTGCAAGGAGGACAGGGTTCAACATCGGTTATTGCTTCGCTAGGTTATCTTGGTCAGAAAGGCCTTTTTAAGGAGGCTGGTCAAAAATATGAACGCTTGAATCCTTCCTTGAAGGTTAATTCTGATATTACAGATTGGCTTACATTAACTGGGAATTTTGCCTTGACACACATCTCTGATAAAGAAGCAGCGGGAGTGGTTACAGGCGGGACATCTAGTGGATGGATTTCTGGAGATTTAAGACCGATAATGCCTATCAGGCATCCTGATGGAAATTTTGCTGGACAAGGTAGTTTTACCAATCCATTTGCTGTAGCTGCAAATAATGGAAAAAGGAAGAGATATTCCAATGACTTATGGTTAACGGGAGGGGTGAAAATTAAACCAATAAAAAATGTATCCATTGTGGCCGACTATACTTGGAACGCCTACAATAATTTTAATCAAAGTCATCAAATTCCATTTAAGGAATATGGTGTAAATGGGATATTATTAGGGACGTTTCCATGGACTAGCCCATCTTCCGTTTCTGAAACCACAGACAATCACAATTATTTTGCATTGAATGCTTTTGCTACTTATGAAAACACCTTTGCTGAAAAGCATTATTTTAAGGCCATGCTTGGGGTTAACCAAGAAAGTAACCATTATAAAAGACTAGGTGTTTTTGCGAATAATTTAGTAGATCCTACAAAACCTGCTATAAATCTAAATAATGATCCTAGACCAAGCATCACTGGTGCTGAAAACGAATGGGCTCTATTTGGAACGGTATTTAGGTTGAACTATATTTTTAACAGTAAATATTTGCTAGAAATAAATGGCAGATATGATGGTTCGTCCAGATTCTCATCAAAAACCCGATATGTTTTCACCCCTTCGATTTCTGCAGGTTGGAGAATTTCGGAAGAAGGTTTTATGGAAGGGATAAGGGATGTTGTGAATGATCTAAAACTTAGAGGATCCTATGGTGAATTACCAAATCAAGGATTCGATCAAAATCAGCTTTATTCCGCAGCGAATTTCTATCCATATATTCCAACAATGCCAATCAATAATAGTCTGAGCTATATTTTTGGCAATCAAACCGGAGTTGGCGTATTGGCCCCAGGATTAGTTAGGAATGACTTTACTTGGGAAAAGTCTGCAACAACAAACTTCGGGCTGGACTTTGCATTTCTAAACAATCGTTTATCAGGATCTTTTGATGTATATGAAAGAAGAACTAGGGATATGCTAGTTGGAGGTGTTCCACTGCCCGCTGTTTTAGGAACTGCGTCTCCAAACCAAAATGCTGGGACTTTAATTACCAAAGGTTGGGAACTAAGTATAGGATGGAACGATCAAATTAATGAAGACCTTTCTTATGATCTCTTATTGTCTTTCGCTGACAACCATTCTAAGCTTACAAAATACCCACTTAACACGAGTCAAATTTTCAGCAATTGGTATGAAGGCAAATTAGATGGAGAAATTTGGGGTTTTGAAACTCAAGGCTTTTTTACAAGTCAACAGGAAATAGATTCGGCCCCTAACCAAAGTCAAATTTGGGGAGGTGCTTGGAGACCTGGAGATATAAGATATGCAGACCTAAATAATGATGGGAAGATTGACTTTGGCAATAATACGGTTTCCAATCCTGGTGATAGGAGGATAATCGGTAATTCTACTCCTCGTTATTCATTTGGATTGAATGTAGGGGTAAATTATAAAAGCTTTGATTTCACTGCTTTCCTACAGGGTATCGGCAAGCGAGATGCTTGGATAAGCAATAGTGCATTTTGGGGATTTACCAGTGAGTGGAATGTTCCTTTTATATATGCCACCGATTACTGGACTCCTGAGAATCAAGATGCTTTTTTTCCAAGGCTTCGTTTTGGAAATGGAGGAAACTCACAGACTCAAACCGGTTACCTACAGGACGCCTCTTATCTGAGGGTGAAACAATTGACGCTAGGATATACTCTTCCTCAAGTTTGGGCTAATAAGGTAAAACTTAGCCGAGTAAGAGCTTATTTATCAGGTCAAAATCTATTTACTTTCACCAAACTTTTCGATGCGTTTGATCCTGAAGTTTTCAATTTCCAAGACGCACCTCAAACTAGGTCATTTGCGTTTGGACTACAATTAGGATTTTAATTTTTGCTAAAGAACTTTGAATATGAAAACTATAATAAGAATTATATTAATAAGTCAAGTGGTTTTGCTTTTCTCATGCAAAAAAGATACTTATTTAGATAGGTTTCCGCTTTCTTCAATTTCGGAACCCACGTTTTTTAAGAATGAAAATGATCTGATGCTTTATGCAAATCAGTTTTATCCTTCACTACCTGCTCAAAATTTTATCCAGGACAATCAGTCTGATGATAAGGTGCCAAGTAGTATCAATAACTTTTTAGCTGGTCAATATGTGGTACCTACAGCGGATGCTTCTTACAATTGGACGAATATCAGGAACGTAAATTATTTTTTACAGCGATATATGAATGCTGAAGCTTCACAAGCTGTCAAAAATCAATATGCAGGTGAGGTCAGGTTTTTTAGAGCCTTATTTTATTGGGGATTAACAAAAAGATATGGCGATGTGGCATGGTACAGTAAAGATTTGACGGAAGACAGCCCTGAACTATATGCCCCAAGAACATCCCGTAATATTGTCATGGATTCTATTTTAGCTGACCTAAATTTTGCAGTAGAGAATATTCCTGCAGATAATGTTTCAGCTGGAAGAATTCATAAATATGCAGCAGCGGCCTTAAAAGCTAGAATATGTTTATGGGAAGGCACAAGGAGGAAATATTTTAATGTTGAAGGAAGTGAGAAATATTTGCAGGAAGCCTTGAAGGCAACAGATCTGATTATGGATTCAAAGAAATTCTCACTCTTCACAACAGGAAATCCTAAGACGGATTATTATAATCTGTTCATCCAACAAGAATTAAATAGTAATCCAGAGTCTATTTTAGGACGCCGGTTTTTACAAAGTATATTGATGAATGGAATCAGTAGGACTTTAGGTGAATCTGGGACAGGATATAGTAAAGATTTTGTTCAGAATTACCTTTGTATAGATGGATTACCTACGGCTTTGAGCCCTCAATATAAAGGTGAGGATACCCCTGAAAATGAATTTGCAAATAGAGATCCGAGAGCACAACAGACTATTGCTACCAAAGGGTTTGTACTTTTGCAAAATAGCGATGGTTCTAAAGATGTCATTGATCTTCCAAGAATAGGGACCAATACGGCTAATACGGGCTATCAGTTGATAAAAGGGAGAAGTTCCGATCCAGCAATGTGGCAAGCGAATCAATCGACTTTGGATTTCTTTATATTTCGATATGCAGAGATTTTGCTGATCTATGCGGAAGCAAAGGCGGAACTGGGCCTTGCCACACAGGCAGACATTGACAAAAGCATTAATCTATTGAGAAAAAGGGTCGGGATGGCTGAAATGACCATATCAACCTTAAAGCGTGATCCTAAGTCTTCATTTCCCGAAGTGTCTGTTTTAATCGATGAAATTAGAAGGGAAAGAAGGGTGGAATTGGCCGATGAAGGATTCAGGTTTGATGACCTATTAAGATGGAAGGCTGGTAAACGAATTGAAAAGCCAGAAACAATACTGGGGATGAAGCTAACGCCCGAGCTGAAAGCAAAATATCCCGCTTCTCAAGTAAATGGGATAATTGTAAATCAAAATAATTATGTCCGTTTATATACCTCAATTGAAAAAAGGCTGTGGGATGATAAGATGTATCTTTTCCCGATACCACTAGAAGAAATCAGTTTAAATCCTAACTTAACCCAGAACCCGGGATGGAAATGATAATTAAGAAATATGCGATTTGTCTGTTTTTCCTTTGTTTTGGAGGGACCTGTTTGGCTCAACAAAAGGAAGTAAAGCCTTCTTCCGCCCAAGTTGATTGGGCGGAAGCAGAAATTGGAGCGATGTTCCATTTTGATGTGGTGAATTATGTGCCCGATTATAACTGGAGAAAATGGGGGTCACATCCTCCTGCATCCATATTTAATCCCAGTAAATTGGATACTGATCAATGGATCAGGGCTGCCAAGGCCGCAGGAGCAAAATATGCTGTCCTGGTTGCAAAGCATGGCTCTGGATTTAGTCTGTGGCCTACAAAAGCACATGACTATAATATTAGTAATTCTCCCTGGAAGAATGGAAAGGGATACCTAGTCCTTGATTTCATCAATTCCTGTAAGAAATATGGACTCAAGCCAGGGATCTATGCTAGTGCCTCTGCAAACGGTTATTTACATGTGGATAATCCCGGTAAAGTCCAGGAAGGATCGCCCATAACCCAAGAAGAGTATAATAAGGTTGTTGAGACTCAATTAACGGAATTGTGGACTAATTATGGAAAGCTTTTTGAAATTTGGTTCGATGGTGGAGTTTTACCTGTAAATGAAGGCGGGCCAGACCTAGCACCCTTATTGAAAAGGTTGCAGCCTGATGCGGTGGTATTTCAGGGCCCCAATGACGCAAATAATTTGATTCGTTGGATCGGGAATGAAGAGGGACGAGCTCCTTACCCGAACTGGAGTCGATCTGATTTTACCACCTCTGCGACAGGGACTATTGTCATTGATGGTCTGAGCGGGAGTCCTAATGGTAAAATTTGGTGCCCTGGAGAAGCTGATTTTCCACTTAGAACAGGATGGCAAGGAGGGTGGTTTTGGAAAGAATCAGGACAAGATATGCTATCTTTAGAGCAATTGGTCAGTTCCTATTATACTAGCGTAGGAAGAAACTCCAATATGTTGTTAGGGATCGTAGTTGACACGAGTGGGTTAGTGCCAGAGGAAGATTTTCAAAGGCTTGAAGAGTTTGGGCATGAATTGCTAAAGATTTCCTCAAACCCTATTAAATCTCAGAAAAATCTTGTTGGCAATTCAGTCAACCTTGACCTGAAACAACCAAAAGATATTAATCAGATCATTATTCAAGAGAATATTAGGAACGGTGAAATAATAAGGAAGTATAAAGTTGAAGCATGGATCGGAAATAAATGGGTCGAGATTTGTTCTGGGGAATCAATAGGGAACAAAAGAATCCAAAAATTTGATGATATTTATACATCCAAAGTTAGATTAACCATAGTTGATTCTGAAGGATCTCCTGAAATTAAGGCTTTTTCGATTTTTAAAGTCTGAGACTGGTCTAGATGTTTGATGGATTCACCAAAATTTCTCGATTTTATTCTGACCTTATTCGAGACACATTCCGAATTTTCCGAATGTGTCTCGAATAAGGTCAAAGCAAGGTCCGGAGCATTGCACAAAAAAACGCTTGAAATTTTCAAGCGTTTTTATTTATGTTTTTGATCTTAAAGACCAAATGCTTTTTTCACTGGCTCGACAAAATCTAGCTTTTCCCAAGTGAAAAGATCCACTTCCAAAGTTTTGGTTTCGCCATTCGAGTTTTCGAAAGTTTTGCTTACCGTTTTTGGTGTTCTTCCCATGTGGCCATATGCTGCGGTTTCAGCGTAGATTGGGTTACGAAGGCCTAAGCGTGTTTCAATGCCGTAAGGAGTCATGTCGAACAGCTCAGCAATGATCTTTGCGATTTCTCCATCAGTTTTGTTCACCTTGTTGGTTCCGTAGGTATTCACATAGATACCCATAGGATCTTTTACACCGATAGCGTAAGAGATCTGTACCAGGATTTCGTCAGCAACACCCGCTGCCACCAAGTTTTTGGCAATATGGCGAGTGGCATAAGCTGCAGAACGGTCCACTTTGGATGGGTCTTTTCCAGAGAAAGCACCGCCACCGTGCGCACCTTTACCGCCGTAAGTATCGACGATGATCTTTCTGCCTGTCAAACCGGTGTCGCCATGAGGTCCACCGATTACGAATTTACCGGTAGGGTTGATGTGGTATTTGATTTTATCTGTGAATAGCGCCTGTAGTTCAGGTTTCAATTGAGCCTTTACACGAGGAACCAAGATGTTTTCAATATCAGATTGGATTTTCGCCTGCATTTCTTTTTCAGAAGCGAAGTCATCATGTTGGGTTGAGATCACGATGGTGTCGATGCGAACCGGTTTATGGTTGTCATCATATTCCAAGGTTACCTGTGATTTAGCATCGGGGCGAAGGTATTGGATTTCGTTGTTCTCGCGTCTTAGACCTGCAAGTTCATATAAAAGACGGTGGGAAAGGTCCAATGCCAGGGGCATATAGTTTTCGGTTTCGTTATTGGCGTAACCGAACATAATACCTTGGTCACCAGCGCCTTGTTCTTGTTTTGTGATACGATCTACCCCTTGGTTGATGTCGGCGGATTGTTCGTGAATTGCCGAAAGAACTCCACAGGAATTCGCTTCGAACATATACTCGGATTTAGTATATCCGATTTTTTCTATAACCTGGCGAGTGATCTTTTGAACGTCCAAGTAGATTTTGGACTTCACTTCACCTGCTAAAACCACCTGTCCAGTAGTAACTAAGGTTTCAATAGCTACGCGGGCATCTTCATCCCAAGCGAGGAAGTTGTCGATTAAAGCGTCCGAAATTTGGTCTGCGACTTTGTCAGGATGTCCTTCAGATACCGATTCGGAGGTAAATAAATATGCCATAAAAATAATAAACGTTTGAAGGGAATAGCAGGCAGTATGTGAAAAATCATTTGTCCCGAATGGTTTTAGCACTTTTTTACTGTGGTTGCAATCTCCCATTTACATTATGATAATGCTAAATGCAAATCAGTCCACATTTTGTGTGGCACAAAGCTACGATACTTTGCAATATTTAAAAAGTATTTCAACCAAATTATTATCTTTAGCGGAATTAAATGACGTAAATGAGAAAGAAACGCATACTGTTTGTAATCAATCCAGTATCTGGTGGGAAGAAGAAAACAACGTTTAATAAACAGGTACTCGAAGTACTGGATTTAAACAGATTTGACCCGACGTTTAAGATTACCAATCACGCTAATCACGCCTATGAACTTGCTAAATCTGCGATAGATGAGCAGTACGATGCCGTCATTGCCGTAGGTGGCGATGGCACGATCAATGAAATAGGGACGGCCTTGGTGGGCAGTGATATTCCATTGGGCATTGTCCCTGAGGGTTCTGGGAATGGATTGGCGCTTTATTTAGGTATTCCGATGAATGAGTCTGCGGCTTTGCGCAGGATCAATCGGTTTGAATCGGTCGACATCGATTGTGGAAAGATCGGGGAACGTTGTTTCTTCAATATTGCGGGTATCGGTTTTGATGCTTCAGTAAGTGATCGCTTTGCTTCGGAAACATTTAGGGGGCCGGTTGGATACCTTCGCACGATAATTAACGTTATTAGTAAGTATAAGCCTAAGAAATACACATTGAACATTGATGGTAAGGTCTACGAACGGGAGGCCTTTATGATATCGGTTGCGAATTCACCGCAATATGGCAATAACGCCTACATTGCGCCGAATGCATCCATCAATGATGGGGTATTGGATGTATGTATTGTGCATAAATTTCCGTTATATACATTACCGATGATGATCTTCCATCTCTTCAACAAGACTGCGGACCAATCCGAGTATGTAGAAATAATACCAGGGAAGAAGATCTGTATCGAGCAGGAGGGAAAGGCACCATTGCATTTGGATGGAGAGCCGATGGATTTAGGAAACAAGATTGATATAGAAGTGCAGGGCAATGCCCTCAAGATTATTTGTTAGTTATGGTAAAACAGAAGAAGCAAAGATTCGAAGGGATCGTTTATTCGACCTCTGACGATTATGAATATACCGATTCGGATGGGATGGAGGAAGAGGACACCATTCCCAATGAGAAGCAGAAACTGAAGGTCGGCTTGGACAAGAAACAGCGGAAGGGGAAGGTTGTGACCATCGTGACGGGATTTATAGGGACTGGTTCAGATTTGGATGATTTAGCCCGTAAATTGAAGCAGCGATGTGGCGTAGGGGGGAGTGCCAAGGATGGTGAAATATTGATACAAGGTGATTTTAAAGAAAAAATTATACAATATTTAACTTCCGAGAAGTACCAAGTTAAATCCTTTGGTGGTTAAACATGGAATTGTCCTGTAAACGTTTAAAAAACAAAGAAATAATGGGGATTTGGTTAAAAATAGGGGGTGCAAAGGCGGGCGGTATTGTAAGTAAATACTCACTTATTTTTAACATTTAACGATTTGATAATTTGCAATTCAAAAAAAAAATGGTTTTCATTGTAAAAAATATGGAATATTCAACCGTTATGTGATACGACAAAAGAAGCATTGATTTGAGAGCTGCTGAAGAACGTCAATGAGTAGGTAACACAGCCTAAAAGTTAAATAATCAGATATCTTCAAATTAATTTTGTTTTTAACAGAAAATGCTATATTTGTTTTGAATTAATGTAAAATAACGGCATTTAGCTTGCATTAAATTGAATTTAACTTAATAATTAAACAACAGTAAAAAATCTAAAAATTAGTAAAAAATGGCAAACGCACCAAAAACTACAACCCCAGCTAAACAAGAGAGTGGCAATGCGGGTAATCTATTTGCAAGTTTAGCAATTATCATTTGTCTAGTAATTGGTTTCTTGGTTTACAAGTTTGTGATGGGTGATCCTTCAAACTTTATCGATGAGAATCCAGCGAACCAACCAAAACCAGGTAACTACTACGGTATGGTTTACCATGCAGGTTACGTAGTACCAGTTCTTCTAGGTTTATTCTTAATGGTATGGGTGTTTTCAATCGAGCGTCTTATCGTTATTGGTAAAGCATCTGGAACAGGAAACGTAGGTAACTTCGTAAGAAAAGTACAAGGATTATTGAGATCAGGTAACATTGATTCAGCTATCCAAGAGTGTGACAAGCAAAAAGGTTCCGTAGCGAACGTAATCAAAGCTGGTCTTTTAAAATATAAAGATGTTGAAGCACATCCAGGATTAGATACAGAGAAATCGGTATTAGCAATCCAAAAAGAAATTGAAGAGGCTACTACCTTAGAAATGCCAATGTTAGAGAAGAACTTAACCGTTATCGCAACATTAGTTTCTATTGGTACATTGACAGGTCTATTAGGTACAGTAACAGGTATGATTAAAGCGTTCTCGGCTTTAGCTACAGGTGGTGCACCAGATTCAGCAAAATTAGCGAACGGTATTTCTGAGGCCTTGATCAACACGGCTACAGGTATCGGTACATCAACAATCGCGATTATTTTCTACAACATCTTAACTTCTAAGATCGATACGTTAACATATTCTATTGACGAGGCTGGTTTCTCAATCGTACAAACATACGCTGCAAACCACAAATAAGAAGATTCGAAAAAAAGTTGAATTTATTTTATGCAATGTTCAACGGTTTCGCATCATTATTAAAAAGAAATAGAGTGTTCACATTAAAGAAGTAAAGAAATGGGAAAAGCAAAAGTAAAAAGAGCCAGCACATCGATCGACATGACGGCGATGTGTGACGTGTCTTTCTTGCTTCTTACATTCTTCGTTTTGACAGCAACTGCACGTCAGCCAGAAGTAATGCCCGTAGACACCCCTGCATCCACTACGTTGGATAAATTACCGGACGATAACTTAGCAGTTATCACCGTAGGTAACCAAGGGAAAGTATTTTTTGGAGAGAAGAACCCTGAGGTTCGCGTAAAAACTCTTAAGAATATGTCGGCAAAATATGGTGTTGCGTTCTCAGAACAAGATTATGAGAAGTTTAAAGGACTAGATGAGTTTGGAGTACCTTTCAAGCAATTGCGTGCCCTACTTTCATTACCAAATGACAAACGTACTTTAGAGGTTCAACCAGGTATCCCCGTGGATAGCACCGAAGAACTTTCAAACGAGTTGTATCATTGGGTTCAACAGGCTCGCTTGGCAACGGTAGAATTCAACCGTGACCAAGAGACCAAAGTGAAGAACTGGTCAGATCCAGGAGCGATGAAAGTAGCGATCAAAGCAGATGCGGAAGAGAAGTACGCGGTAATGAATTTGATTATTGAAACACTGAGAAACCAAAAACAAAACAAATTCTTCTTTGTTACCGGTTTACGTCAGGAAAAATAATAAGAGAAAATGGCAGAATTAAATCAAGACTCCGGCGGCGGCAAAAAAGGCGGCAAAGTTAGGTCGAAGAAAAATGGAGGTCGTGTAGATTTAACCGCGATGGTGGATCTAGCATTCCTTCTGATTACTTTCTTCATGCTAACAACTTCCTTGAACAAGCCACAAGCCATGGATGTTAACATGCCTGATAAGAATAAGGACAAGAATGAGTTGAACCCTGAGATTGAAATCGCAGATAACCGTTCGATCACCTTATTGCTAGGATCAGATAACAAGATCGCTTGGTATTATGGACAATTAGCAAACCCAATCTCGGCACCCGCTGTAGTAGACTATAGCAAAGAAGGAATCAGAAAGATCGTCCTTGAGAAGAAAGCTCAGGTTCCGCAAGTGTCAGGAGGAAAAGACCTAATCGTCGTAATCCGTCCAAGTGACAGATCAGTACAACGTAACCTCGTTGATATACTAGATGAAATGAAAATCACTGATGTTAAACGTTTCATGATTTCGAAAATCAAACCTGAAGAAGTTGAGGTTTTGAAAACAAACGGAATCTATAACGAATAATTCATCAGACAAAAAGGAAAAAAATGATCGGTTCAAAATTAGATTTATTTAAGAAAGAATGGCTAGATGTCGTTTTCGAGAATAGAAATAAAGAATACGGAGCATATGCATTGCGTAAATACGCACCAAAAGCTACCAACATCGCTTTATTCTCAGTTTCGGCAGTAGTCCTTGCTTTCACGGCTATCAAAGCCTTCGATATAAAGCTTTTTCCTGAGAAACCTGTTGAGGAAGTAGTAGAAGTTACTCCAGTTACTTTAGAGGATTTAGAGATCCCTGAACCACCTGAAGAGGAAGAGCCACTACCTCAAGAGGAAGAGCCACCTCAACGTATCGCTGAGGAACCACCGGCGGAAGACCTAATCCGTTTCCCAGAGCCTAAGGTTGTTGATGCGAGACAAGTAAAAGAAGAGGTTGTTTCTCAAGAAGAGATTAAAGAGAAAAACGCTACTCCAGCACGTATTACCCTGAAAGGTACCCCAGGTGCATCAGGTGTTCCTACTGGAGAGTTCGGTCCGAAGAAAGTGGAAGGTGCTATCACGGGTAGTACAAAAGGAGAGGTGGACGGCGATGCTAACAAAGTTTATGACTTTGAGGCAGTTGAGGTTCCAGCATCTTACCCAGGAGGTATCAATGCATTCCGCCAGTTCGTATCGAGCACACTTCAATATCCACAAGCTGCAATCGATGCAGGTGTGAAAGGTACAGTTGAGTTGTCCTTCGTGATTGACAAAACAGGTGCTTTGACAGATATCAAAGTGGTAAAAGACGTTTCTTACGGTACAGGTCAAGCAGCGATCACTGCATTGAAGAAATCAAAGAAATGGCAACCAGCTATCCAAAACGGTCGTCCGGTTCCAGTTCGTTATTCATTGCCAATTCGCTTAGACTTGTCGCAAATGTAATTCGATATGTCGAATCATTCAACAAGAAATAATTTTAGACAGAAATCGCCCACACAGCGATTTCTGTCCATTTTAGGACTATTCATGTTCCTCTTTTATTTTGTGTTGGGATTGTTGATCATCTTTTGGAGCGGATTTCCAATTGAGATCGATCCAACCTATAAAAAGATCTTCGGGATACTCCTAATCGTCTATTCATTTATGCGTTTTGCCCGACTTTGGCAAAATAATTTCAGGAATTAATTAATCCTTGAGGCATTAAATCATTCTAAGATAATATGAAGGGTAGATTATGGTATGTACTGGCGATGCTTCTGATTGTAGCTTCAGCGATTTCCTGTTCACAAAATAGAAATAAAGGACAGGAAAGTGCAGACAGCACGACAGCAGGCGCTGGCACTTCAAAAGATGATATATTGACAGGTGAACTTTCGGTCATTGTTGATGAAGCAGTCCTTCCAATCATGCTGGAACAGGTAGAGGTTTTCAAGACATCCTATGTCAATGCGAACATCAAACTGATTCCATTGCCAGAACGCGAAGCAATCAATGCTTTAATTAAAGGCGAGGCGGATATTGCGATTTTGAGCAGGTTATTGAACAAGGAAGAAAATGCGGGTTTCAGCAGTCGAAAAATTAGCCCGAGGACATTTCCGGCCTTCTATGATGGGGTGGTTTTTTTCAATAATTTGAGCGCTAGAGATACTTCAATCGATATTCCGACGTTAACATCTTTATTGAAGGGTGATTCCAATACGGGAAAACGTTTGGTTTTTGACAATGTGAATTCAAGTACTCTTCGACGCGTGAAAGAATTTGTAAAATTGGATAAAGTCTCAGGGCAATCTGTAAAAGGTATGAAGACCTCCAAGGAGGTTGTAGAAGAGGTATTAACGGATGCAAATAGCATCGGTGTAATGTCCTATGGTCAATATTTAGATTGCGTTTCACAATTTGGAGAAGAAAATAAAATTCGTATCTTAAGCCTTCAAAGTTTGAAAGACGGGAAAAACCTTGGTTTTTTCAAGCCTTCCCAGACCACGTTTGCTACCGATGAATACGCTCTGAAGACAGAGTTTCACGTGTTGAATTATCAACCAAATTTGGGTTTGGGAATTGGATTTTCTGCTTTCTTGACAGGAGACCGTGGGCAGCGGATTGTGCTGAAATATGGGTTATTGCCCGTGACGATGCCAGGTCGAGAAATTATCATACGAGAAGACAACATAAATTAGTTTATAACAAAGAGTAAATAACAGATTATGACAAACAGCAAATTATTTTTAAGCCTTTTGGTTGCGGGAGCTTTTGCTACAGGAACAGCACAAGCTCAAAGTATCAAAGATGCAAAGGCTGCAATTCAAGCTGAACAATATGACAAAGCTAAAGCTATGTTGCAAAATTTAGTTCAGAAAAAGGCAAAAGATGGTGAAAACTATTTTTACTTAGGTCAAATCCACTTGATCAACGATAAGGTCGATTCAGCACAGATCGTTTTCCAGGAAGGTGTAACGAACGTTCCTAAGGAAAAATTGAATACTGTAGGTCTAGGTATCGTAGACCTTGAAAAAGGAAACGTGAGTGCCGCTGAAACAAAGTTCTCAGAAGCTTCACAAGGCATAGGCAAAAAAGAGTATGAAATCCCTTACTTTATCGGTAGAGCGTACATTGATGCCCCAAAACCGGATTACAAGAAAGCGGTTGAATACTTGACCAAAGCGAAGGAAATGAATGCTAAGGATGCCTTAATCCCTACAGCATTAGGTGATGCTTACGCTGGACTGCGCGAAAGTAGCCCTGCATTCGTAGCGTACCGTGACGCTTTGGCAATCGATGACAAACTATTGGCTCCAAAAATTGGTCAAGCAATCATTTCAAGGAGAGCGCAAGCTTATGACGTAGTATTAGAGCAATTGACCACGTTGGCTGGTGAAAACCCAGAATATGGTCCAATCTACCGTGAATTGGCAGAAACTTATTACTTGTCATCCATCAAAGCACCTGAAGAGCAATACCGTGAAATCAACCAGAAAGCAGTTGAAAACTATAAAAAATACTTGTCACTGACAGGTGATGCTTCCATTGATGCTAAAGTACGTTACGCTGACTTCTTGGTTTATTCAGGTAACTACGATGAATTGAAAACAGTAGCTCAAGAATTATCAACTGTGGAAGGTGTTGATGCCAAAGTATACCGTTACTTAGGTTACATCTCTTTCTTGCAAGATAAAGACTATCCAAAATCATTGGAGTACATGACCACTTTATTCAGCAAAGTTGATACTGCACGTTTGATCGGTCGTGACTACCTGTACGCTGGTTTAGCAAACTTAGTAGCAGGTGATGCTGCAAAAGGCGCTGAACTATTGAAAGTAGCTGAAACTAAACAGACTGAAGATGAGAACTATGATGAAGAAATCTCAGAAACTGCCTTTGAATACTTCAAGAACGGTGAGAACGAAATCGCAGCTAAGATCTTCAGGATCCCTGCCAGTAACGACAGCTCAGATTATTTCTTCGATTCAAACTTCTACTTAGGACAGATTGAGTACGGCATCGGTTCTAAATTGGTAACCGTTCCTGAAGGTACTGAATTGACTCCTGAAGAAGTTACTGCTAAGATGAATGAGGCTAGACCACATTTAGAGGCTGCAGTAAAATCGTTGGGTACAGTAGCTGCATCAACTAAAAAAGAAGTTGTTGACAAATACAAAATCCCTGCGTTATACTACAAAGGATTAACTGAATTAGCTTTGGATAACGTAATGTACGATCCAGAAAACGCTAAAGGTTTGTTCGTAGATTCATTCACTCAATTGCTATCTGCTATTACCGCATCTGGCAAAGCTGAAGAAGAAGCGAACAAAACTTACGCTGCTGATGCCAATAACTATATCGGTTACTTCGCATACCTAAAAGGTGATACAGCTAAAGCTAAACAACATTTTGGGGAAACATTGAAGTTGAAACCAGATGATGCCTTCGCTACCCAGATGATGGGTGCACTTTAAGGGAGTTCGAACAAGATTTATATAATGGAGGCCGCTTTTTGCGGCCTCCATTATTATTTAGAAATTTAAGAGGATTGACCGTGGTTGGATTTGAATGGCCAGGCGGTGAAATCGGGACTAAATCCAAATACAAATACGTTAACGGTCATCAAGCGTTGATCTCCCTACGCCGTTTTGGTTGAAATCCGTATATTGTTCCATGAAGTCCTCAACTCTTTTATATTAAGTGCCTTGATTATGCGATAAGGGGATTTGATACCGGGACTAACCTAATTTTAAATGATTATTGAGGAAAGCTGGTTACTTGACCACTTTCTGACCTTTTCATCTTGTTCCGCTTGCCCAATCTTCTACTGTGTATTTCCTAAGATGTGATTTGCCCGGTCCAATGGTCCTTAGTTAGGACCTGCCAGATTTTTTTCAACTACCTAAATTCCCCTGTATGGGATGCACATTCGTTCAAGATCATCAATTTCTTTTTAAGCGCGGTTTGCATATCCTTGCCAGGCCAATCAACCTTTTTCTACTTCACCTTTCCTGATAATTTAGCGGTTGTGCAAAATGGCAAATTTTCCAGATTTTTCCTGTATTTGCCAAAATAATTACCTGTCCCGTGAGTTCTGCAGGAGAATAAAGGCTCAATTGGTAAAGGTTAGGGTTGTTTAACTGCTGTATAGTGGCCAGTCTTGCCCTAAATCTATCGGGCCGGCAGGAACAGCTTTTTTTAGTATATCACAACTGTTCTCATATCCGCTTGTGGGATTTTTGACAATACAGCTTCCCTAAACACTCACAAGCCAGTGGTGAGATAAAGTGGAGTGATTCTCCCAATTAGACCAAAATCATGAAACGATGCTTCTAGGATTAGATATTCAGGCCTATCTCTAATTCCTGGACTAGTTCATGGAGGCTAAAAAATCACTCTTGAACTGTATGGAGCTTCTTTCATTTTTATTTATTTTTGGCATGTGACGATTAATGAACTAAAAAATGAATTGCTCAACAGGCAATATGAAGACAACATACGGATCGCACCACACATTGTGGTGTGCAATGCAGAGCGGTTCCTTCAAAAACAGTTCAGGGACTGTGCCAATTGGAAAAAGGATCTTGATTCTTGCCCAAGCTACGATCGGTTGATTCTCTTCCATAAAGCTGTTTCAGGACGCTGATTGACCAGAACCAGGTTACCTGACTTAAGACTGCTTGTGTTTTTAAGCTAGTGATCCCATTGGTCATGTGGAATTGAGTGATTTAGGACTATCAATTACCGTTATACTTGACGAAATGGAGTTTTGGCTTGCTAGATAGGGACTCCATTTCCGGACCCTGATAATTGCTCGGCCAGTGTTACCTCAATTCTTAAAAAATGTAAAAAAACCACTTGACACTTGAATTTAAAGGATTTGATTTTTAGATTAGCCAAAACTTTATAAAAACGGGATTTTCCATTTCATTTGACATTTTTTCCAAAGCTATCAATTTAAAATAGTTTAATAGATTATGTTACGAAAAACCAAATTTTCCAGATTTCAGGCCAAGCCTTTTTTTTTCCTTCTAATCTGCATGGTAATCCACTCGGGTTATGTGCTTAGCCAAAGCAGCCACATCCAGAACAGTTCCACGCAGGCTCCATTTCGGAGTCGCTTGATGAATGTCGAGGCAGCTCGGAACGAGACATTTAGGTACCATGCAACCTTAGAAAACTTATCCAAGACAACTAAGATTTACATGCTCCAGGCCGAATTGCCCCCGGGGTGGTTAGCTAACTTCATGGTAGAGGGGACCCCCGTGCGCTCCCTAGAGATGACGGCTGGCAAAAGCTATGACATAAACATTGAGGTAAATCCCTCTCTATTGGCCCCTCCGGGGAAAACGTCCTTTCTCATCCTCGCAATTTCCGAAATGGATACCCTTAAACTTCCGCTTGAAGCTGTCGTAAAAGGTTCATTCAATCTAGATCTCTCCACCCCTACCGGCAAGTTGAACGAGGAATTGGTTGCTGGGAGGAAAAAGGAGCTACTGTTTGAACTCAAAAATTCCGGCTCATTGCCTTTAACTGAAATTGAATTGAGCGGTCTCCCACCTAAAAGCTGGACGGTGACCTTCGAGGATGCGCAAGTCAAGGAATTGGCCCCTGGTAAGTCCATTACTGTAAAGGCTCTTATTGAGGTCCCTGAAAAGAGCATTGCGGGTGACTATGTCCTTAAGGTTTCTGCAAAGAACGCCAATGTATCTGCAGAAAGTGCCATTAGGGTCCAAGTTAGGACCTCTGTCTGGACGGGGCTGTGGGGGATTGCCATAATATTGATTTCGATAGCCTCCATTTTCTTTTTGATAAGGAAATTCGGCAGGCGCTAGCAAATTTCCATCAGGTCCTAATTATATAATCCATTATTTTATTGTGGGTAAACTTCCATGAAATGAAAGAACCGATCATTGAATTTGAAAATCTTTGCAAAAATTATGGTAATAAAAAAGCCGTAGACAACTTGAACCTTCAAATATATGAAGGAGAAATCTACGGTTTGCTAGGTCCGAACGGTGCTGGAAAAACAACCACTATCTTAATGATGATGGGACTTACCGAACCAACTTCTGGTATGGCGTCCGTAGATGGCATGCAATCAAACAGGAACCCGATAGAGGTTAAGAAATTGGTTGGGTACTTACCTGACAGCGTGGGGTTCTACGAAGGAATGTCACCTTTGGACAATTTAAGGCTTATAGGCCGGTTAAATCAAATTCCTGAAAAAGAAATAGAAGAAAGATCGCATCTTTTACTCCAGCAGGTAGGGCTGGAAGAGGATAAGCAAAAGTTGGTGGGTACGTTCTCTCGGGGAATGAAGCAGCGTTTGGGCCTGGCAGAAGTGCTAATCAAAGATCCTAAAATTATTGTCCTCGACGAACCTACATTGGGTTTAGACCCCCGCGGCATTAAGGAATTCCTGGCACTTATACAAGACCTTAGCAGGAGAAGGAACATTACTGTATTGTTGTCTTCCCACAATTTGCACCATGTCCAGCAGGTCTGTGACAGGGTGGGGATATTTGTCCAAGGAAAATTGATAGCGAGTGGAAATATTGCCGATCTGGGCCATTCATTGAATAAAAAAGATGGTTTTTTTACCAGTGTTCAGACCCAGGTTTCGACCCTGGGGCCTTCTGTTTTGAAAACGCTTTTAAGGGAGCTTCCCGTCATGAGGATTGATTTAATTTCGGAAAACCATGCCGAGATCACTACCTCTGAGGAATGTACTGCTTCCATCGTAAAGATCCTTGTCACAGAAGGATACGATATTACCTCGGTACAAAGGGACAACCTGACCCTTGAACAGATTTACCAACAATATTTCCTTGAAAACCCTAAATTTTTATAAAGATGAATATCCATAGTACCTTACGCACAGCGCAAATTGGTGTAAGTCATTTTTGTAGTCCTTTTTGGATTCTGGCACGGAAAGAAATTGCTGACATGGTTAGAAGTTGGAGGTTCCGAATATTAATTTTGTTAGTTCTGTTAATATTAACGAGTTCCATTACCCACGTCGTGGAACAGGTGCCGGCCTGGATCCAGAACAATGATCTCTTAGAATCGGATTTTCCATTTCTCAAAATATTTACCTCGTCGGGTTCAACCCCTTCGTATTATGTACTCATAAGTTTCGTCGCTCCCCTACTTGGGATAAGCCTAGGGTTTGACAGAGTGAATTCAGAATTTCTAAGCGGAACGATGACACGAATTGTTACCCAGCCAATCTACAGAGACAATATTCTATTGGCCAAATTTTTAGCACCCATATTTGTCCTGAGTGTATTATTTCTTTGTGTAACGGGATTGGTCGTTGGAACCGGAATGATTTGGACTGGATTAAGCGTTCAGCTTGTAGAAATTATTCGGATATTCGCCTTCATCTTTCTGTTGATTGTTTACCTAGGGTTCTGGTTGGCCTTTTCGTTATTGATGTCCATAGTTTTTAGACAGCCCTCGTCTGCGGCCCTCACATCATTGAGTTTATGGTTGTTCCTGACCATATTTTTTCCCATGCTGACATCACTCATTGTCCAGCAGCTGCTGCCTTTGAAACCTTTCATGTCAGTAGAAGAGCAGTTCTCAAGGCAGGAATTGGTGCTGAATATATTGAGAGTCAGTCCAAGCCAATTGTTCATAGACGGGAGTACTTCCATCCTGATGCCAACCGTAAGGAGTTTAGGTCCGCTGAACATTGAGCAGATGGAGGCAGCGATCCCAGCACCATTGCCGATAATTGATAGTTTATTGATAGTTTGGTCCCAGTTAACTGGATTAATAGCGGGAACTTTGGCCCTCTTTGCCATATCCTACTATCTTTTTATGAGAAGGGAAATTAGAAATTAACCCGTTTCCTTACTGTCCCATGGCAAGGCCCCCACGGTAGCCAAATGTGCATAGCTGCAGCTCCAATGTAGGGGGACGAGCTTTTAGCGCGCAATCTATCTTCTGGCGATAGCATTAGGTTCTATCGAGGAGCTTGATTAGGGCGGACTGTAGTAGATCAAGGTAACCGTAGGCTTTTGGGAAATTTGGCTTTAGGTCCAATAACCAGGTGTCCAGACCACTTTCTTAGGATAAGCTAGGTCTTTGTCCTGCGGAATGGCGAGCGGCACACCAAATTGTGCTCGCTTACCGATGTGGAAAATCTAGCGGAATCTAAACGGTGCTGGTTCAAGCGTCAGGTATTGTCCATTGGGACTATTTATAATGTTTCAAAATAACAAAAAGCAAAGCTATACGGCTGTCCCTCACTTTTTTTATTGACATAAATTGTTATTTTTGCTAGACTACTAATAGCGATAAACTAAAGATATGGAAGGATTAGCAGGGCAAAGTGCACCTATAGATTATATTCCTATATTGATCCAATTGGCTGTGGCCGTTGGCTTCGGTGTTACGACAATCATCGGTACCCATTTAATTGGTCCTAAAGTGCGCACAGAGAATAAGCTTAGTGCTTTTGAATCTGGGGTTGAGGTTGTCGGGAATGCAAGGCAGCCGTTTTCCATCAAATATTTCCTGGTAGCAATCTTGTTCGTCATCTTTGATATCGAGGTGATCTTTATGTATCCATGGGCAGTTAACTTCCGTGAATTTGGCGTTCAGGGGTTGATAGAGATGTTTGTTTTCATGGGACTATTGCTTTTAGGGTTTATTTATGTCATTAAGAAAAAGGCATTGGATTGGGACTAGCCTTGGGCCTATTCCTTGAAGATCACTTTAATAAACAGAGAGATGAGTAATATTACCTTATCAGATGCGCCTCCTGGTGTAGAGGGAGCAGGATTTTTTGCAACGACTTTGGATAAAGCCATAGGTTTGGCGAGAGCCAATTCCTTATGGCCATTGCCATTTGCGACGTCCTGCTGTGGAATTGAGTTTATGGCAACGATGGGATCTACCTATGATTTAGCGAGGTTTGGTGCCGAGCGTCCGAGCTTTTCACCAAGACAGGCTGATATGTTGCTAGTGATGGGGACCATTGCAAAGAAGATGGCTCCGGTATTGAAGCAGGTTTATGTTCAGATGGCAGAGCCCCGTTGGGTAATTGCTGTTGGTGCATGTGCTTCTAGTGGAGGTATTTTCGATACCTATTCCGTGTTGCAGGGGATTGATGAGATCATTCCGGTGGATGTTTATGTTCCTGGCTGTCCTCCGCGTCCTGAGGCAATCTTAGATGGAGTACTAAGACTTCAAGATATTGTAAAGAACGAGTCTTTGAACCGAAGAAATACGCCTGAGTATAAGGCTTTATTAGAAAAGTACGGAATCGCAACAGATAATGGATAAGTTGACTAATCAAATGGTTATTGATAAACTGAATGCAGAATTCGGGGAATCAGTAAACCATATAACAGAACCTAAAGGACTGCTAACAGTCGAAACCGATAAGGAAAATATCATAAAGCTGTTGACCAGCATCAAGGATGATGAGGCGATGCAGTTTATTTATTTGACTGATATTACTGCGGTCCACTATCCGGAACGTGAAAAGCCTTTCGCTGTTGTGTACCATGTCCATAGTTTAGTTCATAATGTCCGCATTCGGATCAAGGTTTTCCTGGAAAAGGAAAATCCAAGTATTCCAAGTGCCACGGTTCTTTGGAACGGTGCGAATTGGATGGAGCGTGAAACTTATGATTTCTTTGGGGTCAATTTTGAAGGACATCCGGATTTAAGGAGAATTCTTAATATGGATGATCTGGGAGTTTTCCCGATGCGCAAAGAATACCCGCTGGAAGATCCAAACCGTGTGGACAAAAAGGATTTTTATTTTGGACGTTAAGAGAGGATGTCATGAGTAAATCGATTTCAAGAATATCACATAATGCACCAGTCTTTGATGATAATGATCCTCAAGACGATTTGGTGACCCTAAATATTGGTCCTACCCACCCTGCAACGCATGGTGTTTTTCAGAATGTCGTGCAGATCGATGGTGAGCGTATCGTCAGTGGGGTTTCCACCATTGGATATATTCACCGTGCATTCGAAAAAATTGCAGAGCATAGACCTTTTTATCAGATTACCCCTTTAACAGACCGCTTGAACTACTGTTCATCACCAATCAATAATATGGGTTGGCATATGACCGTTGAGAAGCTTTTGGATATAGAGATACCAAAACGCGTTCAATATATGCGCGTGATAGTGATGGAATTGGCGAGGATTGCTGACCACATCATATGTAACGGTATTTTGGGGGTTGATACTGGTGCCTTTTCAGGATTCCTGTATGTGATGCAGGAACGTGAGTTCATCTATGAAATCTATGAAGAGATATGCGGAGCCCGATTGACGACCAATATTGGGCGTATCGGTGGTTTTGAGCGTGATTTCAACGACGTGGCATTTGAAAAGATCAGAGAATTCTTAAAGAGATTCCCGCCAGTTTTGAGGGAATTCCAAGAGTTGTTTGACAGAAACAGAATTTTTATCGAGCGTACCTCCAATGTAGCCGCGGTTACCCCAGAGGAAGCTTTAAGTTATAGCTGGTCAGGTCCAATCTTACGTGCAACAGGCGTGGATTATGATGTGAGAGCGCATTCTCCATACTGTTCATACGAGGAATTTGATTTTGATATTCCAGTAGGCACAAATGGGGATGTTTATGACCGATTTATGGTAAGAAATGAAGAGATGTGGCAATCCCTTCGAATCATTGAGCAAGCTTTGGAAAAAATAGACAAGGAGCCGAAAGGCATTTTCCATGCTGATGTTCCTGATTTTTACCTCCCGCCAAAAGAGCAAGTATATACAAGCATGGAGGCCTTGATCTATCACTTTAAGATCGTGATGGGAGAATGGGACGCTCCAAAGGCTGAGGTTTATCATTCCGTTGAAGGGGCAAATGGTGAATTGGGATTCTATATGGTACATGATGGAGGAAGAACTCCATATCGTCTGCACTTTAGAAGGCCTTCATTCATCAATTATCAGATGTTTGCGCCTATGAGTAGCGGAATGTTGATTTCAGATGCGATTATCAATATGAGTAGTTTAAACGTAATAGCTGGTGAATTAGATGCTTAGTGTTAAAGAAAATATGATTGTCGAGTTTTCGGCAGAGCTTTTGGGGAAATTCTCCGAAGTGGTAAGTCGTTATCCAGAAGGTAAGCAAAAATCAGCATTATTGCCTATCCTTCACCTCGTACAGGAGGAATATGGATGGTTAAGCGTGGATGCCATGGAGAAAGTGGCGGCCTTCTTAACCATCCAACCTATTGAAGTGTTCGAGGTGGCGACATTCTATACCATGTATTTCCTACAGCCGCAAGGTAAATATGTCCTGGAGGTTTGCCGAACGGGGCCATGTTGCCTGGTTGGTGCAGAGAAGATCATGTCTCATATTGAAGAGAAATTAGGCGTAAAAGAAGGAGAGGTGACTGCTGATGGGATGTTCTCTTGGCGGGGCGTGGAGTGTTTGGCGGCATGTGGATTTGGTCCCGTGCTTCAGATCGGTCCAAGCTATACCTTCTATGAGAACCTGACACCGGAGAGTGTCGATCAATTAATCGGCGATTTAAAGAATAAATCAAAAAGCGAGGCTTAGTAATATGGGACGTAAGTTATTATTAGAACATATCAATGTGCCAGGAATCAACACCTTCGCTGTTTATCGGGAGAAGGGTGGTTACCGTGCTGTAGAGAAAGCCTTGAAAAGCATGTCTCCAGAGGATGTAGTGGAAGAGGTGAAGAAATCGGGTCTTCGTGGCCGTGGTGGAGCAGGATTCCCTACTGGAATGAAATGGAGCTTTTTGGCAAAACCAGAAGGCGTTCCGCGTTATTTAGTTTGTAATGGAGATGAGTCGGAACCGGGAACATTCAAGGACCGTTTCTTGATGACCTATATTCCGCATGCCTTAATTGAAGGGATGATCGTTTCCAGCTATGCATTAGGAGCACATACCTCCTATATCTATATCCGTGGCGAGATGATGCCTCAAATCCGAATTATGGAAAAGGCCATCGAAGAAGCAAAAGCGGCTGGATTTTTAGGTAAAAATATATTAGGGACTGGTTACGACCTGGAGATCTATGTACAACCGGGAGGGGGGGGCTATATCTGTGGTGAAGAGACAGCCCTGTTGGAATCCCTAGAGGGGAAAAGAGGTAATCCAAGGATTAAACCTCCATTCCCTGCTGTTGCGGGCCTATATGGCTGCCCAACGGTGGTAAACAATGTGGAATCCATTGCTGCGACAGTGCCTATCGTCAATGATGGCGGCGAGGAGTATGCAAAAATTGGAATTGAAAGAAGTACAGGAACTAAATTGATTTCAGCGTCAGGGAATATTGCAAAACCTGGAGTATATGAAATTGAGATGGGTGTCCCAGTGGAAGAATTTATTTTCTCCGATGAATATTGTGGAGGAATGGCAAATGGCAAGCGATTGAAGGCTGTAGTGGCTGGAGGTTCTTCGGTGCCTATCCTTCCTGCCAACCTGATTGTGAAAACGATGAAAGGCGAACCGCGCCTGATGACCTATGAGTCATTGGCAGATGGGGGCTTTATAAGTGGTACAGCAATGGGATCTGGAGGCTTCATCGTTTTTGATGAAGATCAATGTATTGTCAGGAATACCTATAACTATACTCGTTTCTACCGTCATGAGAGCTGTGGGCAATGTTCACCTTGTCGTGAAGGAACGGGTTGGATGGAAAAGATCTTGAACAAGATCGAGACCGGTCATGGTGACATGTCGGACATCGATCTATTGTGGCAAGTGCAACAAAAGATCGAAGGAAATACGATCTGTCCACTTGGTGATGCAGCGGCTTGGCCTGTTGCAGCCGCAATTCGTCACTTTAGGGATGAATTTGAGTGGCATATCCTACATCCGGAAGAAGCCCAGAAGAGAAACTACGGTTTAGCACATTATGCAGATCCATTGGTTCCAGTAACGGAATAATTAGGGTCATTTTAACAAAAAGCAACAATGGCAGAAGAAGTTCAAAATTTTAAAGTAACGATAGACGGAATAACGATTGAAGTTGCTCCGGGTACTACGATATTAAATGCTGCTAGGCAGATTGGTGGGGAGATCGTTCCTCCAGCCATGTGCTATTATTCTAAGCTAGAAGGTACAGGGGGAAAATGCCGTACCTGCTTGGTGAAAGTAAGCAAAGGATCGGAAAAGGATCCAAGACCAATGCCTAAATTGGTTGCATCATGCCGTACAACGGTCATGGACGGAATGGAGGTGCTGAATATTACCTCTCCAGATGTCGTGGATGCAAGAAAGGCGGTTGTGGAGATGTTATTGATCAACCACCCATTGGATTGTCCGGTCTGTGATCAGGCAGGCGAGTGTAAGCTCCAAGATTTGAGCTATGAGCATGGTGCTGAGAAAACCAGATATGAATTTGAGCGCAGGACATTTGAGCGAATTGATATTGGTGATAAGATCCAGTTGCACATGAACCGATGCATTTTATGCTATCGTTGTGTATATGTGGCCAACCAATTGACCAATAAAAGGGAACATGGCATTCTGTTCCGTGGAGACCATGCTGAAATATCGACTTATATCCATGAGGCACTGGATCATGACTTTATCGGTAATGTGATCGATGTATGTCCAGTTGGAGCATTGACGGACAAGACCTTTAGGTTTAAGAATAGGGTTTGGTTTACTAAACCGGTCGATGCCCACCGTGATTGTCCAAAATGTTCTGGAAAGGTGACATTATGGTACAAAGGTCCAGATGTGATCCGTGTGACGGGAAGAAAAGATGAGTACAATGAGGTTGATGAGTTTATCTGTGATACCTGCAGGTTTGAAACCAAGCGTACAGATGAGTGGATTTTAGATGAGCCGACCAAGATCAGCGATCAATCGGTTATTGCCTCCAACCACTACCATCAATTTGATCCTCCAAGTGTAATCAAGGACAATCCTGTATTGCAGGAAGCCAATGTGGAGCAGTTAGCAAGATCTGAAAAATTAAAATAGAAAATAGGGAAGATGGAAACGGCCTTTATTTTAGAGAAATTAATCTTAGTTGTCATCATATTCGTGGTTACCTTGGTCATTGCCATGTATTCCACGTTAGCTGAGCGTAAGATTGCGGGTTTTATGCAGGATCGCCACGGTCCGGATAGAGCTGGAGCATTTGGTATCTTACAGCCTTTATGTGATGGTGGTAAATTCTTTTTCAAAGAAGAAATCATTCCTGCGGGAGCACATAAAACCTTATTTATTTTAGGGCCGACCATAGCCATTATTACAGCCTGTATCAGTTCGGCGGTAATTCCTTGGGGGCAAACCTTGACCATTGGTGACAAAGCGATCAGCTTACAGGTTGCCGATGTGAATATCGGTGTACTTTACATCTTTGGGGTTATTGCTCTTGGTGTTTATGGGATCATGCTTGGTGGATGGGCATCGAACAATAAGTTCTCGTTAATGGGAGCGATTCGTGCGGCTTCACAAAGTATCAGTTATGAAATTGCCATGGGTCTTTCCTTGATCGCTTTATTAATGGTGACCGGAACGCTATCCATTGGAGAGATCGTAGCACAACAATCAGGATTTGTAAACTGGAATATCTGGGTTCAGCCTTTGGGATTCCTGATCTTTATGACCTGTGCATTTGCAGAATGTAACCGTGTACCATTTGACTTGCCAGAATGTGAGACTGAGTTAGTTGGGGGATACCATACGGAATATTCATCCATGAAATTGGGTCTTTATATGTTCTCTGAATACATCAATATGTTCGTGTCCTCATCATTGATGGCAGCATTGTATTTCGGGGGCTATAATTTTCCATTTATGTATGATCTGGGTCTTTCAGAAAACTGGATCACCATCATTGGGGTATTGGTATTCTTTGCGAAGATATTTGGATTCATCTTCTTCTTTATGTGGGTAAGATGGACCTTGCCGCGTTTCAGATATGACCAGTTGATGAATTTAGGCTGGAAGATGTTGATTCCATTGGCCATTGCCAATATCGTTTTGACAGGGATCATTACCATCGTTAAAGATACTTACTTTTAATCGGGAGAGATATGCAGTCGTTATCAAATAGGAAAAAAGTATTAGAACAAAAGCCGATGAACTTTTGGGAGCGCATTTATTTGCCTGCTATCGCCAAAGGTCTATCGATTACCATAAGGCACTTCTTCAAGAAGATCCCTACCATTAAGTATCCGGAGGAGATCAGGCCTTATTCAAAGAACTTTAGGGGACAGCATTCCTTGAAGCGTGATGAACAGGGCAGGGAGCGTTGTACAGCATGTGGCCTATGTGCCTTGTCTTGTCCTGCAGAAGCCATTACGATGACTGCGGGAGAGCGCAAGAAAGGGGAGGAGAACCTGTACAGGGAAGAGAAATATGCAGTTGTTTATGAAATAAACATGTTGCGTTGTATTTTTTGTGGCCTGTGTGAAGAAGCATGTCCAAAAGAGGCAATTTACCTAGATGGTAAACATGTTACTGCAGATTATTTACGTAAGGATTTCATTTATGGTAAAGACAAGTTGTTGGAACCAAAGTTTGATATCACCAAATTATCTCAAAATCAGCAAGCATAACCTATGACCATATTTTATTTTGTAGCGTTTCTATCGATATTCTTTGCGTTGATGACCATCTTCACGAAGAATCCTGTACATAGTGTACTCTACTTAGTTATCACTTTTTTCACCTTTACCGTGCATTATATTCTATTGAATGCGCAGTTTTTGGCCGTAGTTAATTTTATCGTTTACATGGGGGCGATCATGGTTTTATTCCTGTTTGTCCTGATGTTACTGAACCTGAACAAAGATAGCGAGCCTATGAAATCCCATTTAGTGAAATTTATGGGAGCGATAGCTGGAATGTGCCTATTGGCCGTATTCTTAGGTGCTTTTAGGGTATTGGAATCTAATAATGAGTTTGTAAAGGGCCATGAAGATATTGGTTTGGTAAAGAACCTGGGCAAGGTATTGTTCAAGGACTTTTTATTACCATTTGAATTGTCCTCCATCCTGTTGTTAACAGCGATGGTTGGAGCTGTATTATTGGCAAAGAAAGAAACACGAGCGAAACAAAATGGGTAGTTTAATTGAAAATATGCAGGGTATTCCCCTGAATCATTATTTGATATTCTGTAGCATCATCTTCGTGATCGGTGTGATCGGGGTATTGATTCGCCGGAACGTCATTATTATCATGATGTCGATTGAGTTGATGCTTAATTCGGTGAATTTATTGTTGGCTGCGTTCTCCGCTTATCGTGGGGATCCTAGCGGACAGGTTTTTGTGTTTTTTATTATGGCTTTGGCAGCTGCAGAGGTTGCGGTCGGTCTAGCGATAATTATTATGGTTTATAGGAATACCAAATCAGTGGATATTGATTCCCTGAATAAACTGAGGTGGTAAAAATAGATAAGAATTTTAGAGAGAATTGTATATGAAAGAATTCATTTGGATGCTCCCCTTACTTCCTTTATTAGGATTTCTGATGATTGGACTGCTGAGAAAAAGCACGCCAAGACCATTGATTTCAATTATTGGATGCGGAACAATCCTCATTTCATTTTTACTAAGCTGTGGTTTATTCAAGGAGGTTTATGATGCAAGACAAGCTGGGGGTGATGGTGTTATTTTCCAAGAAGTATTCAACTGGTTTACGGTAGGAAGTTTTAGTTTCAACATTAGCTTTTTGGTTGATCCATTGAGTTCAATCATGTTATTGATCATTACGGGAGTTGGATTTTTGATCCATCTGTACTCTGTAGGATATATGGCAAATGATGAAGGTTTTGGTAAATACTTCTCGTATTTGAACCTGTTTATCTTCTTTATGTTGCTTTTGGTATTAGGATCCAACTATTTGGTGATGTTCATCGGTTGGGAAGGCGTAGGCTTATGTTCTTATCTATTGATCGGATTCTGGTTCAAGAACAGCAATTATGCGAAGGCAGCGAAAAAAGCTTTTGTCATGAACCGTATCGGTGATTTAGGGTTCTTGATCGCCATGTTCTTTATCTTGGCCAATTTTGGTTCTTTAGAATTTCAACAGGTATTTCCTGCTGCCGGACAACTGGCAATGGGCGATACGTCTTTATTGATCATTACCTTATTGTTATTTGTTGCAGCAACAGGTAAATCGGCCCAGATTCCATTGTTTACTTGGTTGCCAGATGCGATGGCAGGCCCGACGCCAGTTTCGGCCTTGATCCACGCAGCGACTATGGTAACTGCTGGTATCTATATGATCGCCCGTTCAAACATCATGTTTACATTATCTCCGGTTACCATGGAGGTTATTGCGATCATCGGTGTGGCAACGGCTTTGGTTGCTGCATTTATTGCGATTACGCAAAATGACATCAAAAAAGTATTGGCATATTCCACGGTCTCTCAACTGGGATATATGTTTTTAGGTTTAGGTGTTGGAGCCTTTACCGGAGCGTTTTTCCATGTGTTGACCCATGCATTTTTCAAGGCCTTATTGTTCTTGGGTGCGGGTTCCGTAATCCACGCGATGAGCGAGGAGCAGGATATGCGAAAAATGGGAGGCCTGAAAAAGTACTTGCCTATCACCTATGCAACGATGTTGATCGGAACGATAGCTATTTCCGGGATTCCACCATTGTCGGGTTTCTTTTCAAAAGATGAGATATTGGCACATGCCTTTGTTGCCAGTCCGATCTTTTGGGCGTTAGGTTTTATTGGAGCCTTATGTACCGCATTCTATATGTTCAGATTGTTGTATCTGACCTTCTTTGGTAAATTCCGTGGAACGGAGAACCAGAAACATCATTTGCATGAATCACCTAGCTCAATGACTATTCCATTGATCGTATTGGCTATTCTGTCGGTATTGGGTGGATTAATCAATATTCCTGAGGCATTATTCGGAGGCGCATGGTTGGCTAACTTCCTAAGTCCGGTATTTGCACAAACTAATCAGGTAGTGGAACCATTCCATCTATCACATAGCACAGAGTTTGTTTTAATGGGCGCATCAGCATTAGGTGCCATCATTATGGCTTTCGTTGCTTACAATAAGTACATTAAAAAATCAGATATTCCCGGGACCGATGGTTCAGCAGAACAAGGCGGACTATATAATCTATCTTACCATAAAATGTACATCGATCAATTGTATGACACCTTATTTGTTCGTCCATTGAATGGACTGTCCAAATTCTTGCATACTGTTGTTGATAAGACCGGTATCGATGGATTAGTCAATGGAATTGGCGAATTGTTTGTTTCTTCAGGGAAGGGCATTCGTCAGATCCAGAGTGGGAATGTTGGGTTTTATATATTTATGATGGTGATCGGAGTTATTGCTTTCATGCTTTATGG
Organism: Sphingobacterium sp. NPDC055431; assembly: GCF_053644255.1. NCBI lineage: Bacteria > Pseudomonadati > Bacteroidota > Sphingobacteriia > Sphingobacteriales > Sphingobacteriaceae > Sphingobacterium > Sphingobacterium sp. NPDC055431. Next base: position 70,489 of record NZ_JBSHLH010000002.1, read on the forward strand.
ATTATTTACAATCTAGATCAGAATTTAGGAATCAATGGACAACCTTTTTATACTGCTAATTTTACCTGTAATAAGTGCTATTATTTTAGCCTTTATCAAGAACAGCTCTGCTAAATGGGCTGCATTGGTCTTGTCACTTATTCAATTAGGCTTAACAATTCCTTTCATCTGTACGTTTGTGCCTGATGCAAGTATTCAGTTTGCACAATCTTGGAACTGGATATCGAGCTTGGGGATTCAATTCCAGATAGGCTTGGATGGTATTAGCCTTCCTATGTTGATCTTAACAAATGGCTTGATCCCTTTAATCATCTTGGCAAGTTTTGGCCATGAGCAAAAGGGAGGATTCTATGGTTTAGTTTCCTTTATGCAGGCTGGATTGGTATTGGTATTTATCTCATTGGATGCTTTTTCATTTTATGTAGGTTGGGAAGCAGCTTTGATCCCAATTTACTTTATCTGTGCATTGTGGGGAGATGGAAACCGTATCAAAATAAACTTGAAATTTTTCGTATATACCTTCTTCGGGAGCTTGTTGATGTTGATTGCGATTATCTATCTATATCAACAAACCGGCGGAAAGGATATGTCATGGGCAACCTTGACTCAATTGGACCTGACAGATGCTGCTCAACGTTGGGTATTCTGGGCGTTCTTTATTGCTTTTGCAATTAAGATTCCTTTGTTCCCATTCCATTCATGGCAGCCAGATACCTATACTCATGCATCTACAGCAGGTACCATGCTTTTGTCGGGTATCATGTTGAAAATGGGTCTGTTTGGTCTATTGCGTTGGTTATTGCCTTTAGCACCTGAAGCGGTTTCTCGATATGGCAATATTGCATTGATCATGGGAATCATCGGTGTCGTTTATGGAGCGATCATCGCTTTCAAAATGAAAGATGCTAAACGCTTGATTGCTTACTCTTCTATTTCACACGTGGGTCTTATTGCCGCAGGTGTTTTTTCATTGACCCAAGAAGGAATGCAAGGAGCAATCCTGCAAATGATCAATCACGGTATTTCTGTTGTTGGTCTTTTCTTTGTAATCGATGTTATCCAGAGAAGGACAGGAACCAGGGATCTTGCTGAGCTAGGTGGTTTGGCGATTAAAATGCCGATCCTGGCGGTGACTTTCTTGGTGATCATCATGGGTGCAATCGGATTGCCACTAACAAATGGTTTCATTGGAGAGTTCTTATTGTTAAAGGGAATTTTCGGTAGTGGCGATAGTGGCGTTTGGTATGCTGTTCTTGGTGGTACGACCTTGATTTTTGCAGCAGTTTATATGTTACGTCTGTATCAGAAAACCATGTTAGGTCAGATCAATGACAATCAGACCCAGGTAAAGGATATTTCTGGCTATGAGGTGGTCTTATTATCGATCATTGTCATTCTAGTTATTTTAATAGGTGTTCTTCCGAATAGTTTATTACATCTTTCAGAGGCATCAGTTTCACAGTTATTACAACAAATTAAATAGTACGAGTTTAAAGATATATTATGGGTGCGATTATTACGCTTTCTTTGTTAGGTATTCTGCTTTTGTATTTAGGCTTGTACAAAGCTAAAAATGCATTACTGCCTGTTAGTATATTAGGCTTGTTGGTTGCCTTTGGGTTTGAAGCCTATTATTGGAATGTCCAGGCAGAGCCTTTATATAGAGGAATGGTTATTTTTGATCATTTTTCCCTTTCTTTTTCGATGCTATGTATAGCATTGACCATTCTGATCCTGTTATTGTCGAAAGAGTACTTTAAGTCTATTTCGGACAATATCGCAGAATATTATTCCTTAATCTTATTCTCCTTAACGGGTGCTATATTAGTTTGTTCTTACCATAATTTCGCCATGCTGTTTATCGGTCTAGAGATTATGTCGGTAGCCTTGTATATTTTGGCGGGGATCAGAAGGACCGATAAGGCATCCAATGAAGCTTCGTTGAAGTACTTCTTGATGGGGGCTTTTTCTACTGGTTTCTTGCTGTTCGGTATAACGCTATTATATGGATCAACTGGTTCATTTGATTTAGCTGTGATCAAACAATATATTATTGATAATCCAACAGGCATTTCACCAATGTTCTATGGAGGTATCTTGTTATTGTTAGTTGGGTTGTGCTTCAAAGTTGGTGCTGCTCCATTCCATTTCTGGACTCCAGATGTATATGATGGTGCTCCTATATTGATCACGATCTTTATGAGTACCGTGGTGAAGATTGCTTCATTCGCTGGCTTCTTAAAATTGTTCAGTACCGTCTTGGTTCCATTGAATGAGTTTTGGACTCCGGTTTTATTGACCGTGGTGATCATTACCTTGTTTATAGGAAACGTGACTGCGCTTATGCAGACCAGTTATAAGCGTATGCTGGCTTATTCTAGTATTTCGCATGCTGGATATATGCTTTTTGCAATCTTGTCGATCGGTCCAAATTCAACTTCAGGAATCTTAACTTATTCAGCAGCTTACGGGTTGGCTTCGATTATTTCTTTTGGAGCATTGATCTTGGTGAAACGCCAAGCTGGATCGGATAGTTTTGAATCCTTCAATGGTCTAGGTAAAAGAAGTCCGTGGTTGGCATTCTGTATCACGATTTCTATGCTTTCATTAGCAGGTATTCCGTTGACAGCAGGTTTTATCGGTAAGTTTATGATGTTCTCCAATGTTATGAATGATTACCATACCGTACTGTTGGTTTTGGCTGCAATCAATGCTGCAGTTGGTGTGTATTACTACTTAAGGGTAGTGGTTCATATGTACTTCATGGATTCTAAGGAAGAGGTGACCGTTAGCATGCCGATTAATTTCCAGATCGTATTTGTTCTTTCCGTAATTCTGACTTTTGTGTTGGGAGTTTATCCGGATGCGTTGATTTGGTTAGCTAAATAGACATCAGACAATGGACATAAGACCTGGAGAATGGGTTTTGATGTCCGATAGAAGATATAAAGTAAAAAGGTCAGGATATCCTGACCTTTTTGTATTGATGTGTAGTTGTTGAAGATTTTTAGGCTTTGGTATTCCAGAATTCGTCTTCCCAAGCCATTTCGTTTATTGGATGTTCGTGTTTAAGGCTGATATATTCCATTTCTTCATCGGTAGCTATGCTCTGAATGAGAGGGAACAGCTGTCTTTCTTCCATTCTGATATGGGATTCCATTTTTTCTTCAATTCTGTTGAGGGATTTGACGGTATGTGGCTCATTCAATATCAGTCTTTTTATAGCTCTATGTTCAGCAATAGCTTCCTGTGCAAGTTTGTTCTCAGAACCAAGGATTGGAAAAACATATTTCTCTTCAATATTGAAATGATGGGAGATCTGTTGATGCCAAGCATTGATCAAGAAGTTGCCGATACGGTCAGGGTCGATATTTAGTTCCAGGCCTCGCCTTATCTTCCAACAAATCAAAAGGGAGAAATGATGTTCCTTACTAAGAGGCCTTAATGCTGGATGTCTTTTCAAAGGTCTAGTTTCCATTGTTCCAGTTTTTATGGTGATTCTGTTCTATAGAGGCACCCAGATCAACCGGGTGCCTATTTTCAAGAGCTGAACTCTTGGGCTACAGATTTATTAATTTAAAGACAGGGATGCTGGTCCGAATTCTTCGAAATGGATCGCTTCTGTGTCAACGCCCGCATCTTTCAGGAATTCATAATGTTTGCGGATAAAGCCTGCAGGGCCACATAAATAGTAGTTGGCTCCATTCAGCAATACCTTTTCCTGAATCTCTTCGAGATTGACAACGCCAGATGTTGCATCAGCGCTTTCTTTTTCCAATTGTTCATAGAATAGATGATTCTGCAATGATGGATTGATGGCTGAAAGTTCCTGTAATCTATCTTTGAAAGCATGGACCTGTTCATTTCTACATCCATGGACCCAAACGATCGGTTGGGTACTGTTTTTATTGAGAATCAATTCCTCAAGCATGGCCAATAGAGGAGTCTGTCCGATTCCACCACTGATAAAGACTTGTGGGTTGTTGTTTTCCTTTTGGTTCAAGACAAAGTTACCTGATGGTGAACTAAGTTCGATCTTATCACCTACTTGGATATGGTCGTGCAATCTATTGCTGATCATGCCGTCTGGATGTTTACTGCCTTTTTCTTTTTTAACAGAAATACGGTAAAACTTGCCGTTTGATGAGCTTGAGATACTGTATTGGCGAGGTTGGATCAGGTTTAATTCTGGTAAGAACAGCCTAACACTGATATATTGACCAGGTAAGTGGGCAGCGATATCTCCCTGATCGGTTGGATACAGGTAAAATGAGGTAATCTCTTGGGATTCCATTACTTTATCTCTGACCTCAAATGGCCTCCAACCGGTCCAGCCTCCTGGTCTATTTACTTTTGCTCTGTAAAGAGCGTTTTCATGACCGCTCATGATATCTGCCAATTGGCTGTAAGCAAGGGTCCATGCTTCTAACAGTTCGTCCGTAGCTGCATCGCCAAGAACTTCTTTAATGGAAGAGATCAGATGGTTTCCGACGATCTGATAATGTTCAGGGCGGATGTCTAAACTGGTATGTTTATGGCCAATATGGTCGACCACGCCTAAAAGAACCGACGGATTTTCAATATTTTCGGCATAAGCCAGCACTGCCATAGCCAAGGCCGTTTGTTGTTTCCCTGATTGTTGGTTGCCCATGTTGAAGACATGTTTAAGTTCAGGGTTGTGCTGAAACATGCGGTTGTAGAAATAGCTTGTTAATAATACTCCGTTTTCTCTCAAGACTGGTACTGTCGCTTTAATTAATGCTATTTGATTCTCTGTCATTACGTTGATAGTTTTCTAGTTTCTTATTTAAATTGAATTAAATTAAAACAAAGATAAAAAGAATAAAAGAGTTTTTTGTCCTTTATTAAGTTTCTGACATAAGAATGTTGTAGACGAGGGCGGGTAAAGAATAGGGCTCATTCTCAATTTTTATCCCTAATTTTGGAGAATGGGTATGTTTTCAAAGTCAACCGAGTATGCCATTCGAGCAGTCTTTTATATCGCTAAGTCCACACAACTTGGTAGAAAAGTGGGTATAAAAGAGATTGCCAGCAATATACAATCACCTGAACCCTTTTTGGGGAAGATCCTTCAGGAGCTGAGCAAGGGTGGTATTGTGAAATCTGTAAAAGGTCCCAATGGCGGGTTTTACCTGACTGAAGTTGAGATGAATAAGAGATTGTCGGAGGTAGTCAAAGCAATCGATGGGGATGATATTTTTATCGGTTGTGGCATGGGCTTACCGCAATGTTCCGAGGAACATCCATGTCCTTTGCACAATGAGTTTAAGGCCATCCGTTCGGAATTGGCAAGGATGCTCAACAGCATTACCCTGGGTCAGTTCAATGAGGAGCTTATTCTGGGCAGCTTAAAACTGAACCGTGTTGATAAGAATCAATAATAATTCCTTCGGTCCACAACATATTTTGCCTCCTTTTTTCGTTTAATAATTTGAACTTTCACAACAAATTGTATCTTTATAAAGTTCAGGTTTTATTATGAGAAGTGCCCCTTTCTTCTGTTTTTTGTGCGCATTTGTATCGGTCCATTGCTTCACGGTTAACCTTTCGTTGGCCCAAACTGTCATTTCTGGCAAAGTATTGGATAAGGACAGCAAGCAGGCAGTTGCAGGGGCGACCATTCTGGATTTAGATACCAAAAGGGCAACTTCTGCAGATAATAAGGGCTTCTTCAGTTTGAGTTTGGATTCTCGGTCCAAACAGATTGAAGTCCGTGCCCTAGGCTTCAGGACCCTGATCGCCAATATCCCTGATTCACTTACCAATCTCGTCTTTGAATTGACCCATGATTCCAATAAGATCGAAGCAGTCTCCATTAGCCATAAATCTAAATATCGTAACAGGAACAACAAAGCGGTCGAGTTGATCGATTTGGTGATAAGACATAAACATCAAAACAGGTTGTCTGGAAAGGACAGTCTGGAGTTTGATCAATATGATAAGCTTAAATTCGGTTTTATTGACCCTAAGGTTTCCAATAAACAGGGAATGTTGGGACTGGGCTTTCTGTTCGGGAACATCGATAGTACCAGTTATGAAGGGAAAAAGCTGCTTTCCCTGTATTTGGAGGAGAGCAATGCAAAGGTCTATGGAAAGAAGGATCCCCCGAAATTTAAAAAGATAATAACCTCCCACAAAAAGACCGAGTTTGATAGGCGATATGTCAACAACCCCAACATCCAGGAATTCCTGAACTACATGTTCCAGCAGGTAGATGTTTATGATGAGAGTATCTATATCCTGAACAAGCAGTTCTTGAGTCCAATCGCAGATAACGGTAAACTGTTCTATAAGTATTATATCACGGATACTATCTTCAATGAAGAAGGATATTTTATCCAATTGAAGTTCGAACCAAGGAATAAAACGGATCTATTGTTCAATGGTATTCTTCAGGTAAGTATGGATGGCACCTATGCTGTTAAGAAAGCTAACCTCAAGATCAATGAGGAAACCAACCTTAACTGGGTAAAGGAAGGGGAGATAGTTTTTCATTATGAGAAAGACAAAACAGGGGTCATGTTAATGGACAGCACCCGGACTTTTCTGACTTTCGGAATTCGAAAGGGGGAGACGGTTTTTGCTGATCGCATGAGTATTAACGACAATTATCGCTTAGGAACCAAGTTCCCGATAAATGTTTTTTCAGGTCCACCGACTGAGATACTTCCCCAAGCAGACATAACCATCCCGAATCGACCAATTGCGTTGAACAACGCGGAACAGAATACGTACAGGAACATTGAAACGCTAAACCAGAAAAAGAGTTTTAAGACCGTTTTGGCTTTAGGCTACCTGTTGTCCCAAGGTTTCTATAACCTTGGGATGTTTGAGATAGGTCCGCTGGAATATCTGTACAGCCAAAATAATATTGAGGGGAACCGTTTCAGGATAGGGGGCAGGAGTACGCAAGCATTGACAGACAAAGCGTATTTTGAAGGTTATGTCGCATATGGATTGGATGATGCCCGATTGAAGTACTTTCTGAGATCTGCCGTTTCCCTGAACGGTAATTCGGTGGTGACTTTTCCAGCCCATTATATTGAAGGATCTGTTCAGAACGATATAATGGAGCCAGGTCAACAGATAGGTTTCCTAAAAGGGGATAGTTTCTTCAGGTCCATTCGAAGGAATAGACCTACAAAATGGTTTGATACCCGTGCTTATCAATTGCAACATGTTGTAGAATTTGGAAACCACTTCAGTGTTACCACTGGATTCACGCATAGAAACCAGAATACGGTTGGAGATTTGCGATTGATCAACTCAGGGAACCCAGAGGCGTTGCTGACCCATATCCAGAGCAATGAGGCACATGTGGACTTGCGATGGGCACCTTTTGAGAAATTCTATTATCGCAACTTAAATAGGAAGACCATCATTGAAAAACATCCGGTTTTCAACCTGACCTATACCCATAGTCTGGACGGTTTCTGGAATACGACCCATGCCTATGACAAGCTGACTGCAGCAGCTTCCAAGCGCTTCTTTTTAAACCAACTAGGTTTTGCAGACCTCAGGGCAGTTGGGGGTAGAATATGGGGAACCCTACCATACACAATGTTGGAGTTACCGAACGTAAAACAGCGTGAAGACCGACATGAAATCGATTTCGACATGATGAACCCCATGGAGTTTGTTGCCGATAGTTATTTAAAGGTTGGGGTATACCATCAATTGCAGGGATTCTTATTCAATAAGATTCCATTGATCAAGAAATTGAATTTACGGGAGGTATGGGGAGCTCAGATGTTCTATGGTAAATTAAGTGACCAAAATAACCCGTATATTAGTAATGATGTGGTTGAATTCGACCGCAATAAGGAAGGAGAGATCTTGACAAATGTTCCTAATGGACAGCCTTATTGGGAGGGTACCTTGGGAATTGACAATATCTTGAATGTTCTGAAGGTTGAATATGTGAGGAGATTGAATTACAATGGACTACCCAATGTCAGGAGTGAACGAATAAGGTTTTCAATCAATATTAATTTTTAGTATGAGCTATCAAAACATTACGCTAGAGATCAAGAATAAAACAGCCCAAATTACCATTAATCGCGAAGGCAAATTAAATGCCTTGAATCGCGATACCATTGCGGAACTGAAGGATGCAGTAAGCCGGGCTGAAGCTGATGGGTCCGTCAGGGGGCTGATATTGACCGGTGCAGGGGAAAAGGCCTTTGTTGCCGGTGCGGATATTAAGGAGTTCCTTGGCAAGAGCAAAGAGGAGGCAGAGGCGATGTCGAGGTCCGGGCATGAACTGATGAATAAAATTGCCAACCTTTCCAAGCCTGTGGTTGCTGCCATCAATGGTTTTGCGCTGGGAGGAGGACTGGAACTCGCTTTGGCCTGCCATTTCAGGGTAGCGTCCTCTACCGCCAAAATGGGACTCCCTGAAGTTTCCCTAGGTCTGATCCCTGGATATGGAGGGACCCAGAGGCTACCCGAGCTTATCGGCAAGGGGAGGGCCCTGGAACTGATCCTGACAGGAGAGATGGTCGACGCCAAAGCGGCGTACATATGGGGCCTTGTAAGCTCGATCGTTGATCCTGATCTTCTTATTGACCAGTCCCAAAAACTCCTTGAAAGAATCTATTCCCGATCCGCTTCTGCAGTATCTGCGGCCATCGTAGCGGTAAACGGCAGCACCCAGGGAAAGGTGGAAGGATACGGGCTAGAGATCCGGACCTTTGCCGAATGTTTTGTTTCAGAGGATTTCTCTGAAGGACTGAGTGCATTCACTGAAAAGAGGAAGCCAAGGTTCTGAACAGTCCTTGCTGAGAAATCCATTTGTTTGCCTGATCCTTCGAAAAAAGCACCGTAAATATGGAGGTGGGGCAATTGGGGTTCGCAGGTGCCCAAAGTGAAATAACCTTGAGGTCCACATGCTTTTTGAGGAACCGCCTTATAGAATGATTTTGACATCGATAACCTTAATAATATTGCAATGGCAGGTACTTTAAACCCTCTTCTGGCGTTTTCGGAAAATGTATATCTGATGATTTTTTCGTTCGATCCCTCCAAATGGGAGATAAGGTACATGAACCATTCATTCAGATTTTTTATGGGATTTGAAAAGGTTGCCGAGAACCTAACGGAGATCCTTGACCATGTACACCCAGAAGATAGGGAATCTCTCCTAAGGGAAATCAAGGACATCAGGGTGAAGCCCATTGAAAAGAGAGCAGTCAGGTTTTCTGTAGCTGGAAATTTAAGGCACCTGAGACTTACCATGTACCAGGTCGATACTTCAGGTAGGCCAGAGTGCGTAGGGTTCGCCGAAGACTTTACCGGAGAGGTCGAGTTCCAGAAGAACATACTCAGCCACAATGCAAAGAAAAATGCCATTCTCAATATATTGAGCCATGATATAGCAGGGTCCTTCGCCACCCTAAGGAACCTTACTGATTTAGCCATGGGGAACATGAACAACGGGGACCCCGGCAGCCTGGAGAACGCATTGTCTGCAATAAGAGACATCTGTATGAGCAACATGTCGCTAATCAAGAGTTTCCTAAAGAAGGAATTTATCACCTCCTTGTCGGTTCCCCTTAATATGGAAAGGGTGGACCTGGTGCCGATGGTACGTGATTTCATGGACCAATGTGCCAGAATGGAGAGCCATCTAGGGGTATCATTTGTGTTCAGTTCAGATTTTCCCACTATCACCATGGACATGGATGAGGATAAACTGATCCAGGTATTGAACAACCTTATTTCCAATTCTCTCAAGTTTACCCACACTGGCGGAACGATAACGGTATCGCTCATTGATATTGGAGATAAAGTCCGCCTATCCGTCAGGGATACGGGGATAGGTATACCCGAGGACATGAAATCTCAGGTATTCAACAAGTTCAATGACCAGAGCAGGACCGGTCTAAATGGCGAAAAATCGAATGGAATCGGCTTATGGGTAGTTAAGACCGTTGTAGAGTGGATGGGGGGGCGCGTTGATTTTGAAAGCCGCGTGAATGAAGGGACAGAATTTTTCCTAGAGTTCCCCAAAACGTTTTCACATGGGTAGGGTGCCATCGGTATTAATCCTAATCAGAGCGGAATTGGATCTGATGCGGGCTAGCGAAATCCGGGGAGGGATCAGTGGGTAGGAGTCCTTCGCTCGGTGAAAATGATCAGGCAACTCTTTTCCAGCCCAGTGAAAAATGGCGCAGATTTTCTTTTACAGAACGGTTGCCCTGAAATAGTGAATTAAACAAAAAACCAAGCAATGCTCAAAACAAGACACCGTTACCAGCGGCATATGCTGAACCAGTTATTTAATCTTTTCTGGACGCTTGTATGCTTTACGCCCATATTTTGGTTCTGGTACCTGGTAGGTGCAAAGGGATCCTGGCTGTATATTGCAATTGGCTTAGCTATGCTTTTTGCCCTTGTGCCGGCATGGGTCCTAGAAAGGACCGTCTTGAGCGAGGATCCAGGATTTTATGAAAGGTACGGTGTAAGGTTCATGAGGAAATTTGTCCAGGACGGGGATATCGTGAATTCCATGACGAAAGAAAATCGACCTGCCCAAGGTAGGGGAAAGGCCCATGCGAAAAGATACCTTTCTACGATCGCGATGTATGAGCGTTACCATTGGACATGTATGGTGTTCTTCCTGCTTTCCACTGTCATTGCCTTTCTCCATGGATTTTGTATCGCAGGGATCTCAATTTTAGCTGCCAATTTCACATATAATGCAATCCCGATCTTTCTACAACAGTACAATAAGGTCCGGATAAAGAAAATTACAGATCTTCAGGATACTTAGTTGAGGATGCTCTTATCTTTTCGTCCTTTATCCTGATGTGGATGGCTGATTCCATCTTATAGCTAGAATGGCAGGGATTTCCGGCATTATGTAGCATGGTGCCGGACATTTTATTACTCCCCAGGGCATTATTTCCGAATTTGCTGGTCGGCGCAATCCCCTTTTTTCCCATTGCCCTCCAAGCATCCAAGCGGCCTCAATGCAGAGGTCCGGAATTTCCCCCACACCCTGGCTTTACGATCCTATTGGGAATGGGATTGTTGGGGCTAAGGTTCCCGAGGGCCTGGTCTTGGAGCCCTTTTTGGGTCTCTTGGAAACTCTCCTGGAATAACCTCGGGGTTTCCGTATGGTCTCTGCGGGTAATAGGGAAAATCGGTCGCTTTGCTTTCAGAAGTTTCCCAACCAACTTTTAATTTATATGTTATGGCATTAATTACAGCAATTGAATGCAAGGTCAGCAGGGAAATTGAAATTCAATCTCCAAAGATTCCTTCCATGGTCTTTTAGGGGATGTCCTTATTTCTAGGGGGATATCGGACCCACAAAAATTCGTTCGGTTGAGACAGGACAGAAGATAAAGGTCCTCTCTCCATCGGTCGATGGGCAGCACCATCCTTACGCTTAGGGATCCATAATAAAGCGGTCAAACCAATGGGGCATGATTGATTGACCATTGCCTGGCGCATAAACAAGGATTCCATTCCGAAGGCTTTAAGTACGTTAGGTAGATTGTGTAATATCTTTGGTACGCAATTAAACCTTCTGTTTTTGAGATTGTCGTTTACTTTATGAAAAGATCACCATCGATATTTCGGAAAAAAAAATTGGATATAGAGGATTTTGTTTTCACTCATGCATTTTGGGTGCTTCGCAACCATTCTAGGGACAAAGCGGTTTGTTTTGTTGATTCCCTATTGAAAAAGTACCCCAAGGCAAAAAAATCTGTTTTGCTGCGGTTGTCTCAGATAGACTGAGAAATGTCTTACCTGGTATATAGGCACATTGCCTTTGATTCTCATGTGGATTATTCGGCCATGTCCAGTGGGAGCAAGGGCATAGTTATATTCGATCCCTAGGGTGCTCGTATCGTTTTGCATATCAGGGCAAATCGGAAGCCAAAGCCTTCATTGTAGCGCTAAATAAGATCCAAACAATCTGGTCAAAATAGACATGCCGATAGATGCCGTTGTAACGCAAAGCAACTAATAACTGAGACCTCCTAACCGCTATCAACTGGTCCAGAAATTCAAGTGAATTGGCCTTACCTGTGCGCATATCCTTTCTCGACATCCCTTAACGCGTATTTGAGGATATAATGTCCCTAGATTACCTCCCGACTGAATAATCAGTCGATTGTCTGTCAGAAATGATAGGTTTTCCCTGGATTGTCAAAGAATTTCAGGTCAAGGATTTACTTGCCTTCAAGAATTCTGTCAATCCCAGGTCCATCAAAGGGAAAGGTTTCTCCAGAAACTAACTTGTTTGAAATGGATTATAAGAGTTTCGATTTAAATTAATGTACAGTGCGGATCTTCAAATATCTCATGCAACCATTCACCCAAAATGTTATTTATAAGCTCGAATTTGAATTACTTTCCGAAGTAAATAAGCTGTATTCCCGCCTTTGAGACCTATCCGCTGGAATTTTGACCATCCGGTTGAATAAAAGTTAGCCCGTCCAAACCAGACGGGCTAAAGCTTCTTTTAATATCCTGGATTTTGTGTCAGGTTCGGTTCTACCTTGAGTGAGCTCTCATGGAAAGGCCACAAGTACTGATTGTCTGTAAACCTCCGGTCTTCGATCTTCAATGACTGAAGGGTGTTATTGATCTTCCTTGTATGGCCCATTGCAGGTTGGTTCAATACTTTGTCCGCGATCTTCCAGCGTATAATATCATCATACCGTATACCTTCTCCTGCAAATTCAATCCTTCTTTCATTGCGGATTAGGTCAATCCACTGTTGCTGGGTTTTGCCCGTGAGTTTTACATCCGCGATCGTCATGTCCAATCCTGCTCTTTTGCGGATTTTATTGATGTTATCCTTCGCTAGTTCATCAGGTCCTCCGGACATAATCTTCGCTTCAGCATAGGTCAACAGCACTTCTGCATACCTTATCAGCGGGAAGGTCATGTTCCCACCGGACCTGAAGGCATCAGCTTCGTCCACGAACTTCCTGAACCAATAGCCAGATTTACTGCCCCTAAGTTGCTGATAGTACATTGGGCTGTTCACATTATAGATGTCGATCACCTCCCCCGAAAACTTATCACCGTGCCCAAAAATACTTTGTCCATATCGAGGATCCCTGTTCAATTTTGGGTCAAGCTCATATTCTTCTCTGGTATGAAGCGGACATTGGTCAATTGGACGCCCTTGCAAGGTCCAATAGCTATCAACCAAAGATTTGGTTGGGACCATATAGGATTGGCCTTTTCCGGTCCTGTAATGAGGGCCTAGATGTTCAAAGGATGCAGTTGCAGAGTTGTCGTGGCTCTCCATGTCAAATTTGATGATGAATTCCTTGTTTGTTTTGTCAGCCTTGTAACTAAACATATCCCCATAGTTGCCATGCAGGTCGTATCTGCCCGAGTCCATGATTTCTTTCGCAATTTTAGCCGCCAGGTCATATCGCTCAAAATAAAGCGCATACCTCATGATGATTGCCTTGAATGAGTATTTGTTGAACATGTAGGCATTGGTGGTTCCCTCTGACTCCGGTAACCTGGAGGCAATTTCCTCTGCCATGGGGAACAGTTTGTCCAAGATCTCTTTTTTAGGAGTAGATGGCTGTTTGGCTGTTTCAAGGTTTGCCGGTTCAAGGACAAACGGAACATCTCCCCAATGGGACACAATTCTAAAGTAATGCCATACGCGTAGTCCCTCAAGGACGCCTTTGTACTTTTTCCTCACGTTTTCATCTTCAACATAAGGGATATCGACGTTCGCGATAAAGGTATTTAGGCGTCCAACGTGTTTATTGAACAGGGTCCAATAGTACTCTGCGGCCCTTGAGTTGCTGTTGTAATTCCCATTTGCCATAATGCCGTGGTGGTCAGTTTCGATGCGGGCATAGCCGTTGTCCGATCTTCCGTCCAGCATATAGAAGACAAGCCTTCTGTCGGTCGGATGAGTGAAAACATCTCTATAAGAGCTATAGACCACTCTTCTCAAATCTTCTTCAGTATTGAAAAACTCTTGGAAATTAGTTGCTGTAGGATCTCGTTTATCTAGGAATTTCTCACAGCTCGTGGTTCCCAAAGAGCTGATCAGTGCTAATGCAAATATTGTCTTTTTCATTTCAGTAAAGTCATTCGTTAAAAAATGGTTGCTCTAACTCCAAAGCTGTATGTAGCCATTCTTGGGTACACACCATTACCTTGGTTTTCAGTCTTGGATTTGTCCAGTCCTCTTTCCGGTTCCAGGCCTTCCCATTTGGTAAAGGTGAAAGCATCCTGGGCATTGACATACAATCTGATGTTCTTGATGCTCTTTCCTATTCCTGGGAACGTATAGCCCAACTGTATCATCTTGATCCTGAAATATGAAGCGTCCCCCAGCCAGACATCGCTTAGGTAAGCATTTGAACTATTTCCGCTCCATATCCTTGGAAAACGGGCATTTGGATTGGATTCAGTCCAGCGATTATCTGCATATTCCTTACGGGGCGTCCCCAAGGAATTGCTGTCACCATCCACATAGACAGGGTAACCTTCCATTCCGACTAATCTTCCATTTCTTTTACCGACACCTTGTCCCATTACCGAGAAATCCCAGTTTTTATAGTTCAGGCCAAGGTTGATGGAGTAATTCATGTGAGGAAAAGGATCTCCTAAATAAATCCGGTCCTGGTCATTTATGATACCGTCGCCGTTTTGGTCCTTGTACCTGATGTCACCGGGCAAGGTGTTTGGTAATTTAGCTTCTGTATTTTCCACCTCAGTTGCATTCTGGAAGTAACCATTGCTCTCAAAACCATAATAGTTGTCGATAGCAGCACCATTGTACCATATTTTATCACTATCGCCCTTGAATATCAGAGTATCACCCTTGTTGTAGCCTGCTTTCAACACCTTATTGATATTGTCGAACAGCATTGCGCCGACATTGTACTTCAAATTTCCAATCCTATCGGACCATTTTGCGGATAGTTCCCAACCCTTGTTCTGGACCTCTCCGATATTGACTGCAGATTCCAATGTATTGGATCCAGTAAGGGGAGGGACAGGGAAGTTGTTGTAAATTAAGTCGTAAGAGAATTTATCGTATACTTCAGCGGTCAACGACAATCTATTGTTCAAGGCAGTCAAGTCCATACCGATGTTCCATTGTTTTTGTTTCTCCCATGAGAAATCGGGATTGGGAACTCGGATGGTCCACCCCCAATTGTTTACGATCTCTTGCCATAGGTATGGAGCAACGTTCTCATTACCGATCAATCCATAAGATGCACGGATTTTCAGATTGTTGATAGCGCCGCTTTCGCGCAAGGAGCTAAAGAAAGACTCGTTGTGCATATTCCAGGCAATCGCCGCCGAAGGGAAGAAGCCCCATTTGTTGCCCGGCGCGAACTTGCTGCTCCCATCAGAACGGCCTGTCAATTCGACCAGATAGCGGTTATCGAAAGAGTAGTTCAGTTTTCCGAAGAATGAAGCTTTGTTCTCTTCTCTATAGTCGGTGTAAGTATAGCTCATCATTTCCGTTCCCAAGGTCAAATAGAGCTTATCTTTATTATCGCGTAGGTCTTTGGTGTAATTCGCTAAAGCTCTCGCGGTCAATTGGCTAGAGCTCACACCTTGTTCCGCAGTAACCGAATTGTTCCATATCGTAACTGGTGCGCCGTCCCCGTCGTAGAACTTAAAGGTCCTGCGTTCTGCCTTATTAGCTGATTTATTGATCATGTAGGAAACATTTCCTTCGATGTTCAGGTTTTTATTGATGTTATATCGTGGCCTCAGGTTGATTGTACTTCTGTCGTGCAGGTAGTTTTTGATTCCGCCTTTTGCAATGGAAGCCAAAGGGTTCATGTTGTTATGAAGGATGTAATGCTCTGGGATGTCGGTGTCCCCATAAAAGATCTGCTGGGTAGGGTTCATTCTCCAGGCTATCTGGTAAAGGCCGTGGCCGTTGTCATTTGCCATCAGGCGATCGACCTGTAATCGATGGGCATAGAAATCCGCCAACAGGACGAATTTGTCCGCGATGTTGATGTTTGTGTTGAAACGCGCTGAGAACTTTTCGGTCCCTTCGATGTCGTTCAATCCTTTTTCCCCGATGTGCCCCAGCATCAGGTTGAATGTTCCAACACCACCACCCCCAGAAATGTTCGCTGTGGTGTTGTTTGCAAAAGGTTTCCTCGTCATGATCTCATCGAGCCAGTTCACACTTCTTGTTTCTCCTGATTCCGCCTTGCGTATGTCCTCATCGGTAAAGAGCAAGGTTTGGTTTTGGTGTGCGCGGGTCTCATTGTTCAACTTCATGTACTCCGCGGCATTTACCCAGTTCGGTAGGTCGATAGGGTTGCTGAATGCACCCCAAGCGTTTAGGTCAACCTTGAATTTGCCGGTATAGCCGCGTTCCGTCTCCACTATGATCACCCCATTTGCACCTCTGGATCCGTACATGGAGGTTGAAGCGGCATCCTTTAGGACAGTAATGCTCTTGATTTGGTTAGGGTCAAGGTCAGTGATAGACTGTTCCATTCCGTCCACAATGACCAATGCATCTGCATTCTGCAGGGTGCTGATACCTCGAATGGAAATAGTTCCTGGAACAGCACCTGGGATATTGGACCCCTGGAGCATCGTTACCCCCGGTACGGTTCCGGAAAATGCTTCTTCCATTTTGAAAATGGGCCTGGTTTTGGTCGACTCCATATCCAGACTTGCCACCGAAGACGCAACGTGCTGTTTCTCCACTTGGGAATAACCCATTACCACCACCTCATCGATGGCCTTGTTGTCCGGTTCAAGTATGACGTTGAGATAATCCTTTCCTTTTATGTCGGTCTCCTGGGTCGTGTAACCGATAATGGAGAAAATCAAGATACCATCATTTGGAACACTTATCTGGAACTGGCCGTCGTCATTGGTCTGTGAACCAATGTTGGTCCCTTTCAGGAGGACAGATACATTTGATAATGGAACGTTGTCGGCTGTTCTGACCTTTCCGTTGATCGTTCGCTGTTGACTGAATGCTCGCGTTGTGCAAACTAAGCATATGAGCAATAAAAAAGCGGACCTCGCTATGGTTTTCGAAGTAAATTTCATGAGTAATAATGGTATTTATTGATTGTTAGATTCTAGCAGATTGTATCGTTCTTTGAGATTTTTTCATAAACAAGAAATAGGTTTTGGTACAAAGGTTCTTTTTTTAAATTAAAAAATGGTTAACAAATGATTACTAAGGTATTAAATTATATTAAAAAGGCTTTCTTTAAGTTTACGCTTCTGATGTAATAATTTTGTTATCTTACTTTTTGTAACTAATTGGTGTTGCTTGAAATTCCTCTTACTGAACCAATTGGGATAGCATAGGCGAATGTCCGTTGACAAGACCAGCCGCTATCTGAGACCGGAGCATGGTAGGTTTGCAGGGATTTTAAACATGGTTCAGAACCAAATCAATAGTTCGTTGTTTTATTATTCTAAAATCAGTTATGAGCAACAACGATGTTTTTTCACAGAAGGAACGTAATGTAATCATCCTAATCATAGTCATTGTATTGGGAGGGATCATCCTTTATGCCACCTCGGGGATATTCGGTGCCTTTTTGGGGACCATGGTCATGTATACCCTATTTCGGAACCTAAATATCTTCTTGATCGAGAAATGGCATTGGCCCAAGCCTGTATCTTCCATTTTTATCATCATCCTTTCCATCTTTATCATCGTCCTTCCCTTCTTGGGGATAGGGAAGATGCTTTTTGATAAAGCTATCGAGCTCCAACAGGATCCGCAATGGGTCAAGAAGATCATGGATGCCATCAATCATTTTGTGGGTGATAAATTAGGGCAACCTGATCTCATCGAGAAGCAACTTGAGGCCAGTTCTACCTATTTAGGGGGGCTTTTGACCACAGCGCTTACCGGAGCTGCAAATGTGTTCCTGGAAATCGCGGTGATGTATTTCCTGTTATATTTCTTGTTTGTGAATTATAAAGGATTCGAAGGCGGGATAGTTCATTACCTCCCTTTTGATGATGAGAATGCAGTTACTTTTGGGGAGGAGCTAAAAAACATCACCTATTCAAATATTATTGGACAAACGATCATTGCCATTATCCAGGGAGCATGTTTGGCGATCGGTTTTTGGATTTTCGGTGCCAAGGACCCGCTGTTTTGGGGGGTGATCTGTGCTATCCTTTCCTTTATTCCATTACTGGGACCACCGTTGATTTTTGTTCCTGCTGCGGTCATATTGTTGGCCGACGGACATAACTGGCAGGGGATTGGGCTGCTTGCCTGGGGATTTGGTTTAGTGATCAATATCGATAATGTCCTGCGCCTGGTCATCGCCAAGAAACTAGGGGACATACACCCCATCATCACCGTTGTGGGGGTAATCATCGGTCTGCCTTTGTTTGGATTGATCGGGCTGGTCTACGGACCATTGTTACTGGCCTATTTCTTAATTGCTGTTAGGATCTATAAATCAAACAAACGACTTTCCTTAAAACAGCATTTGTTGCAGGATGGGCAGACATAGTGTATTAAATGAAGTATTTAGACCTATGTGCATCCCTCTGAATAGGGCTGGCCTATTCAACGACGTACCCTAACATATATTCATTGAACCTTTCATAGAACACATCAAAGGTCCGGACCGAATCATCCTTGGTGAGTATGACTTTCATGACGCCTTGCTGGGTATAGCGGAAAGGCTCAATCGTCATGTTATGGTAGAAGGAAACGCCCCTATTGCCCTGGAGTTTGTAGAGGGCTTCCTTGGCACACCAACAGGCATATAACTGGTCTACCATTTGGTCTCCTTCAATAAACGCTAGTTCTTCCGGTTTTAGGAACTTGTTTTTTATCCTGACCACCTTTTCTTTTACAATTTCAAGGTCTATTCCACAGACGCCAGCAGAGCTCAGCATCACGCCGGCATAATCATAGGAGTGGGTCAATGAAATTTCATATGGGAAGTCTGGCAAATAGGGTTTCCCATTTGAATCAGAGGGGCAGCTGATATAATCCGGAGTTTGCAGCAAATAGCGCAAAAGTGCTCTTGTTGCCAACCAATGTAAGGTCCTTTTCCCTTTTGCTAGGCTCCTGAGCTTTGTCAGTTCAGATTCGTCAAGTTGCAACATGGAAACCAATTCCTCTTCCGTTTCTTCAATTTTCCACAGGGCTATGCGGCTGTGCGCATCCAATTCTTTTAGATATGCTAGAGACATAATCAAATTTAGTGTTTACCAACTAGTATTTAGCTTTAGATATGTATTTTATTTATTTTTAATGTATTTTTGAATCCTGCTAATCAGCAGTAGTTTAGCTTCAGAATATGATATTATCAGATAAGAGAATTTTAGAAGAAATCGATAGGGGGATGATCGTGATTGAACCTTTCGACAGGAAATGTTTGGGAACAAATTCATACGATGTCCATTTGGGAAAATATTTAGCAAGGTACAAGGATGAGGTCCTGGATGCGAAGAAGCATAATGAAATCGAACACTTTGAGATTCCGGCTGAAGGTTATGTTCTTCAACCAGGCACACTGTATTTAGGGGTAACCATAGAGTATACAGAAAGCCATGGGCATGTTCCTTTCTTGGAAGGGAAATCTAGTACTGGGCGTTTGGGTATCGATATCCATGCAACTGCTGGTAAAGGTGATGTTGGTTTTTGCAATACCTGGACCCTGGAGATTTCCGTTGCACAGCCAGTTCGCGTATATGCAGGAATGCCAATCGGGCAATTGATCTACTTTGTGGTGGAAGGTGATATCGAAACGATGTACAACAGTAAGGGAAATGCGAAATACAACAACAAAACCATTCGCCCTGTGGAAAGCATGATGTGGAAAAATGCTTTCTAACGATCGATTGATAAGTATTTCCTAAGAAGATATGAATTAAAAAGGGTTGGAATCATGATTCCAGCCCTTTCTAATGTCCCTGAATTCCTAAGTTTCCATTAACCTCCGAATTCCATCAGGTACGATTTCAGGAATCCGTCCAGATCCCCATCCAGTACTGCCTGAGTATTCGAGGTTTCGGTATTTGTCCTTAAATCCTTGATCAACTTATAGGGATGGAGGACATAGTTGCGGATCTGTGAACCCCATTCAATTTTTTTCTTTGAACCTTCGATTGCAGCGGTTGCTTCTTGGCGCTTCCTCATTTCGATTTCATACAATTGGGACTTCAATAAGCGCATAGCATTTTCCTTGTTCTGCAATTGCGATCTTGACTCCTGGTTCTTGATAATAATCCCGGTAGGTTTATGGTGCAGCCTCACGGCAGTTTCTACCTTATTTACGTTCTGGCCTCCTGCTCCTCCCGAACGGAAAGTATCCCAATCAATTTCTGAGTCCTTCACTTCGATTTCTATGTTATCATCCACCAATGGATACACATAGACAGATGCAAACGAAGTGTGTCTCTTGGCATTGGAGTCGAAAGGAGAGATCCTAACCAAGCGATGTACGCCATTTTCACCTTTCAGATAGCCATAAGAAAAATTACCAGAAAACTGTAGGGTCACTGTCTTTATCCCGGCTACATCACCTTCTTGGTAATCCTGCTCCGTTACCTTACAGCCATGTTTCTCGCCCCACATGATATACATCCGCATCAGCATTGCTGCCCAATCGCATGATTCGGTACCACCGGCACCAGCCGTTATTTGCAGAATCGCATCCAACTGATCCTCTTCGGCACTGAGCATGTTCTTGAATTCCAGCTCTTCGATTTCTGTCAGTGCAATCTGGTATTGGTCTTCCAATTCCTTTTCGCTAGCATCACCGCTTTGAAAGAATTCATACAGAACACCTGTATCTTCCACTGCAGCATTGACATGATCAAACTGATCGGTCCAGATTTTATGGTTTTTAATGGAATGCAGGACCTTTTCTGCGGCTTTTGGGTCATCCCAAAAGTCGGATTGCATCGTGATTTGGGTTTCACGCTCTATCTCTTCCTTTTTGGCATCAATGTCAAAGATGCCTCCTCAGGGAAGTGATTCTGTCCCTCAAGTCTTGAATTTGTTCTTTGGTCATAGGAACAAAGATAAAATAAAATTGAGGATAGAATAGGCTGTAATCCTTATATTTGAACAAAAGTAAAGATATATGTTACCAAAAATTGATTTTACAACGACCCAAGCCTTCAAATATTTAGCCGATCATTTCATAACCATAAACGAATCCAGCATTAAGGATCTTTTTGCTAAAGATCCTGAACGTTTCGATAAGTTTTCCATCTATTTGGGCGACATCCTGTTGGATTATTCTAAAAACCGCATAAATGAGGAAACCATGGCATTGTTGATCCAATTGGCGCGCGAGTGCAAATTGAAAGATGCAATCGAAGCCATGTTCAACGGCGAGAAGATCAATGAAACAGAAAAACGTGCGGTATTGCATACGGCATTGAGAAATAGATCCGGCAAGCCTGTCCTTACCGACGGAAAGGATGTGATGCCAGAGATCAAAGGAGTCCTGGAAAGGATGAAAGACTTCTCCGGACGTGTTATTTCTGGAGAATGGAAAGGATTTACGGGAAAAGAGATCATGGATGTAGTGAACATCGGTATCGGTGGTTCTGATCTAGGGCCAGTAATGGTCACAGAGGGACTTAAAGCATATAAGACAAGGTTGAACATGCATTTTGTATCCAATGTAGATGCAACCCAGATTGCGGAAACCCTGAAAGGTCTAGATCCTGAAACTACATTGTTCCTGATTGCATCAAAGACCTTTACTACCCAGGAGACAATGGCCAATGCAAATTCTGCCAAAGAATGGTTCTTGAAGGCAGGAGCAAAAGAGGCCGATGTTGCCAAGCACTTTGCAGCCTTGAGTACCAACGAGTCTGGCGTATCAGCATTTGGTATTGATACCAGGAATATGTTCGAATTCTGGGATTGGGTAGGCGGTAGATACTCTTTATGGTCCGCTATTGGACTATCGATCTGTTTAGCGATAGGTTTTGAAAAGTTCGAGGAACTTTTGACAGGAGCATACGAAGCCGATGAGCATTTCAGGAATGCGGAATTTGAAGAGAACATCCCGGTCATCATGGCTCTATTGGGCATATGGTATAATAATTTCTTTGAAGCTGAAAGCAGTGCCATCCTTCCATACGACCAATATTTACATCGATTTGCAGCTTATTTCCAACAGGGAGATATGGAAAGTAATGGTAAGTATATTAATAGAAATGGAAAGAGAGTTGATTATGAAACCGGACCAATCATTTGGGGAGAGCCGGGTACCAATGGTCAGCATGCTTTTTATCAATTGATCCATCAGGGAACCAAGCTGATCCCTTGTGATTTCATTGCACCCGCTATTTCCCATAATCCACTGGGTAATCACCACCAAATGTTGCTTTCCAACTTTTTTGCACAGACCGAGGCCCTGATGAATGGAAAATCAGAGGAGGAGGTAGTCGCTGAACTGGAAAAAGCAGGTAAGTCCGAAGCTGAAATCAAAGAATTGACCCCTTTCAAAGTATTTGAAGGAAATCGTCCTACCAATTCATTCTTGATCAAAGAGATCACGCCTAAGACTTTAGGAGCCTTGATCGCACTTTATGAACATAAGATCTTTGTGCAGGGGATCATCTGGAATATCTTTAGTTTCGATCAATGGGGAGTGGAGCTTGGAAAGCAATTGGCAAACCAGATCCTTCCTGAGTTAGAGGGAGATGGAGCCGTTGAAACGCATGACTCCTCGACCAATGGACTGATCAATCAATACAAAGACTGGAGATCATAATCTAAGGGGAGGAACCTTTAAAGCCTCTAAAATATTTTTTTAATTAATACATGGAATTTTGATGGCCTGGGCAAATCCCAGGCTTTTTTTTGAGTTCGACAGGCTTGGCAAATCATCATAAAAATGGAAAAACCTGCATAACTCAACCGGGGCGAGCAAAGAAAAACTCCCTTTACCAGACTTATTGGTCTTATCTTTTTTGCTTTTGGCAAATTTTGCCGACCTTAGGGTTTACCTAATTAATAACTGAACATTTACTATGAAATTCAAACAACAGACCATTTGCCGTTTCAGGAAATTAGCCTTTTTATTATTTTCAACAGGGATTGCATATACTCCAACGCAAGCACAGCGCATGGGACCCAATACCCCAAGATCCGTTGACCCAATAGTTGAGCAGATCGTAAATGAGGCAACAAATAATTCAGAATTGGAAACATTAGCTTTTGAACTGCTGGATGTCGTGGGGCCGAGATTAGTTGGTACCCCTCAAATGACCCATGCCAATGAATGGGCATTGAAAACCTTTCAACGCTGGGGGATCTCAGCAAAAAACCAGCAATTTGGTGAATGGCATGGATGGGAGCGAGGGATCTCGCATATCGATATGACCCATCCCAGGCAGAAAACGTTGGCTGGAACCCAATTAGCATGGAGCCCTACCACCAATGGTAAAGCCATTGAAGCGGAGGTCATTGCCTTTCCAGATATCAAAGATTCACTCGCCTTCAGGGCTTGGTTGCCTAAGGTAAAGGGGAAATACGTAATGGTTTCAATGCCACAACCAACCGGTAGGCCTGATGCCAACTGGAGAGAATACGCAACGCCTGAATCTTATGCAAAAATGAAGAGGCAAAGAGATTCTATCGGATCCGTTTGGAATGAACGTATCAAGGCAACAGGATTAGCTCCCAACTCTATTCCTTCAGTTCTCGAGGATGCTGGAGCGGTAGGTGTACTGAGCAGCTATTGGTCGGCAGAATTTGGTGCAAATAAGATTTTCGGAGCTAGGACCCATAAAGCGCCTTCATTGGATATCTCCCTGGAGGACTACGGTATCCTATACCGTTTGGCTGAAAAAGGCTATGCACCAAAGATTAAAGTAGAGACTTCTTCTAAACATTTAGGAAATGTTCCATCTTTCAATACCATCGCAGAGATCAAGGGATCTCAGTTTCCTGATGAATATGTTATCCTGTCTGCGCACCTGGATTCATGGGAGGGTGGCTCTGGCGCAACAGATAACGGTACCGGAACCATTGCGATGATGGAAGTCGCTCGTGTTTTGAAAAAAGTCCTTCCGAACCCTAAACGTACGATCTTGGTAGGATTATGGGGAAGTGAAGAGCAGGGATTAAATGGATCTCGATCATTTGTCCTGGATAACCCTGAGGTTATCGAGAAGACTCAGGCAGTCTTCAACCTAGATAACGGTACAGGCCGTGTTGCCAATATCAATGGTTCAGGCTTTGTACATGCCTATGACTTTATGGGACGCTGGTTAGATGCAGTTCCTAGCCATATTACAAAGGATATCAATACACAATTTCCAGGATCCCCGGGTGGCGGTGGTTCAGACCATGCTTCATTCGTAGCTGCGGGGGTACCAGGCTTTATGCTTAGCTCTCTGTCATGGGGGTATTTCAGCAACACTTGGCATACCAACCTAGATACATACGATAAAATAGTCTTTGATGACCTGATATCCAATGTGATCCTAACAGCCGTATTGACCTATAAAGCTTCTGAAGAACCCGCTTTGGTGAATAGGGAAAAAAGGGTGTTGCCAGCCGACGCAAGTGGAAGACCTGGTACTTGGCCCGCTATTCGCCAACCAAGGAGAACAGGGGTGGGGTATTAGGAGATAGACATGAGGCAGGAGAACCGTTTCGCGTTAATCCACCTTATTTGGGACAGGATTGGAGGATAGAACAAGATTGTTATCCAGCTAGAAAGGGATACAGTTTTATAGTCACGGATCGCATTCGGCCTCCGGATGCAGGTATATATGTCCTATCGGATTAGGATACTGAAAAATTGGTTTAGCGCAGGCTATTCCATTTTTCAGTATCCTTTTTTTTATTGAATAACTTACGTCCCCATTAACAGAATAGCACATTCGGGTTCTCCCAATCCGAACGGTAAATGAAGGATCTGTAAGGTTCTCCCCCAGGACCCTGTCTCGATAATCGAAGATTATGCAACTGTGCGCCAATTCATGTTTTATTGGGTTTTGAAGGGTCTTAATGCTTTGTTTTTCTCATTAACCATTTCATTTTTCTATATAAGGTCGGGCACAAACTTTTAGAGTTGAGGTATTGCAAACGTCCATCCTTTCAAAGAAAGTTCTATAGCCGCAGGCTCTTTTTCAGGTTGCATAAAAATGGAAAGGATGACGTTGACCTGTGCGATGGGATTGGCCTTGGAAGATATTCCCGACAGCAAGGTATTCCTTTGAAGTGCGCTGGGCAGTGCGAAGAGCTACCTTAAATGGGCCAAAGCGTTTACTGGTCCGAGTTGTTTTTGGCGTCCGTGTGCTCCTTCGCCGGTTTGGTTATCTAGGGCATTAAAAGTAACTCAGAAGATATATTTTGCTTTTTTTTTTAATTCATGCCATCGCTTCTATGGAGTTCACCGGAGGCCGGTTTTTTTACATTTGGTTCATTGCTCAACGGTGACACGAAAATCTTCCTGATCACAATTAAATAAGGACAAGTGACCATTTATATCCATATAAAACAAAGCAGGCTGGACATTCAATGACCAGCCTGCTTCTTTTTTTATTTTTACCTAGACCAGGGTGTAATGGCCAATGTCTACCTTATTTCTTAAGCCTAATATAATCAGTCAGCACATTTGCACTTTCATCAAGCACAAAGTCGTAATCCAATTTTGGCTGCGGTTGACCTTCTTTCCAAAGTGGTTCACCTAAGAAAGAAAGCTGTTTGTTGATACGCTCTCGTTGTTTCAATCTGCTTTTTTCCCTTTCAGCTTTAAGTTTTTCCTCATTCAAGGAAATTGCAGGCATGGACTCATTTTTGCTGAATTCTGCAATGTCTTCCAGTAAGAACGAATATGCAGGTGATTTTTGCATACGTTTCTTATGGATGTCTTCCAATTGCGTACTGATTTCGGTCAAAGAACCGATTTTCGAGAATTTGGTTGGTTTGATCTGATCCCAGGGCAATGCGGAAGGCTCAGAACTTTCTCCAAATTTCTCAGCTGAATATTGTGTAGGGAATACTACGTCTGGGTCGACACCTTTATGTTGGGTACTGCTACCTGTAATACGGTAGAATTTACCCATCGTAATATTGATCTGCCCAAATTCCGGAGCACCGGTCGGGGTGTCCGGATCAGATTCGCCCGATGCCTTGATCAAAAGCTTGTTGGTGGCACTGATGAAACGGGACATATCCACCGCATTTTGGACTGTGCCTTTTCCGTAGCTCGTAGAACCAAGGATAATTCCCCTTCCGTAATCTTGGATCGCACCAGCGAAAATTTCAGAAGCAGATGCAGAGAACCTGTTGATTATCACACCAAATGGACCCTCCCATGCCAATCCCGTTTCTTGGTCGCTGTCTACCTGGACACGGTTCCGAGAATCTCTCACCTGAACTACGGGACCCTGGTCAATAAAAAGGCCGGTCAATTCAATAGCCTCTTGCAACGAACCGCCTCCATTATTTCTTAAATCCATCAATACAGCATCCACACCGTCCTGTTTCAGGCTATCCAATAACAACCTTACATCTCTTGTGGTGCTCTTATAGTCTTTATCTCCACGGCGGACCGCTTCAAAATCGATATAGAATTTAGGGAGGTTGATCACGCCGATTCTGTAGTTTTTGCCGTCCTCACCTTTAATGGTTCTTATTTCACGTTTTGCTGATTCCTCGGCAAGGATGATCTTCTCACGGGTAAGTTTTACGATTTTCGGTGCAGCGGATAATTCAGCTCCAGCAGGTAGGATCTTCAAGCGAACCACAGTTCCTTTTTTCCCCTTGATCTTTGCTACAGCAGCATCCAGTCTCCAACCGATGATGTCTTCAAAATCACCGTCGTTCCCTTGCGCAACCGCTACGATGCGGTCATTGATATGAAGTGACTTATCTTTGAATGCAGGGCCTCCAGCAATGATCTGCTTGATGGTCACCATTTCATTCTCCATTTGAAGTTGTGCTCCAATACCCTCTAATGTATTCGACATGCTCTCATTGAAAGCTTGTGCGAATGATGGATTGTAATAGGTGGTATGTGGGTCAACAGCGTCTGTCAATGCCGTCATGATCATCTGGAAAGCATCGTTGGAATTTGTTTTCTTAGCTTGGGAGATCAAGTTATTGTACCTGTTGCGAAGAGTTTCCTTGTTCTTTTGCTCGTCTACCTTTGCGGAGTCACCAGCGGTCAGTCTCAGGTTCAGAAGGTCATATTTAACACGCTTTCTCCATTGGTCCTTCAATTCGGCCTCCGAGGTAAACCAATCTTGTTTCTCGCGGAAGCCGGTATAAGCCTCATCTTTAGTGAAATCATGTTTTGCATCGATTTGCTCCAAGGCAAAGTCCATGCACTGCAGATATCTGTTGGTGTATTTATTGAAGATATAGAAGGCACTGGAAAGGTCGCCCTCCCTGAAGTCTTGACTGATGGTGTTCTTGAATTGTTGAAATTCGTCAATATCAGATTTCAACATGTAATTCTTCCCCTGGTCGATTCCTTCCAACAGGTTATTGAAAACAATATTCGAAAGGGAATCGCCCATAGGGACTTTTTTATAGCTGAAATTCTCCAGTAAATTGGCTACTTCTTTCGCAATGATCTCATGCTGCGTAGAAGGCTTTAGTTCTAAGCCATCTTGATCCAGGTTGACCCTTGGTTTTGCTCCACAGGCTACAACCGATATTAACGCGAGACAGAAAAGGAGATGTTTAAACATATATGTATAGTTCTTGAATTTGTTCATTAATTGTTCTTTCAGGAAATAGCACTTTTCAAAATAGTAAGCGGGTATTTTTATTAGCGCTCAATTTAGTTAAAAATTCACTCAATGTTAGGATGACAACGTAAAATATTCATTTCAATTGTTCTTTCCGGGCACTTTTAAGGGTTATTAACTACTTTCCGGACAACCTCTTGACAACCGCGAATTAAAATAATTCGTTTCTTAACCTCCAGTAACTTGAAAGCTCCTGTTCGGCGTCTTCAAAGTTGCCCATCATCAGGTAGATATCCCCGAGTTTATCTGCAATGGCCAACTGTAGGACCTTGTTATTTTCTACGTCTGCCAATGTTTTTGCCTTTTCAAATTCCAATTGGGCAACTTTATAGTTCTGCTGTATGTATTTGGAAAAAGCCAACATGTATTCGATCTCAGGCAATTCATTGTCGATTTTTCTTGATGTCGCTAGATCTTTTGCTTGGATCAAAAACCACTGCGCTTCGGTATGCTTGTTCTGCAGCTGATAGATCTTTGCCAGATTAATCAGAGCATATACTTTGCCAAATTGGTTTTTGGTCCTGTTGTACAATGGAAATGCACGGCGGATAATGGTGTTTTCAGCAGCAAAATATTTCTTTTCATAGGCTTGCACCAAGGCAATGCGGACCAAGGTATTGGCTTGGTCTACCAATTCCTTTTTCTGCACTGCAGATTGCAGGAATGTTTCCTGCATTGAAGCAGCGTCCGATAGGTTGCCATTGAATAGGTAGGCATTTGCAAGATTGTGCTCAAGCACGAATTTTTCGCCGGATCCTGAAGTTCTTGCTGCATTCAGTCCCCTTATCAATAGAGCGATAGCTCTATTGATGTCACCTTGTTTAAGTAGTTCAAAAGCATGCTCATTGGCCATTCCTGCCGCCAGAGGTAAATTCCTGTTATTTTCGAGTTTCGTGATCAGGCTATTCCATTCCCCTTCAGTTGAAGGGTAGGGCTTGATGTTTTGTTTTAAATAGGCCGCATTTGAAGTTGGTCTATAATCTTCAATAATGGACTGGTATTCCAATTGACGGGCAATGGAGTCAAAAAAGCCTTTTTTCTCTTTATAGGAGTCCACCAATTCCTCTTCTTTTGTCCGAGGTGCAGGAAGAACATATACTTTCGGGCCAATTCCAGCAAATGTACTGTCATATTTTGTAACAAAACCCGAAGGGTCCAATGGTTTATCATTGGTCTGGGCCTTTACGCTTACTGCCAACAGAATTAAGCCAAGAGTTAAGCTAACACGCACTTTATCAATCATTCTCAAATTCATTTTCATCAAAAGTATTAAATAATCTGAAATATAAGATAAATGCAGCTGTTGGGAAAGGTAGAATAATTATTAAATAATGTTAAAATTTTTCGTTTAGCTGGAATGACCGGAGTTTAGCGGGTAAAAGATAGACGGAATGCCACATTCGTATTACCAATGCATATTTACATTGGCTTTGCTATGAAAAATCAATAGCTTTGTGGATTATGGCTACCAGAGTACCATTGGCTGAACGGATGCGTCCCAGAAACCTTGCTGAATATGTCGGTCAAAAACATATTATAGGCGAGGGGGCCGTGCTATGGAACGCCATAGAGCAAAAGTCCATTCCTTCCATGATCTTCTGGGGACCTCCGGGGGTCGGTAAAACAACATTGGCTTTATTGGTCGCTAAATCCTTGGATAGGCCCTTCTATAGCCTCAGTGCCATACAGTCGGGTGTAAAGGATGTGCGCGAAGTGATTGAAAAGGCTGAACAGATGCGCCAGTTCAACCAGGAACAACCCATCCTTTTCATCGATGAGATCCACCGGTTTTCCAAGTCACAGCAAGACTCGCTGCTTGGGGCAGTGGAAAGGGGAACGGTAACCTTGATCGGCGCTACCACTGAAAACCCGTCATTTGAGGTTATATCCGCTCTTTTATCCCGGTGCCAGGTGTATGTATTACAGGAGTTGACCAAGGAAGACCTGGTCCAGATCGTTGATTTGGCCCTGAACCAAGATGAATTCTTAAAGGAAGAGAATATTTCCATCAAGGAATATGATGCCTTGCTGCAACTCTCAGGTGGGGATGCTAGAAAACTGTTGAACATCTTGGAATTGGTTTCCCAAGCGGCATCGCATGGTAATCAGGAAATAACAAATGAATTTGTTGCAAAGCATGTTCAACAGAACAGAGTGCGAT
Source organism: Sphingobacterium sp. NPDC055431 (assembly GCF_053644255.1). Lineage (NCBI taxonomy): Bacteria > Pseudomonadati > Bacteroidota > Sphingobacteriia > Sphingobacteriales > Sphingobacteriaceae > Sphingobacterium > Sphingobacterium sp. NPDC055431. The sequence continues at coordinate 100,391 of NZ_JBSHLH010000002.1, forward strand.
ATGATAAGTCGGGAGAGCAGCATTACGATATCATTTCGGCATTCATTAAATCGATCCGTGGGAGTGATCCCAATGCTGCGGTATATTGGCTGGCCAGAATGATTGAAGGGGGAGAAGACCCTAAGTTTATTGCCAGGAGGCTATTGATCTTGGCGTCGGAAGACGTGGGGAATGCGAACCCGAATGCCTTGCTGCTTGCAAATAATTGTTTCCAGGCCGTAAACGTGATCGGATGGCCGGAATCTAGGATAATTTTATCGCAAACAGTTATCTATTTGGCCTGTTCTGCAAAAAGCAATGCTTCCTACGAAGCCATCAATAAAGCTCAGGCTATCGTGCGCAAATCTGGGGACCTGTCGGTTCCACTTCACTTGAGGAATGCACCCACCAAATTGATGAAAGAGCTGAATTACGGAACTGAGTACATGTATGCCCATGCCTATAGCGGAAATTTTGTTGACCAGGAATATATGCCGGAGGGCCTGCATGACCAGAAAATGTACGAGCCGGGAAAAAATCCCGCTGAGGAGAAACTCAGGATTGCACTTCGAGATAAATGGAAAGGTAAATATGGATATTGAGTTTAATTTTTTTACTTTTATATAAATGTCTAAAACATTTACAACTATAGACTTTGAGCTCGCAACGGCAAAATACAATAGTGTTTGTGCTGTTGGTATAGTGGACGTTGTTGACGGCAAGATCGTAAATGAATTTTACAGTTTGGTCCAGCCCCCACAGAACAGGTATATGTGGCAAACGTCCAGAGTGCACGGTATTAAACCAAAGCATACAGCTCAGGCTCCGACCTTTATTGACCTATTTCCAAGCATTAAAGATTTGTTGGTTTCCAAACATATGGTAGCACATGATGAATTATTAGATCGTTCAGTGCTGAAGGAGACCATGAACTTTTATAACCTTCCATTCGAAGAACTTGGTCTGGAACCTGTTTGGGAGTGTACAAGCAAGATCTATCGATCATTGGGATTTGCACGTACCAAGTTGAGCATATGTTGTGAATTGATGGGCGTGGAACTTAAGCACCATGATGCACTGTCCGATGCTAGGGCCACCGCCGAACTGTACCTAAAAGTGGACGATGCAATTGAAATGAAAAAATTAGGTTAACAATGGGTAAAATAATCAATGTAATATTATCTGGTGGTGTAGGCTCAAGGTTATGGCCGCTGTCCAGAAAGTCGAAGCCAAAACAATACCTGCCGATTTTTGAAGGCAAGACCTTGTTTGAATTGACCATCGCTAGGAATCAAGAGATAGCTTCCAAGGTGATCCTGGTAGGGTCGGCATCCAACAAAACAATTGCCGAGCCATATTTGAAAGGTTATGACCATGATATCATTGCAGAGGCGGTCCCCAGGAATACGGCTGCCGCTATTGCATTTGCTGCCTTCCACGCGGATCCAGATGATATATTGATCGTTTCGCCTTCGGATCACCTGATCGAGGGATTGAAGAACTACCGAGAGGCCATCAACCAGGGCATTATGTATGCCGAAGAAGGATTTATCGCAACATTTGGAATAGTCCCAACTAGACCCGAAACCGGCTATGGATATATTGAGCACGAAGGCAATACCGTGCTCTCTTTCCGCGAGAAACCCAACGAGGAAACCGCAAAGGACTTTCTAAAGAAAGGCAGCTTCTTGTGGAATTCGGGGATCTTCTGTTTCAAGGCTGGGGTATATTTAGAAGAATTGATGCGTTTTGAGCCCAAGCTGTACAATGCTGCCGAGGTGGCATTTGAATATGCCCAGGACCTGGCCCTTGATGTGGCGCATTCCAAACTGATCCCTTCCAAGAGTATCGACTATGCGGTAATGGAACGGAGTGACCTGATCAAGGTCGTGCCTGCGAGATTTGAGTGGTCCGATATGGGGGCATTCGATTCTTTATTTGAGTATTTTAAGAGCAAGGGACATCCAGAAGACGAGAATGGCAATATTGTTGTAGGAACTAATAAACACACGGTCTTTGTTGGTTTAACTGATTGTATGTTAGTGAGTACTGAGGATGCGGTCCTGGTTTTGGATAGAAACAGGGCGCAGGATGTGAAGCAGGTTTATGAACAGTTGGAAAAGGATAATCCTGCGTTAATTTAAGGTGTTTTGTAGCAAATGGGTTTTATTGAACGTATTCATTAAACCTTATTGATAAACAGGATGTCTAATATATAATTAGGGACCTATTACCAAACAACTAATATTTTTAGAAACTATGGGATTTTGGAGTAATTTATTTGGGGGCAAGAAAAATGACGGAAAGTCTTACGCTAATAGATTGGCATGGGTAGGCTGGGACATACACAACCATATCCTTCCAGGGATCGATGACGGTAGCCCCAGCGTTGAGGAATCTTTGATCCTGATCAAAGGACTGAAGGAGTTGGGTATACATAACAGCGTTTCGACACCGCACGTTATGGCCGGGGTGCACAACAACACACCGCAGACCATCAAATCTGCTCATGCAGAGTTAAACGACCATTTAAAGGCAAATTCGCTGGATTTTAAACTTAACTTCAGCGCCGAGTACATGATCGATGACCAGATTCAGGAATGGATCCAGGCAGATAATCTGTGTCTGATCGCTGATAAGTACATGCTGGTAGAAATGTCCTACCTCTCAGAGTCCAAGGCCCTGTTCAGTGTTATCAAGGACATCCAGGATCGGGGATACCAGCCCATCCTTGCTCATCCCGAGCGCTACAATTATTTCCACAATAATTTCAAGATATTCGAAGAGATCAAACAAGCGGGTTGCCAACTGCAGTTGAACCTCCTTTCCATAAGCAAGTACTACGGAGAGAACGTGAAGACCTGTGCTCTGACGCTGATCCGTGCTGGGATGTATGATTTTGTAGGTACAGATATGCACCATACGCGGCACTTGGAGGCACTCAAGACGGTGGTTACCAAATATGACATCCAAGAGTTATTGAGGGGAAATCCAATCAAAAATTCAAAACTTTTCGAATCCAAAAGTGAAAAGAAAACAGCCTGACTGATTATCCAGGGGAGTTCACGGTCAAGGAGATAAATCACTTTGCCAACCCTGCCCTGATCCTGATATTCGATCCCCAGAGGCTTTGGGCGTTCTTTATCTCAGGTTAACTTATTTTGAAAATAGGTTAAGCAATGCAGCGATCGGTCTATGATTCCTTAGAGGTCGAACCTATCCTTTCGCCAAGGGGTCATATGGACTCTAAATAAAAGTTTAGGTTTCCATGGTCCCTAGTTCCTCCTCTGCTTAATAATGGACAAAGTTGGGGCATTTAACTATATGTTCCTTGACCTAGCCATACTCCATAGATTGAATCCATGAGACAATCACCTTATTATACCTTTGGAACGGTCGAATCTTTAAGTATCAATAACTAATTCCCATTTTTTAATTTTAAAGCGCCCGATTTTTCGAAAATTCTTAAATTTCCCGGAAATTTGTGGATTTGGATCCGCTTTTGCCGGTCAAATTTATATTTCTAGTAAATCTACGGGGAACCAAACTCTTTGAATTGCAGGAAAGTCTCTAAAGAAGAAAAATATAGACTTTCCTTCGTGTAGATTAGCGTTTTTTCACTCTTTTTTTGATAATTTAGTTCTATCACCTACCTTCGGCAATGGTCCTGAAATAGGCGGGTACCACCGAAAAATAGATTAACAAATGATCCTAATAGTTGACGACAAACCCGAAAACATCTTTTCTTTAGAAAAGACTCTGAAATTTAAAGGCTTTCGTACCGATTCTGCCCTTTCTGGAGAAGAGGCGTTGAAAAAATGCCTCAAGAACGAATATGCCCTGATCATCCTAGATGTACAGATGCCCGAAATGGACGGTTATGAAGTCGCAGAGTTCCTGTCATCGACAAAGAAGACCAAGGATGTCCCGATAATCTTCCTGTCCGCCGTCAACAGGGAAAAGAAGTATATCGCCAAGGGCTACGAATCAGGCGGCATCGATTACATTACCAAACCGGTGGACCCCGATATCCTTTTGCTGAAGGTTAATACCTTCTATCGACTATACGAACAGACGGCAGCATTGCATAAAATGCAGGAAGAGCTGCAGAGAGAAATCGAATGGCGCAAATCAGCTCAAAATGAGCTTTCCTCAAAATTTGAGGAACTGAACACGACCCTAGAATCATTGCCCCAGGTCGCTTTTACAACGGATTCCCAGGGGAATGTGGATTTCGTTAACGAACAGTGGTTCCGGTATTCTCATGATAGGTCCACATGGCCCGAACTCCATCCCGAGGATGGACACATTTTTGAGAAATGGAAGTTCCAATTGGAAGACAAGCTTCCATTGGAGGCAGAATTGAGGCTTCGGGAAAAACAATCTGATAATTACCGTTACCATCTCCTAAAGCTTGTGCCCGTTGCCCAGGGGTCAGCTGGGCACAGCTGGGTCGGTACCATGACCGATATAGATGAGCGCAAGCAATTAGAAAATAAAAAAGATGAATTCCTGAGCGTTGCGAGCCATGAGCTCAAGACCCCATTGACCAGTATCAAGGCCTTTGCAGAAATATCGCTGCGCTCAATGAAGGACATGAAGGACCACCGTGCCTACAATTATCTCTCCAAGGTTAAGGAACAGGCTGAAAAGCTCCATAGCCTAGTGGAGGACCTTCTGGATATATCCAGGTTGGAAAACGGCGGAATTAAAATCGCCCTTCAGGAAGTTGATTTCGAAGATCTCATCCAGCAGTCTGCTGATTCTGCAATGGTAGAACACCACGGTTCCGCAATCAGAATTGAGCGAACAGGCGCAAAGATCGATAGACCGATTTTAGCTGATCCCATAAGGTTGGAGCAGGTCCTGACCAATTATCTCAGCAATGCCATAAAGTACGCTCCAGGTTCGCAAGTAGTCCGCATTAACACAACTGTTAAGGACGATGCCCTGACCATAGAGGTCAGCGATGAAGGCATAGGGATCCCAGAACAGAAAATTCCTTTTGTCTTTGACAAGTTCTACAGGGTACAGGAAGCATCAGCAAAGTTCCAGGGCCTAGGCCTAGGACTGCACATTTGCAAAGAGATCATTTCCCTTCACGGGGGAGAATGTGGGGTCAGGAGCAAGCTTGGAGAAGGATCGACATTTTTTTTTACTCTCCCAATCAATAAATAATGGCAAAAAACGTATTTAGGAACCTTCAGATCGGTTTCGGTTTTTCCATGGCCATCCTTCTGGCCTCCTCCGCGGTCATGTTCCTCTCGCTCCGCAAACAGCGGGAGAACAAAGCCCTTATGGATCAGTCCCAACGGACCATACTCAATTCTCAGTTGGTCCTGATCGACCTGCAGAATGCTGAAACCGGACAGAGGGGCTATCTGCTGACAGGCCAGGAAGAGTTCCTGGCGCCGTACCGGGACAGCCGTAGGGATCTGCCCCAGCACCTGGGCAACCTTGTCAATGGAGATCTGAGCCCAATCCAAGTGACCAGGGCCCAAGGACTCGGGCGCTTGGCCATGGAAAGGATTGAAGTGCTGGAGGAACTCATGGCACAGCGTTTAAGTTCCGGCAACCTATCTCCCGATCACCTAGACAGAGGGAAATCGATCATGGATTCATGTAGGGTCCTTATCGGCGAGATCCAACATGAGGAAGAAGCCAGGGAAGGAAAGCGTTCCGAGGAACTAGATAGCTCCACCTTGACGACTACCATCTTGTTTGCCTTTGCCTCCTTAATGTCCTTGGTCATCACTGCCATCCTGTTCTGGAAACTTCGAGGCGACTACAGAAGGCGGGCAGAACTACAGCAGGAACTGCTAGAGAAGGACAGTGACATGAAACATAGGTTGAACATTATCAGGGGGATCGCCCGACAGGTTACCAAGGGAAACTATTCTGTGATCATAGATGACACGAAAAAGGACGATCTTGGGAACATAGCTGAGAGCCTTCGCATAATGACCGAGTCCCTGAAGAAGAACTTTGATCAGCTCCAAAGGAACGAATGGCGGAAAAATGGACTGGCCCAGCTGAATTCAGGTCTGATGGGAAACCCCGGTCTTGAGGAAATTGCAAAGTTCAGCATGGAATTCATCACCGACTACATGGATTTGGAGAACGGAGCAGTTTTCATGGTCGAAAGGAGTACGTTCAAGGTCATGCATACCGTCGGGCTCCAAAGCCTGCCTTTCTCAGAGGTCCCACTAACTGGAGGTATCTTGGGAGAGGTCTACAGGACCAAACGGTACAGGGTCCTAAAGGACCTATATCCAGAAGAGTTCAAGCTTTCCTTTGCACAGGGTGAAATATTAGTCCGCCAGATTGCATTGGTGCCCATTATCTACCAACAGGAATGCATGGGGATCCTCGAAGTCGGTTCTCGGGGAGATATAAGCGAAGAGAAGATTGGGGTAATTTCCGACTTCTGTGAAACCATCGGGATATCCATGGCCGCGGCACAGAGCCGGCGCAGGGTCCAACAGCTATTGGAAGAAACCCAGACCCAGACTGAGGAGCTTCAGGTCCAGCACGCAGAACTGGAGACCCTCAATAGCGAGCTGGAAGCCCAGGCCGGTAGGTTGAGGGTCTCAGAAGAGGAGCTAAGGTCCCAGCAGGATGAGCTCCTGATCTCCAACCAGGAACTCGAGAAAAGATCACATCTCTTGGAGGAAAGAAACCAGGTGATCGTCGCACGGAACAGGGAAATCCAGGAAAAAGCAGAAGCCCTTGCCCTGAGCACCAAATACAAATCGGAGTTCCTTGCCAATATGTCCCATGAATTGAGGACCCCCCTTAACTCCATCCTCTTGCTTTCCCGTGTGCTCACTGAGAACACGGATGGAAACCTTAACCAGGAACAGGTTGAATCAGCCCAGGTCATCTGGTCATCAGGAACAGGGTTGCTTACCCTGATAGACGAAATATTGGACCTTTCCAAGATCGAGGCAGGGAAGATGGACATAGAGCTCGAGGAATTTAGGTTGGCAGACCTCATTTCGGAGCTCCAGCAGATGTTCAGTCCCCTCACCAAGGAAAAGAACCTGGAGCTCCGGATCGAGAATGGACTGCCGGGAGATTTCAACCTGAAAAGCGACAGGCTCAGGTTGGAACAGGTCCTAAGGAACCTGCTGTCCAATGCAATCAAGTTCACAGAAAATGGCCACATAACCCTCAGGGTGGAGAGGACCTCTGGACCTGGGGCTTGCGTCCGGTTCCATGTCAGAGATACAGGGATCGGGATTCCCCAAGAAAAACAGAAACTGATATTCGAGGCCTTCCAACAGGCGGACGGGTCTACCAGGCGGCAATACGGGGGAACCGGCCTGGGACTTTCGATCAGCAGGGAAATCGCAAGATTGCTACATGGTGAGCTTACCGTGGAGAGCACCCCGGGCCAGGGAAGCTGCTTTACACTCTCACTGCCGCTTGATTTTGTGAATGGTGAGCAGATCGATGTCCAAAATGAGGAACCCATAGCTCCCCTAAATGAGGCCTTAGAGAATCCGGCAATTGGTCCTGGTATCCTTATCCCGCAATTTATTCCAGATGACCGAGGGACCATTGTTCCGGGAGACAAGGCGATCCTGATAGTGGAGGACGATGAAACTTTCGCCAGATTGGTACTGCAATATGCAAGAAAAGCTGGCTACAAGGCAATAGCTGTCGGCAGGGGTGACCTGGCCATGGAAGCTGCCCTGAGGTTTTCGCCGAAGGCTATCCTGCTGGACATCGTCCTGCCCCATATGGACGGGTGGCAGGTTCTCGAAGGATTGAAGTCCAATCCGGATACCCGTCATATCCCAGTCCACATGATGTCGGCCGAACAAGCCAAGAAAAGCGAAAGCATACGCAGGGGCGCAATCGATTTTATCAGGAAACCTTTCCAAAACCAGGGCTTCCAGGAGATTTTCTCCAAAATAGATTCGGCCTTGAGCAACGGTCCCAAAAAGGTATTGATCGTTGAGGAAAATCCAAAGCACGCCGAAGCGCTTTCGTCCTATCTTGAGAGCTTCGACATTTCCACAGAGGTGAAGTCCTCCCTTGAACAGGGGGTAAAGGCCCTTACATCGGGTAAAGTTGAATGTGTCATCCTGGACATGGGGATCCCGGATCCAGGGGCATATGAGACCCTGGAAACAATAAAGGGCCAAGATGGCCTAGAGGACCTTCCCATAATCGTCTTTACCGGAAAGAGCCTCTCTGGGCAGGAAGAGATGCGCATTAAGGAATATGCGGACTCGATCGTCCTGAAAACGGCCCATTCCTTCCAGAGGATCCTAGACGAGGTGAGCCTATTCCTTCATCTGGTGGAAAATAAGACATCTGGTTTATCTCCGCAGGTGAATGCAAAAGGTAGCCGACTTGCCGAAATCTTGCATGGAAGGAAGGTCCTGATTGCCGATGATGATATCCGCAACATCTTTTCCATATCAAGGGCCCTGGAAAAATTCAATATGGAAATCTACTCTGCCATCGATGGTGTGGAAGCTTGCCAGGTCCTGGAAAGTCATCCCGACATCGACATCGTGCTGATGGACATAATGATGCCAAAGATGGACGGTTTCCAGGCCATCGAAAAGATCCGTTCCATGGAAATCTTCAGCAAACTCCCGATAATCGCAGTCACGGCAAAAGCGATGATGGGAGACCGGGAGCGGTGCATGAAGGCAGGAGCCTCAGATTATATATCCAAACCTGTGGATCTGGACCAATTGGTCTCTTTGCTCCGGGTGTGGCTTTTTAACCGTTAAACCTTAGAAAACAGATGAGCATATTGATTATTGATGATGACAGGCGGAATATCTTCGCCCTTAAGACCGCACTCAGATCAAGGGGGTACGATTCCCATGGCGTCCTCAGTGCCCAGGAGGGACTTGACCTCATAGAGGTTGGAATGGGCATCAGCGTAGTGCTGCTGGACATGATGATGCCGGAATTTGATGGATTCCAGTTTTTGCAGCACATCAGGGATTCCAGCGGGAAGGATTACCCACCCGTAATTGCGGTGACAGCAAAGGCCATGAGCGGGGACAGGGAGAGGTGCCTTGGTGCGGGCGCGGATGGTTACGTATCCAAACCAGTGGATATAGATGTTCTCCTGGCCGAGATCCAGGGTTTAACGGGAGGGTGAGAATGGATATCGATTCCCAGTTAGATATTTTCCTTTTCAGGTTCCTCGAGGAATTCGGCTATGATTTCACAGGTTATAGCAGGGACTCCATTCAGAGGAGGATTTTACGGATTATGTCCTTATGGAAGGTTTCCGATCTGGAGGAGCTCTTGGACAGGATGCTCATGGAAAAAACATTGGCAGGGGACTTCGTGCAACAGGTCAGCGTTCCCCTGACCACGATGTTCCGAGATCCAGCTTTTTTCCTGGCCCTCCGTCAGCACGTGATCCCTTTCCTGAGTACCTTCCCCCTGATCCGGGTCTGGGTAGCAGGTTGCTCCACTGGTGAGGAAGCGTATTCAATGGCCATATTGTTAAACGAATCTGGACTTCTTGAAAGGTCCCTGATCTATTCAACAGACCTAAACCCAGTCTCTGTGGAGCGTGCGTCCATGGGCCTGTTTCCCTTAGAGAACCTTGGGGAATTTGCAGATAATTATGTCAGTTCGGGCGGTACTAGGGATCTATCTGACTATTACTTGCCTAAACTGGGCAGCATTAGCTTCAATGATGAGCTCCGTTCCCGAATGGTGTTCTCTACCCATAACCTTGCCAGTGACTCTTCCTTTAATAGCTTTCAGCTTATCCTGTGCAGGAATGTTCTGATCTATTTCAGGCGCTCCCTGCAGGGTTCGGTAATGGAGCTCTTCCACACGAGCTTGGAAAATGGCGGATTCCTAGGCCTGGGTCCCAAGGAAACCCTCCTGTTCTCCTCGCTTAGGGATAGGTTCCAACAAGTTGGTGACCAAAAAATCTGGCGGAAAATAAATTAATGTTTCAAATTTTGGGGAGATTTAATATTTTCGCATAATACAATGGAAAACAAAAGGATACTTATTTTCGATGACGACCGGCACGTACTGGAGATATTTACGATCGTGCTGGAGGACATGGGGCATATCGTCGAACAGTGCCAGACTTCTCATGATGTTCTGGAAAAAGTGGAAAGGTTTCAGCCTGACCTGATATTGATGGACAATTGGATACCGGATATCGGAGGTGTAGCAGCAACCCAGATCTTGAAATCAAATCCCCAATATCGAGACATCCCGGTAATCCTGGTATCAGCGAACAGCGACATAGAAGACTTGGCCGCCACTGCAAAAGCTGACGGGTTCCTTTCCAAACCTTTTGACCTTGACAGTCTGGAGGGCATAGTCAATGAAACCTTCCAGGATAAGATAAAATAAATAGAATCCAAAAAGGTCATTTCGTTTTAAAAAGCGAATGTTGAACTAGGGTGATGTACCAGACACTTTGGTAGGTTTCCTAAAAAGAGCAGCCTAAGCTCCGATCTGTTTACCGCCGGGACAAACAACCGGGAAAATATGTGTTTTTCATAGAATCTTTATCTGATGATACTTAGACTGATCGCTTCCTGACCCCTCTTTCTGGTAGTCGGTTAGGTATATTCTAGGCGTGTTTCCTCATCAGTGGCTTAATGGGATTATAGCTATTTCTTAGAAAAACGTATCCCTTAGCTCTGCTAAATCTGTTATATCCATAACTTTCTTCCCTTAGGAACCTTTCATGCCTCTCTGTTCTCAGGGCATAATGGACGGTAACCCCTCCAATGGAATTTATTTTTTTAACCAGCGAAAAATCCGGGACTTATCTGTCTTGGCAACCTTTGAAGAGCTTTAATAGTTTTTTCTGTACAGCTGCTTCCCTATCCCTTTTGTTTGCCCTTGCGTTCCGCTTGATCCAGCTGTCCAGTTTTCCCGCTTCGAATTTTTCCAGTATAACGGGACATATGTAGCTTTTTCTTGCTATCGATGGTGTATTGCCAAGATGGTAGGCCACAGACCTGACTAGTTCTTTGCTGCTCTTCTCCCTTACCTTTATATTTCCTGGGTAATTTTCCAAGAGATGTCCCAATGCTCGAAAGCAGGCATTCCACGTCCTGATGGTCTTGCTGGTCACGTCTCCTGCATATACCTCAGAAAGGTAATTGTTCAAATGGGTTGGTTGGATTGGCCTCTTTTTATTTTGGTGATCAAAGTATTGCAGGAGTTGCCTGCCCGGTAATTCCAATAATCTTACGATCTGGGAACAGATCATTTTCTTGTCACACGCTTTCTCCTGTCTGATTCCTCTCTTCCCCTTATATCTGAAAATCAACTTGCCATTGATTATCTTGACATGCCTGTTCTGCAGTGTTGTGAGACCGAATGATCCATTTGAGTTACTGTAGAATGTATTTCCCGGTCTTATTGAAGTATATTGTATGATCGTAATTGCCAGGGCGCACACGAACCTTTGATCAAGATTCTTCCCTTTCAGGTCCCTTGCCAATTGCTTTTTCAAGGCTGCCAGTCCCTTACCGTAAAGGTATAGCTTGCTGAATTTGTTCTGGTCCCGAAAGGAGGTCCAATTAGCGTGGTAAATATATTGCTTTCTCTGTCTATTATCGAGTCCCGTGGCCTGGATGTGCCCATTTTTGTGGGGGCAGATCCATACATCCGTCCAATTTGGCGGTATCGACAGAGAATGGATGCGAGATAAAACCGAAGGATCAGCGATCTGGGATCCTTCATGGTCACAATACTCAAATTCTCTTCCGGTATTGATCCTGTAAATTCCTGTTGAAAAACTACGTATGTACCTAAAGGATTTTTTTGCTGCCATTTTCTTTCCGAGCGGTTATATTGTCCGTTTGCTTACTAGGGATAATCTCCTTGCTGACTAATTTGTTTTAACATTTGGTTATTTCCTGGAAAGAATCTCCTAAGGGCCTCCTGCCACCAATTATCTTTCTCCGTGACGACGACGGCACCTTGAATCAAATACTCATCGTTCAATGTCGTTCCACCATTTATTTAAAGAACTTAATATCTCTCTTGGTTCAATGGTTCGTTTTACAGTTTAGCGATTGCATTCCCTGAGCCTTTCAGGATTGACTCCTCGGACTCAGTATGGCATTTAATGCACCCCCTTGGAATCCGGGGATCAAAATTTTGCCATTTCCATTTTGATTTTATGTTCAACCCGATGTGATTTCCGAATAGACCTTCAGCGCGACCTGGATGGGATCTGGCTTTCTTTTCCCACTAAGGATAACCAAATCGGTCCTAATCGACCTGGATCCGTTAAAATCCTACCGTCGAGCCTGGGAAGGCGGTATATCGTCACGGTATTTAGGACAGAGAGGGTCCTCTTCGTACAAGTTGTGACCTTCCCCAGACTCTATTATTTGTCCATTTAACGGCACAGGTTCTAGGTTCTGCCGAGAAAGATAATTTAATAGGATGGTTTACCCCTCCAGATTCTTTCGACATGCCATTGGTTGGATGGGATAACCGAAGTATCTGGGGGGAGAGCTAGGTAGAGTGAAGGTCTGTATGTGCACCTCTAGGGAGCATCTTGGGAAAAACGGACAAGCTCAGGGAAATAAGTCCCCTAGATCAGCAAAGGTCCCCTCTGATGGTGAGAGGGACCTTCTATCGCTGGACATTATAACTATGGAAAATAACAAGACAGATAACAAATCCCGGCCCAATTTATGCAAAGGTCGGGATTCGTGTTGATACTGAGAATTAATGGGAAACTAATTAGCAGCATTTAAGAGACCTGGTTCCGGTGAAGGAACCGGGTCCACGATGGATATATAAACTTAATTTGATCCTCTTCTGGTGCAAATTTAAAATCGGACAAAAGACAAATCAAGGGATTTAAGATTTTTTAACAGTTTCTTGAGAGGCTGCTCTTCAAACATCCCCGATCTTATTACCAAGGGCAACAGTTATGGATCACAAGGACAGGGTAGCTGGCAGTCCATGCCTGGTACGGAGGGTACTTTGGATGTTTACCAGGAAATGTGGGGAATAAATGCATGTAAGGCAGTATGAGCTTTTTGACCGTCCTTAAACGGCCAATAAATAACATAGCGGTTTTGGAGCCTAGGATACAATCAAGGCCGCCAAGAAGGTGAAAGGTGCAACCCGTATAACCCTGTTGTCCAAGGGGTAAGGTTTAGATGGACGTCCGGTGCCGGGAGATAGAATAGTGACATGGACTGGAAATGTACGTTCTGGGTCTCAATTTAATATTTTGTGAATCAACGCGGATACCAAAGCTAAGGGGATCGCCAATAGATAGTAGCCGGGGTGTAGGCCGTCCGATAAATATTTTCCTACTACCATGAAAAACATTGCGCACAGCGCGGAACAGCCACCGAATATTACAGCGGCACCATACCAGTCCGCTCTCGAAAACCGAAATGGTGAACAGCTGGCCTTTCTCGCCAATAAGGTCCTTATCGCCAAGGCCAGGTAATAGATATAAAATGCCCAGAACAGGGATACTAAAAAATAAAACACTGTACGTTCTTCACAACCCATTGTCTGCCTTCGTAAAAACACAGATATCTCCCAAGACCACTTGTCAACCATATCGATTCGTGGATAGGGAATTACCCGCAAACTACTAATTTACCAAATTTCCGGTATTCCCAAAGTTTTTTCCCTACGGCCACTTTGTACCGACGGGACTCCGTTCGCCGCTCAACCTAATTTGACCGGCTCCTATTTGCCCAATTACCTTCGGGCCATACCATTCTGGCGGTTTCCGGATTGTTCAGGTACCAGAGATGGTACCAAATGGCAATCCTGATGCTTCCAATCGCTGGAGAATTGTTGTCAATCGGTTACGCACAGTGCCTGCCAAACTGTTACCCTTCACCAAATCACCTAGCCATGTCGGTCATCAGCTGCGTCCTCAGCATTCCGGGATTAACCCGATTAAGGTCATTGCGGGCTGATGGCTTGTTAAATAGCGTATGTGATGGCATCGGTCCTTCCAGATCTGACTGGATTTCCGGAGCTCGTGACAATTCCAGTATAATTGGCCTGGATAGATGCTATGCTAAATTGAATGTAGCGCTGTCTCTCAGGGGAACTATGCTTTAAGGGGAAATCCCTGTTCAGTTTAAGGTGAAAGCCCTGGAGAATTACGGAACGGACACGGCTAGGTATTCCCCTAAGGATGGGAAGCTGCTCGGGAGCCCTCCCCCTGGCTTTCCTTCAGGATATATCGAAGGTCGTCCGAGGCCGGGAGTTCAAAGACCTCTAAACCGAAGTATTTTATAGAGGCCAAAAGGTGGTCAAACAGATCGGAGATTACGTCCTCATAGAATGTCCACTGTGTCCCTTTTGTGAACATGTACAGTTCCAAAGGCAGGCCATGCTGTGTCGCGGGAAGCTGACGGACCATAGCTGTCATCTTTTGGTGGATATTGGGGTTTTCCATGACGTACGCTTTTATGTAGGCCCTGAACAGACCAATGTTCGTGATCCTCCTCCCGTTCACTGGCATTTCGGGATCGATCCCATTTTCCGCGTTGAACGTTTTGATCTCCTGCTGCCTCTTCTCGATGTATTCAGAGAGAATGGATATTTTCTTGAGCGTTTCAAGTTCCTGGGGGTCTAGGTACCTTATCGTTGATATCTTGATATTTATGGCCCGCTTTATCCTGCGGCCGCCGCTTTCTTGCATTCCCCTAAAGTTCTTGAATGAGTCGCTCAGCAGTGTGTGGGTCGGGACGGTAACGATCGTCTTGTCCCAATTCTGTATCCTGACGTTGTTGAGGTTGATCTGTAGGACGTCCCCATCTGCCCCGTATTTTGGCATCTCTATCCAGTCACCTACCCGGACCGAATCGTTAGCGGAGACCTGTATGCTCGCAACAAAACCGAGAATGGTATCTTTGAACACCAACATCAGGACTGCAGAGGCCGCACCCAGGGAGACCAGGAAGGACCATGGGGAATTTCCAGTAATGATAGAAACCGCCAAGGTACCCCCGACAAACAATAGGAATATCTGCAGTACCTGAAGGTAACTGTCCAGGGGCTTGTCAACAAACGTCCTTGATGAGCGCAGGATGTCCCTTAGGGACTTAAATAAACCATTTAGCAGCGAATAACCCGCAAAGATCATGAAGATGTCCAGTAATTTGGCCAGACCTGAATTAAGGGCTGGAAATCCCACAAAAACCAAAGGGAGAAGCTTTTGGCAGATCCCCAGGAGGATCAGTCGGCTCAAATGGACGTTTACCCTGTTGTCGATGAGATGGTTGTCCCATTGGGTCCTTGACCTTTTTATCAACCGGCTAACGATCGAATTGAAGAACAGCCCCATTAGATAATCCAGGATGGCCAAAAGGAGAAAAGTCCCAATAAGGAGACATGCAGTTGTAAGGATATGGGAAAGTCCTTCCGATATCCCGCTGGAGCTGGCAAGGTCGAATATTGACTGATATAGGGTACTTGTTGTGCGTTGGTCTATGTTAATGATGTATGAGTTTTCCATATTAACGAACAAATGTACAAAAAAACAACAGGAATACGGGTAAGATAAGGTCCCTGGTCCATGGTCAGGTCATGTTTAAGTGCGGATCTTACATTCCATCTCAGTGGCGGCACTTGCCAAGGAGCAGTTGGGAAAACGGTTGGGATGCCGGGCCAGTTCAGCTTTCAGGTCCAATGAACGGCATGTCCTCTGGTCCGGAAATATCGCCCTAGCTCCCATCTTAGCTTTGGTGAAGGTTATTGCGGATTGCCCGTCCACAGGAAGCATCTGGCCCTGACCGAACATTTCCAGGGATTGCACCGATACATTCGGGATGTTTGCCTGGGGGTACGGCCGATTATCCAAATTGGCCGGAGACTTTGGTCCAAACTTAACTCCTGCACGATTTTAAGGATGGGAAAGGGCTTTTTTTGGTATTCCGTCGTACTTCCGGTTTTGGTTACCGCATTGAAGGGCCTCCGGAAGATAGGGTCCCTGGAACCGAGAGGTATGTTAGCTCGTCCCGTGAGTTTCTGGATATGGCGTTCCCCGTGGAATCTAGTTTCTCAATAGAAGGGCTTCCAAGGCTGTCGACCTTCAGGATGATCCTTTGCCTGCCCCGTGGATCATCCTGAAGGGAGGACCCTTGGTTGCAGTGGGCGCACCACTTTCTATTTCATCAAGCCACGGGAAAGCATGCCAGGAAACAGCGAGGTCGAGGATCCATCGATTCCTCAAATCTGGGCTCTTTGATGAATTCCTCTTGCAAATCGCGCCGGTGCAAAGGGATCGATAGGAAAAAATATCACAGGAAGAATAAGCAAATTTTCCTCTCAGTCCTGACGACCCATTTGAGCTATGATCTGAAAAATGAGATGGCTTATTTCCCCAGCTGAGATCCAGGTTCAGCTGGAACCGTTAGAGCCCCACGGTGCGCGCCAAATGTATAAGCCGATGATTTGCACCTCCCCCCAATTGCGAGCTTATAGCCATAAGGCTACAAAAACGCAAATTCAGGTACAGTTTAACGGATATTTCCGGCTCCACGGCTTTCCGAAGGTGAAGTTGTTTCAGGATCTTCATACATTTTGCTAAATTGTTACGGGCATTACCCAGCATGGGCGATGTCCACGAAAATCTGAATGAAATATGAAAAATGAGAAGAAGGTCAACAAGCAACCTGACTACAATCCCGGGCCGAGGGTGGGCATCACATTTTCGACGTTCGATCTCTTGCATGCCGGTCACATCATGATGCTGGCCGAGGCCAAGCGCCAGTGCGATTACCTGATCTGCGGCCTGCAGATGGACCCAACTTTGGACCGTCCGGAAAAGAACGCCCCGACCCAGACCGTCGTTGAACGATATATCCAACTCAGGGGATGCATATATGTCGATGAGATTGTTCCCTATTCCACCGAGCAGGACCTAGAGGACATATTGCGTTCCTTTAAACTTGACGTCCGGATAGTTGGGGACGAATATAGGGACAGGGACTTTACGGGCAGGAAGTACTGTGAGGAAAAGGGGATCGAGCTCTATTTCAACAGTAGGGACCACAGATTCTCGAGCTCTGGCCTGAGGAAGATCGTGGCCGAAAAGGAAAACCAGAAGAATGGCCGAACTTAACAGGGCATCTTCCCTTTAGCCAAATGGACCTGCCAGGTCGGGCCGGCCTCGGCATGCCCCTGGTCTGGCGCGTGTTCCCGAGACCTTTCCCGGACCAAAATCGGTGCCATTTGTGGTTTCGGAGGATGCGATCTCCGTTTTTGAGGATACAGGGCCAAGTAATGGATCCTGGCTTTCCAACTACAATTTGCTGTAATTTGCAGCAGACCCATATGGCCAAATGGTTTTATTTGCTTATTTTGTATCATGAACAGAACAATTCTTATCACCGGTGGTGCGGGATTCATTGGTTCTCATGTTGTTAGGCACTTTGTTCTCAAATACCCAACTTACCGGGTGCTGAATCTGGATGCACTGACCTATGCGGGAAACCTGGAGAACCTGAGGGATATCGAGGAACGCCCCAACTATTCCTTTGTGAAGGCCGATATACGCGACGTGGAAGCCTTGGACGGGATATTTTCAGAACATAGGCCAGACTCAGTCATCCACCTGGCGGCAGAGTCACATGTGGACCGTTCAATAGCGGACCCGCTGGCATTCGTCAATACCAACGTGATCGGTACGGTCAACCTACTGAATGCTGCAAAGGGGATCTGGGAGGGAGATCTTGAGGGCAAGAGGTTCCACCATGTGTCCACGGATGAGGTTTATGGCGCACTGGGAGATACTGGTTTTTTCACTGAAGAGACGAGTTATGACCCCCATTCGCCATATTCTGCTTCCAAGGCCGCTTCGGACCATTTTGTGCGGGCTTACCATGATACCTACGGGATGCCGGTGGTGATCACGAACTGTTCGAACAATTATGGTCCCAACCACTTTCCAGAGAAGCTCATCCCGCTGTGCATCCTGAACGTCATCAATAACAGGCCTCTGCCAATCTATGGCGACGGGAAATATACCCGCGACTGGCTGTACGTTATCGACCATGCACGAGCGATCGATACCGTTTTCCATAATGGTGAGAATGGGAATTCCTATAATATTGGAGGGTTTAATGAATGGAAGAACATAGACCTGGTTAGGGAACTCTGCCGGCAGATGGACGATAAATTGGGCCGGGATCCGGGCACTTCCGAAAAGCTGATCCAGTTTGTAAAGGACCGTCCCGGCCATGACCTTAGGTATGCAATCGATGCAGGCAAGATCCAAAGGGAACTTGGATGGGAACCGAGCGTAACCTTCGAACAGGGGCTTTCACAAACCATCGACTGGTTTTTAGCGAACCGGTCCTGGTTGGATAAAGTCGCTTCAGGTGACTACCAGAGTTATTACGATAGACATTACAGTGGAGCTTGATAACAATGGGGGAAATATTCATGAATGCAGTAGCGACAGGTCTTAAGGACTGTTATATTTTAGAGCCCCGGGTCCATGGGGACGAAAGGGGATATTTTTTCGAGAGTTACAACCAGGAGGTTTTCAAGGAAATCACCGGATTGGACGTACACTTCGTGCAGGATAACCAGTCCTTCTCCACCAAGGCCGTTTTACGCGGTCTCCACGGCCAGTCAGGCGAATTCGCCCAGGCCAAATTGGTCAGGGTCATACAGGGAGAGGTATTGGACGTTGCTGTCGATGCGAGGCCCGGATCCGAAACCTTTGGGCAACATTTCTCTGTCCTGCTTTCTGCGGAGAACAAAAGGCAGCTTTTTGTCCCACGGGGTTTCCTACACGGTTTCGTCGTTCTTTCCGAGACCGCAGAATTCTTTTACAAGTGCGATAACCTTTACAACAGGTCAGCGGAATGGGGAGCTTCTTTCATGGACCGGCAGCTGGACATTGATTGGATACTGCCGGAGGAGGACCTGATAGTTTCAGAGAAGGACCGGCACCTTCCACTCTTCAGGGATGCGGTCGGAAAATTATTTTCAATTTAGGGATAGGATGGCAGCCAAAAGAATAGTGGTTACCGGCAGTTCTGGGCAGGTGGGTTCTGAGCTCAGGGGAATCTGGCATCCTGATGGTGCCCTTGGGACGGTTTTCTTGGACCGCAAGGACCTGGACCTGGCACTGCCTGAGTCCGTTAGACCGTTCCTGGAAGCAATTCGGCCGGACCTCATCATCCATTGCGGAGCATTTACCGCAGTGGACCAAGCAGAAACAGAAACTGACCTGGCCAATAGGGTAAACCATCTCTCTACTTTGGAGATTGCTAAATATGCCAGGGAAAATGGCTGTAAACTGCTCTACATATCCACAGATTATGTCTTTCCAGGGGATGTCGACCAGGCGCTGGAAGAAGATTATCCCACCGGCCCGGTCAATGTCTATGGGCAGACCAAGCTCTGGGGTGAGCAGGCCATAGGGAAGCACTGCCCAAGCGCCATCATAATCCGTACTTCTTGGGTCTACTCGACCTACGGGAAGAACTTTGTGAAGACGATGCTGGACCTCATGAAGAGCAGGGATGAGATCAGTGTGGTGTCAGACCAGATCGGATCGCCGACCTATGCCCGTGACCTGGCAGAGCTGATAGGACATGTTGCCAAAGCCGGAAATTGGGTTCCGGGCACCTACCATTATTCCAATGAAGGCAGGACCAGCTGGTATGGTTTTGCCCTTATGATCAGGGAGGCCTCCGGGCTTAACTGTAAGGTAAACCCGATCCCGAGCTCGCAGTACCCGACACCAGCAGAGAGACCGCTTTTTTCCCTCTTAAGCAAGGAAAAGGTAAAAAGGACATTTGGCGTTACGGTCCCGGAATGGGAAGTAAGTCTGGGGCGGATGCTGAAAGATCTGTCCGGCCGATAAGAACGTTACATTAGAATACAACAGATATGAAAGGAATAATTTTAGCCGGAGGTTCAGGTACCAGGCTCCACCCGCTTACCCAGGTCGTTTCCAAGCAACTCCTGCCAGTTTACGACAAGCCGATGATCTACTACCCGCTATCGGTCCTTATGCTGGCAGGGATCAGGGAGGTCCTGATTATTTCCACCCCCCAGGATCTCCCGAATTTCAAAAGGCTCTTCGGGGACGGCGGTCAATTGGGGATCTCGATCAGCTATGCAGAGCAGCCTTCGCCCGATGGCCTTGCACAGGCCTTCCTAATCGGGGAAGGGTTCATTTCTGGCGATGACGTTTGCCTGATACTGGGCGACAATATCTTTTATGGTGCGGGCCTGCAGCAGCAATTGCTGGAAGCCAGGACCAAAGTAGAGGAGCAGAGAGAGGCGGTGGTATTCGGATATTACGTAGAAGATCCTGAGCGTTATGGCGTAGCGGCTTTCGATGAGTCCGGTAAGGTCCTTGGCATCGAGGAGAAACCAAGGGAACCTAAATCGAACTATGCCATCGTAGGGCTCTATTTCTACCCGAATTCCGTAGTCGAGATCGCAAAGGGCGTGAAGCCCTCGGATAGGGGCGAACTGGAGATCACCACGGTAAACCAGACGTACCTCAACCGAGGGGTGCTCCAGCTCCAGCTCCTGGGGCGCGGGTTTGCCTGGTTGGACACAGGTACACATGAATCGCTCTCAGAAGCGACGGAGTTCATCAAGACCATTGAGAAAAGGACTTCCCTAAAGGTCGCCTGTCTGGAGGAGATCGCTCTCTCCAAGGGCTATATAGAAAAGGAAGCCCTCTTCGATCGGGTAAAGGACCTAAAGGGCGTCTATTTTGACTATTTAAAGAAAATCAGTAGGTAAGTCCACCTGATAATATAAGTGTATCTGGCCGGGATTTTGAAAATTTTATTCCCTGGGCCTTTCCTTCGGGGGCGGTGTTCGTCGTTCGATGGTAAAACCATACCGATATTTGGTAATTTTCGATATTGGGCCATGGATGTTCACAAATTGTCCCGAAATTTGAGATGATGAAACCTAGACCGAAAATATTGAACCTCTTTTTGATATTCGCGATGCTATTGCTCGCGAGCCCATCCTGCTCCCTTAGCGCGCAAACGAAAAGAGAGAAGGAGATGGCGGCATTAGAGGAGGTCCTGGGGACCAATGTGAACTTCAACGGTGATACCCTTGCCCTTGTCGCTCGGTTGGATTCGGTCAAATTGCTCGCCGAGGCGGAGAGGAGCGTTCCCCTAAAATGGGCCTATTACATGTTGATGGCAGATGGTTTCTCGATTGCTTTTGACAGGGTAAACCCAGTTACCGACCGATATTACCGCTTGGCCAGCGAACTCGCATCATCTCCAAAGACAAGGGAACTCCTCCAGGTTGGGCTTATTCGCCAAGGATACTACCACTTTATCTACAGGGACGTTTCAAGGGCGATCCCGTTTTTCTTGAGGGCAGATGACATGGACCAGGAGGTTGATCTGGGAAAGGTGCCTAACATTACGGAAAACTATGGGTTTGCAGCTGGTTTCTACAGCTTCATCGGCAATCAGGCAAGGGCAAGGGAATATCTCCAAAAAGCCCTTCCCTTTGCCAAAAACCCAAGCAGGAAGCGCATCGATATGTTGAATTCACTAGGTGTATACAGTGTAAAGGACTCCCTGATGGACGAGGGGAACCGATATTTCAAGCTCGCCATTGCAACGGCAAAATCAGCTCATGACTCGGTATGGATTGGGATAATCACTGGGAACATTGCCGATATCGAGGGGAAAAAAGGTAACAGAGAGCTTGCCATAAAGTTGCTCTCGGAGAACGTGGCGCTCTCCAGGAAGTTCGGAGAGACCCAGGATGCGATGAGGGCCAACCTTGAGCTGGCAAACCTGTACATCGCAAAGGGTGAACCGGAAATGGCCAGGGGCCATGTTCTGGATGCCCAGGCTTACATGGCCCAAAAGCCGTACTATCTACCATACATGATGGAGTCCAAGAGGCTCCTCTCCAAGGTTGCGGGGGTACAGAAAAGGCCCCAAGAGGAACTGAAGTACATAAAGGAGTACCTCCAACTAAAGGACAGCATGGACGAAAAGCTTGATTTTGACAAGCTCCAGAAAGTGGCCTACCAGTGGGAAGTACAGCGATATGCACAGGGCCTGGAGAACGAAGGGCTGAGGCGGAGGAAGGATTTACAGACCTACATCTATGTTTTCATCTTCATTGTACTTGGACTTGCGCTGATACTCCTGCTCGTGAACCGTTCCAAGAACCGGATCATGTACATGAACGCTGCGCTTGAAAGGGACCAACTTGAGCTTTCGTACGAAAAACAGCTGGTGGACCATGAACTGGAGGCCCTGAACAGGTCGCTCCAGGAATTTACCGATACCATCAAGCAGAACGACCTAACCATCCAGAGGTTCCGCAACGAGGTCATACAGAACCTGGACCATTTTCCCGACCGTCAGGAACTGTTCAACGACAGCCTGAACAAGATGTTGGAAAAGCAGGTGATGACCGAGGAGAGATGGGTAAAGTTCAACGACATTTTCGAACGTGTTTATCCGGGTTACCTGGCAATGGAGAAAGAGGCGTATCCAAGGCTTACCGATTATGATTTCCGCCTGATCTCCCTGATGAAGCTCGGACTGAGCAACAGGAGCATGGCCGATCTCCTGGGGATCACGCTGGAAGGGGTGAAGAAGGCGAAGCAACGGTTGAAGAAGAAAATGGAGGGACAGTAACCTGTTATTAAATTGTTAAGTTTTTCGTTAGGTAATTATATTCTTGATATTATGGAAAGCTATGAGTACTTTTGTTGCTCACTTTTAATGGTATGCTAGATTCGCTTATCACTTCCAAGACCCGACTGAAACTACTGATCAAGTTTTTCGTAAGCTCGACCAATAAGGGGTACCTGCGGGGAATCGCTGAAGAATTCAATGAATCGACCAATTCAATACGAAAGGAGCTCAACCAGCTCTCAGACGCTGGATACCTGATCAAGTCCCAAGAAAACAACAAGATTTTTTATCGAGCCAATGTAGAACATCCTCTTTTCCAGAGTTTACAGAATTTGGTGCGTACCTTCTTAGGTATAGACCATGCAATCGACCATGTGCTTGAAAAGACGGGTGACGTAGAGCAGGTTTCATTATTGGGGGATTACGCAAACGGTGTGGACTCCGGGACTATCGAAGTATTAATAACTGGAAAAAATATAGATTCGGCATATTTATTGCAGGTTAGCGGCAAAACTGAGAAGATATTAGGAAAAAAGATCCGGATTTATCTAGATTGGCCCAAAAATGTTGATCAACAGATTATTTTGTATCAAAAAAGATTTAAAAAAATGTAAATTGGTGTAGCCATTTACTCGGTTTTATAATATGTGAATTTATAGCAAAACGAATCTTATGGAAGAGACAATTATCGAGAAGCAAATGGATTATAATCCCGGTCCCCGAGTAGGGATTACATTTTCCACCTTTGATTTATTACATGCAGGTCATATAATGATGTTAGCAGAAGCAAAGCGTCAATGTGATTATTTGATCTGTGGTTTACAAATGGATCCAACATTGGATAGGCCAGAGAAGAATGCTCCAACACAGACAGTTGTTGAACGATATATTCAACTAAGAGGCTGTGTGTATGTTGATGAAATTGTTCCTTATTCAACTGAAGAGGATTTAGAAGATATATTAAGATCATTTAAATTGGATATAAGAATTGTAGGGGATGAACTCAATTCAAACCTACAAAATAATGCCCAGAAAGAGATCTATTATAGATTGTGGAAATGATGGGCCCAAGAACCTTTGCTAGCTAAATCATGTCAGGCAAAGCTCGGTAAATCCTTGCAGGTGCATCGGCAGCTTAAGATTATTTCCTAAAAAGCCTTGTTTGAACATTCAGTTTGAGCAGCAAGAAAACCAATTACTCCTTGCTGCGTAAACCGAACGTTAATTATAACCCTCAATAAAGGCTCACCTTTGGATTGGCAAGGTCAGAAATGCCATACCAACTTTCGGACTTGTCCTTTGGAGAGCCGGGATAAGGGTTAATATTCCTTTACCCTTTCCACCATACGCTCAAGGGCGTTGATTACCTTATGTTTATCAGAGCCTTCGGGATGATATGACTTTACCCGGACCGATGAAGGAGAAAGGTCGGTTCGGTGCTTTGTGGACAGAAAAGGTACAATGGTCTGGTATACCTGGTTCAGCGACCTTGCTGAGACCAGGTGCTCTTCATCTATCAGTCTCAAGTAAATTGCGAGCTGATCAGCCGAAATGTTGCATTGAAGTTTTTCCATCCCAACCTCCTGAACGTTAGACCCTGAAATTTTTGCACCATTTCTGTTCCATGTTGCACAATGATGGACATAATCTATTTCATTTTCGAACCAGTTGTTAATAAACCAATCAAGCGGATGATAACCCGGGTTCAGGACAAGTCCTGGTTTTCGATGTAATTGGTTGTATGCCTTGTGGTAATCCATTAACAGCAACAGTTTTTTATTTGGGTCTTTATGCAGGGTTGTTTGTTCTTTGATTCGGCCGATTAGCATGTCCATGAATTCCTTACTATTGAAGTTGATGTAGATTAGAAACTCTTCAGCCGCAGCGTAGTGTATTCCCTGTTTTGACCAATCCCAATCCGCCAACCGGCGCGTGAACTCCAGTTTATATTGTAGAGAACGTCTTGTGATCTCAAAATTGAGGTCATTTTCTTCTATGAAATTTACTATTTTATCGGTCACGAGACAGCCTAATCGGTCTTGTGGCAAATTTTTACGGATGAGCTCGAATTGTTTGCCGATGTGACTGAGCATAACGGTTTTTAATGGCACGGGGACGATCACATCGCCGCTTATGACCTTTCCATAATCTGTTTCCAAAACCTTGCAGAAATTCACCATGTGGTCTATTGCCAGGTCGAGTAGCATGGTTTGACCATCGGAAGATTTTAATAGTTCCTCAGCTAATTCCAGAAGGCGCCCAGCTTCCTTGTAATAGGCACTTACACAAATAGAGAATCTTTTATTTTCTGCCGAATTCATCTCATGCTTTCTGATTTTCTCAAGTAGTCTGGTACTTTCCAGTTTCATTTTTTGTCCCACCTTTTCCAGGTCAAGTTCATTATCGTTTTTAATTCCTTGGTTTAAAGGTTTCAGGTTTAGCAACTCTTCAAAAAAGAACAAACCTTCTTTGTTTAATGTTTCCATAATAGACTTTGCTTACGGTTTTGAACCCAACATGGAATGGATCGCTTAGGTAGGTCTAGTGGCGCCGAGGCACTAAATGTGGTTATGGTCTAAGAATTTACGGAACTGTTCGTATATTTTTAAATCTCCGACAACTATATCTTGTTTAACATGATTTAGGCGGATCTTTTTTTTGTTATACGATTGAAAGAAGTTAATGTTAAAGGCGATCGATCTGGAGCATTGCTTGAACCACTCCTGAGGCAATAAATCAAAGAGATCCCGAAAGGTTGAAATACTCGTGTACAATTTTGATTCTGTTGTCACATGAATAGCGACATACCTGCTTTTAGCCTCAATGTATATGATGTTCTTGAAAAGAATCTTCACCCGGCCATATACGTTGTCGACCTTGACCATAAAGTAATTATAGGAATCTCCTAGTGAACCTGACTGTGAACTCCCAGGATTTTGTAGGCGGTAATCCATATCTAATCGGTGAATGGCCGTTATAAACCGTGTATATGAAACAGGTTTGAGCAATACATCGATCACATCTCTGGAGTATCCCTCGTCCTCAAACTGTTTAAAGCCTGTATAGAGGATGATCTTGAGATTAAATCGGGTAACGGTAGATATCCACTCCAAGCCGTTAATCTGTTGGCCCAGGTCCACATCAAGGATAACCAGGTCCACGGGATTGACCCTCACAAAGGTCAATGCACGAAGGGGGTCCGTAAAGGTGCCAATGACTTGGACATGCTTAACTTTTTGGAAATGGTCCAGGAGGTGGTCGATGCTCGATTGGTGGTCATCGACGATGATTGCAT
This sequence comes from Sphingobacterium sp. NPDC055431, assembly GCF_053644255.1. Taxonomy (NCBI): domain Bacteria; kingdom Pseudomonadati; phylum Bacteroidota; class Sphingobacteriia; order Sphingobacteriales; family Sphingobacteriaceae; genus Sphingobacterium; species Sphingobacterium sp. NPDC055431. Next base: position 126,293 of record NZ_JBSHLH010000002.1, read on the forward strand.
TGAAATTTCTCATAGTAATTCTTTTAAAAATCAACGAGTAGGTGTACTGTAAAAATTTCATCTTCCTTCGAATAGAACATTTTGAAATTTTTATCGTAAACATATTTTAGCCGACCTCTTAAGTTCTCCAGTCCCATCCTGTGGCTGTCCAATCCGCAACTTGGAGAACGAACTTTATTGGTCATTGTAATCTTAAAGCCCTCTCTCTGGATACATACACTGATTTTTGGAGGATGGGATAGGCTGTAAGGATCACCATGTTTGTATACGTTGTTGACCAAGGTAAGAAGACATGCTGAAGGAACGATCGACCCGTAGATGTTCCCCATTATATCCCAGATGAAGTTTGATTTCTTGGAGGCAATAGTGTCGCTGATGTCTATGTACTGTTTGGCTATCAAGATTTCATCTTCCAAAATTACCGAGGTCGGGCCATCGGGCCTGCTGGAATCCATAAAATAGCGCATTAAGGAATATAGTTCCAGCAACTGCTTGCGCAATTCAGGACGAATATCCTTTAGCTGATATTCCAGAAATTGGAATATGTTCGCCAGCAGATGCGGTGATACCTGTTGAGCCAAGGTGGTGTATTCGTAACGTCTACGCGATTCACGTTCTTGCTGCTCTTTTTGCATCGACAGAACCTTCAATCGATAAATGTACCCTAGCAGTGCCCAGATCGAAAAGCTCCCGATGAGCTGAAGGTAGGTCTGCATAAATTTATTTAGCTCGAAATCCGGTTTAGAGGTCATGTAGTCGGAATATAATCTGCTGAGGTTCGTCCTCTCGCCAGTGAGGGTGAAGACCCCTATAAAGGTAACCCCATAGATCAACAGGGCCATTCCAATGGCACGTAAGTAATGTTTACGGTACAGATGGACATTTAGACTATAGGATATCCCATAATAGATCAGCATAAAAACAGGCAGGGAATATAGCACGGTCATTATCGAGATGTTCTCGTTCCCCAATCGATTAATACCGAAGAAATATGCCGCATAGATTGTCCATAATATCAAGTGCCGTAATATGGGCTTGTGATTTCGGTTCATGTGGTTAGTTTTTAGGTTGTTGGGTCCCAATCAGGAGATTAAAATTAAACAGAAAAAACGCACATTTGAAAAAAAACCAGAATCTTACGGCGGATTTCCTTTAGCGATCCTAAAGGATCGATAGGTGTATCGATCTAAGATATAGCGCCCTTGCTTCCAGAGGAATGGAATGATACGATCCTCAGCTTCTTGGTCGAAAGGCTCTGAAACGGGGACGGAAGTACGATGGAGGTACAATAGGGCCTCCCAAAAGAACGGACGTTTGTCCAATATTTTGCCGAACGCTCCATAAATTTCCACCGAGGAATCTGCAACAAAATTTTTGCGGTTTTTCCTAGGGGGCAGTTTGTAACAAAATAGGGCCGATTCACCCTCTTTTGCATGGGCGGGATCGGATGCCAGATCTATAAGTACATACGCGGCAATTCCCAGTAGGTAGGAAAAATCTAGGTAACCTGTCCGAACAGGCATTGTGGCATTTAAAAGCTTAACCCTTTGCAGGCCGCGCTCTGAGGGCAATGACAAAGTTCCTTTCGCTCCATCGGCATAAACGAATATGGAGATGTCGTTTGCAACCATCTCCCGCAATTTAAAGAAGAGAGTAGGGTCCTCTGCTTTAAGCAGATGAAGACATGCTCGAGATTCCCCGTGAACACGAGGGATATCCAGGAGCTTCCGGTAGTAATCTGCATATATATCGTATACATCCTGCGACAACAGTACACAGATCGACCTCCCTTGGGCCAGGATCTTTAAAGGAAGGGTACGGTAGGAACCATAATGAAACGAAACGAACAGGGAAGGCCCCTGATCAATAGCGTGTTTCAATCGCTGATTGGTTGTGCCGGCGGTCAGGCCACAGCGCAGGTCCAAGGCAGCCTGTTCGGTGAAGTACTGCTTGAGCTGGTGATAATGGCGGAGGTGGGTTTCTCCGAAGGGAATTCCGCATATATGCTGCAGGTTCGCTGAAAAGTAGGCGAATTCCCTTGATGACTCGGGAGTAAGTTGTTTATAGATTTTTTCGATCGTTTCGGTATTCATGATCATCGATGATTTCTAGAAAGGTACCTAACAGGGAAGATATTGCATAACACCATAATAAAAGGAGGGTTGGCAAGAGGTCAAAAAAAGAGCGCACAGCAAATGGGCTGTGCGCATTGAGTGCCCTAACGGGGAAATACGATGTTGCATTTCGGATCGTCAGGTTCATCTTTTGTCAACTCCATCATCTCCCGAGGGCTTACGGGGTCATCTGACAGGAGGCCATAGCGGTCTAACTGTTGAATCCATTCCATGTTGTGGTTCCTTTAAATTAATAACATGCTCCGATTTCGCATCGGAATAGCGGCTTCAGGCCATGAAGTCTTTCGATATATCATCCCCAAAATGAAGGAAAGCCATTGATAAAACAAAATTGGAAGGTCCGAAATGGGAGTGTTTTCCGGCTAAATGAAAGTAAGGTGGATTTTCCGTTAAAAAAGCGACTTCGAACGCTAAAAATAATGTTTCGAACCTGTTCTGTGGAGGTAAATAACTGAAATACAGTGATTGGCAGTCGTTTGTTAAAAGGGCCGTAACCCACTTTTTAACGGTTAAATTTTTTTTTTAGTAAGCCGAATTGCCGAAAAGTGATTTGGACACTTTAATATGGCACTTGGTATGGAAATATTGTAAACCTATGCCGTTAAACAGCCTAACTGTTGATTTTCGATTTTGCTCCCAAGCTTTAATTACTGAACTTTACGGTGACCAATTCGAAAAGATCTGCCGAAGGAATCAGGATACCCGACCTGATGAATTCCTGCTTCATATTCCCATTTTGGGACTTAGAATTTTAGCCGATACCATACCTGTCAAAAGGTCAAAAGAGAAAGCCCGATTCCTGAGGATTCCTTGAGATAAAGAAGATTTCACTCCTTCAAAAATAGGTGTTCCCGAATTTCTCTCTTTCTATAATTAAAATCGTCCAATCATGAAAGGAATAAAGCCACATACCAGAAAATTTGCCGTCTTCCCCCCGGGGCCGGGGTAAGAAGCGATAAAATTTTAGGCTTAGGGATTATATCTTCGAGCCTTTAGGGAACCATTCGATACACCATACTTTTTAACATCATCAATTATCCAATGAATCAACAATACCATCATCATAGAACAGGACCTCAAGGTATGGTTCCTGAACAGGCATCCGAAAAAGACCGTTTATGGAATTTTTCCTGGATTCCGGCCGCGATCCGTTATTTCTACGTCTTTTTGTTTACCTACACGGGTTTCAGTAAACTTCAGGATATAGGATCCTTCGCAAAAGGATTCAGGAAAGTCCCATTTTTTGCAGGCCATGCCGAGCTTATCGGATGGGGAATTCCAATTCTGGAACTTATGCTAGCGATGGGTATGATCCTGCCCTTTGTAAAAGTCCAAAAGTGGTCCTTGAGAATCTCGGTTGCACTCATGGGTATTTTTACGATCTACCTGTTTTTGATGATTACGTTGGTCAAGGATAAGTTATGCCATTGTGGTGGTGCGATCGGATCATTGGGATGGACGCAGCATTTGGTCCTTAATCTTATCATTATAGGACTGGGGCTGTGGGCTGCCCGAAAGAAAAACTGATTTTCAAACATTAAAATAAACATCATGAATTTTATTAAAAAATTATCCGGTTCGTTCCTGTGGGGACTTGCCGTGATTGGATTGGCACTCTCAACCAGTGCTTTTACAAACTCTGTTAAGGAGCATGGTCAATTTGCTGGAGAGATCTACGTCAACACCTCGAGCACTGGAGAATATGAACAATTATCCTCCCCCAGTCTGTATGACGACAATAACTGTGAGAATACCAGTAATCATGTCTGTTCCTGGATTCGGACGGATGTTCCAGGTAAGGTGCCTAATGATTTTAACGTTGCGCAGGCTGATTCGTTAAAGCTTGAAGGGCTAATCCAGGAAAACAGCAATAAGAAGGGCATTTACCCTGCACCCCAGTAATCTCTGGGTTGTTTTACTGATAACCGGGTAGGGGAAATCCTTTCATTATTGGTAAAAGGAGCGTTCAATTACCTATTGCGCGCTCCTTTAAATATCAGATATTTTTGAAGGCCTTATTTATTATTTCCAAGTAGGGCTTGCTCAATCCTAAAGATCAACTCACGACCCTTTTTTTCATCCGTAGGTCTTGGAGGATTGACCATCATGAGCTCATCATTGGCATTGACCAGCACCATGGTGGGATAGGACGCTATATTATAATGTCTTACAATGGGATGCGAAAGTTTTCCAGGCCCCACCCAGAGTTTTATATCGCGGTCATCGGTATATTTTCCGGACAATATGGAATTTTTCCAGTGTTCTTCCTTTGAATCCACGCAGACGCTGACAAACACCACATTCGGATCGTCTTTGAAGTGTTCCTTTATGGGTTTCATTTTTTTATGTAGCGAGATGCATCCGGAACATCCCGTAAACCAAAAATCAAATAGGACCGCTTTACCTTTAAAATCGGCATTCGTGGTATATTCACCGGATTCATTGATCAGGCGGAACTGGAACGATTTTTTGTTGCTTTTTTTGCTTTCGTAATCTTTTTTGATGTAGGCCCTCAATTCGGGATGATCGATGGATGTGTATAAACGGATATAATTGCTCTCCTCGATGTCCTGTGATATGGTTTTTTGCATATATGCCGCAAAGGCGACCTGGTCATATACCTCCCCATGGAATCTATTAACTGCCACATCAAGAATCAACGCTAAATTTATGTTTATTTTTTTTCCGATTCTTGAGGTCGCCATCCATAGGTCAAAGGTTATCTTTGATAAAAGGTACGAAGCAAAAAATGGAGATTTCCCCATAAAATTGGATACCAATTGATCCTCCTCATACTGAAGGTGATTTTGCAGATAATAATCAATTACATATCTGCTGATCCTGAGATCATTTTTTGCGCTGAAATAACTTGTTCTTAATTCCCAAATCCTTATCAAACCAATGAAGTCGTACAAAATCTGAATTCGGATTGATACGGGTATATCGTGGTAGTGGTTTTCTACCAACATTGTTCCCCGCTTTTCCATTTGATCACATATTGCTTTTAATTTATGGAGAAAATCATGGGTTTTCCCTTCTATGTTTTCCTTGTCATTAAAGTCATATTGGGATTTAATGTTGATCTTTGATGTGCTCAAATCGGATTGAAGTTGGTTCAGCGCTAATTGGCAGTCAAGCATCGCTTCGTTCTCACCTTGAAAAGAAACTTCCTGGGGAGAGATTCGGATGTTCGTGCTGGTGTTGGATTTCAGTAAAAATGGATTTCCTTCAAATGCCCGATAGCTGTCACTTTTGAGTTTGATATCCACCTCGGGAAATCTAAACAATATGTAAAACGTCTGTGAAAGATCGGTCAATTCAATATTAAACAACCCATCTGTTACCTTAACCGTTTTTTCTTCTCCTTTTGCGTAGATGTTATTTTCCTGTACGGGATCCTTTGTGTAGGCAATCGTAAAAGAGTCAATTTTGAATGAAGGGTCTATTTTTCCATGGATTATGGTCTGGGCATGGAGCCCGTTAACTCCAAGTGCAGATATCACATTTAGAAATAAAGTAAGGGTACAGATCCTAAAGAATATGCAATCCGTTTTTCTGTTTATTTTCATCATTATCTATTATTTTGTTCAATTCCACTCCTATTAATCTCATCTTGGGGGATGTTGAATACATATCTCGGGGAATTGGGTTCAAGAGTATATTCTTTATTACCAATAACGCGCTTCAAAACGATGTTTGCCCCTTCCTTATTCAGCCTTTTAATGTCTTCCCATCTCCTGCACCTCCAAATCAATTCTTTCCTACGTTCAAGCAGAACAAATTCTAAGGCAACTTCCTGATTAGGGAACGTGATGGGTACATATGTACCGGTCCTATATCGCTTTATGAGGAGCAGGTTCATTAGATCGGCAGCCTTTTTTATTTCATTTTTTCTGGCAAGGCATTCGGCTTTTATTAACATGATTTCATCTACTGCAACCCCTGTAAAGGGACTTAGGGTAATTCCATTGTAACCTGCCTTCATAATATATTTGCCCTGAACTAGCTCCTTAAAATAAATTGACAATCTTAAATCGTTATCGTCATAAAAATTGATTAAAGTTGAATCAACAAAAACTGTCTGCGTTGTATTGTTGCATCTGGCATTATTATATACGTTGGTCTTCCCGTACATAATAAGTTCGTCATGGGCAGTAGAGAAGGGATATATTGAACTTTCGGATAGCGTATTGTAGTCATTGACTTTATTATACTTTTCTAAAAAAACATCCGCCCATTTTTCTGCTTGACCATATTCCCTTCGATTAAGGTGAATTCGGGAAAGTAGACCATATGCGGCAAGTCTGGTTGGCCTGTTCCGCTGTTCGATCGGTTGACTGTACTGAAGGAAATCCAGAGATTTTGATAAATCCGAAAATATAAGATCATAGCACTCCTGAACTGTTGAGCGCCCGACCGTATAATCGACCGATGCATCATTTCTCAAAGGAATCCCAAGATCCGTTGATTGGGTCTTTGCATCGAAAGGAACGGAGAAATTGGATAATAAATCATAATATGCATTGGCCCTATGGAACAGGGCCTGTCCATAAATGTCCGATAGGCTTTTATCCAGCCTATTGAGGTCGTTATTCTCTTCTATCTTATTTAGGATATTGTTTACATAAAAAATCGTCTGGTAAGGGAAGTTCCAGTCGCCAATATTTACCTCTCCCCCATATATATCTTTATCCCATATGTAGGTGCTTTTCTCCACAGCCGTTCGACTTGAAATCCAGTTTTCCTCAGTTACAATGTAATATTCATCAGCGGACATCTGAGGTAGGACATTGCCAACGCCAACATATTCAAAGTTGTCCAGAAGCCTCTGAAAGTCATCTGGTTTTTCCGGGGTAAAAATATTGCTGTTGGGCTGTTCATCTAAAAATCGATCTGAACAGCCGATCAATAAAAAAGCAATAGTCACTATTCGTATTAGATTTTTCATGTCATTAAAAATTTAATTTAAAGCCCAGAGACCATTCAACCGGTACTTTATATCCTGAAATCAGGTCAGGATTTAGCCCTTTTTTATTTTGTTTCCATAATAGTCCTAAATTTGATGCATAGAGATACATCTGAAGGTTGGACTGTTGACGCTTAAGTGGCTGTAGGCTATATGAAAGTTTAACATCCTGCAGTCGGGCCATTCCACCGGGGATGGAAAGAACTTCAGATGCTTGATAAAAAGCCATCCTATTATAATCTTTAGGATAGGTAAATGCTGGAACGGTGGTCGTTTTCTCGTCCCCTGGTGACTTCCATCTCTGGTGATAATCGGAGAATCTGTATACTCCATCGATTAGGCCATTTGAATTAAATGAATTTCCGATCATCACATAGTTTCCCCATTTATAGAGAACCTGGAAAGAAAGATCAATTCCTTTGTAGGAAAAGCTATTACGAATGCTTCCAAATCGGGTAGGAACTTTCGATCCCAATATATTTATGCTGTTCCTGTCCGTACCGTTCATAATCTCACCATAATCGGTTGAAGGGTTTCCTTGGAGTATCCCCAAAGGATTTCCTGAACCATCTAGTCCATTGGACCTATAGACAACTAAGGAATTTATTGGGTGCCCCACCAAAGGGGTGATTCCAAAGGAGGAAACGATGTCCGTATTAATCCCCGGTTCAATAAAGTATTTGGTCACCTTGTCTCTTACCATGTTAAATATGAAATCTGTTTGAAATTTAAAATCCGGACTATCCATCCAAATGGATTTCAGCTGGAAATCTACCCCCTTGGTTGAGGTGTTGGCCGCATTTCCATAAAAGTTAACTATTCCAACTTGAGGGGCTAGAGGACTATTTCCCATCAGGTCCTGACCGTTTTTCTGAAAATAATCTATCGATCCTGACAGCCGTGACTCCCATAGACTAAAATCCAGTCCAATATTTATGTTTTGAACTTTTTCCCATCGGAGCGTACTGTTTGGAGGATTGACAATTTCATCCATTGGGTACCCCCAAATATTCATTTGCCTAAACAGTTTGGAGGTTAAATAAGCGGTTGTAGATTTATCTATATTTCCATTATATCCATAAGTTGTTCGAAGTTTGAGTAAGTTCAGTGACTTCCAGTTAACTAGCTTCTCAAAGGAATAGGAAGCACCCACTGACCATAAGGGAACACCTTTTAAATTCGCCTGGACACCAAAAACATTTGATTCATCCTTTCTGACACTGGCATTGAGCGTCAGATTATCATCGTAACTGTAGGAGATTAGGCCGTAGACGGATCTGTTGTTGTCCACATTTCGGCCTCTAAGACCACCTTGGCTAATTAATGAGTTTCTTCTGGAGTGGTACAGCTTGTAATAAGAGAAGATATTGACAGGAGAGTAGGATTCCAGATCTTCTTTGTAACCATATAAATTTCCGTAATCTTGAAAATCGCCTCGGTCGGTTCTCCACTCCATACCTAATAGTCCACTGATGGTATGTTTATCTTTGATTCTTTCATTCCAATCCAATTGCACCCTGCCATAATGGGCTTTCTTTTGGGTGGCGTTCTTATTTAATATAGCTCCAAGGGGAATGGGATATGTAACGGTTTGATTTTCATGGTCAACTTGACTGAATTGATTGATTAGGTCTCTCGCCCAGAAGGATTCCTGATTTGATAGGCTGGTATAATCAATCCAGTTCTTATTAAATAGGTAGTTCATACCCAGATTGAAACTTCGATAGATCTTGCCTTTCAATCCCAGTTGAAACCTCAGCTGTTCGTCTTTGGTCCTGGCATGATTTAATTCTTCGCGCAGCTCATCCAATGGCCTATATTTCCAGTCCAGCAAAAGTCCATTTCCTGCCGTATCCGTATAAGACTTACGAAGGCCCGATTTCCTAGGTACCTCTAAGGCGTTTCCCTTGTCGTCAACCAGTTTATCATAAGGATATTTTGGCATGTAACCCTTGGCATTAATAACGCCTACATTATTCTGGGTATACCAAATTTCTGTATTTAACATTATTCGATCTTGTAGGATATTCCATTGGTTGGCATTACGGACATTCAACCTGTCATTCTTGTTGCCGACTTTATCACTGAACGATTGATCAAAGGATCCACTTAGAATATTTTTGAAGTTTGGCGTCCCGGAAGAGATGCTGAATTGCTGTTGGTGCTGAAATAGGTTGCGGTAGAAGTATTTTTGCAGGTCAGTTCGGACGTCGTGGTTCCTATAGGAATCAATTTGGGAATTGGCTTGTTCTTGAGTTATTTCACCAATTCTCAGTTGATTTAAAATATTGACAATCGGAGAAATCTGTTGGTAGGGGACACTAATGTCTCTGTCGAAATATCCCTGGTCGAACAAGAATATTTCGGAATCTATAAAATCACTTGGGGACATTAATTTTTCAGTAAATAAATTGGGCTTCTTCCTAAATAAATAATTAGATGAATACTCTATGGATAGCTTACCCTTTGGTGTTTTTGTCGTAATTACAATCACTCCATTTCCAGACCTTACTCCCCAAATTGAGGCAGCTGTGGCATCCTTTAGCACAGTTATACTCTCAATATCATTGGGGTTAATATTATCTAGGTCACCTTCATAAGGAAAGTTGTCGATTACTATAAGTGGCTTGGTATTGGAAAATATAGTGCTTCTTCCTCTAACGCTAAGACCATCTGGATTACCTGCATTCCTATCAATAAGTAATCCGTTGGTCACTCCATTCAATCTCGATATAAGTGCCATTCCAGGATTGCGTTGTAGGGTTTTGGAATCTACATAAGAAAAACTCCCTGTTGCCCTTTCTTTCGGGATTTTCTGATATCCCGTACTGACAACTTCAACTTCCTCGATTCGATTATCAATAGGATTCAAAACAATCTCTAGGGTTTTAATAGTTGAGGTAATCGTAAAGATTGTATCGTTATATCCTAGGTGGGATATAATAAGTTTATTCGTTGAGGATGGTCCTCTAAGAGAGAATTTACCTTCCATATCGCTTTTAGTGATTAATTCTCCAAGCGTAAGTGTTGCACCGATCAAAGGCCTATTGGTTTGAGAATCTCGAACTGTTCCAGTAATAGTAAATTTCCCATTTGCCCCATGAAGGGGCTCCTGGGCTACTAACTGATTATTAAACAAACTGAAACATATCGTAAATATGGTTATTAAAAGAAATCGAATTTGTACTATAATATTGTTGTGACTACACCTGCGGACATCGGGCGATATTCTAGATATTAAAAGGTCCACAAGCCCTTTTTGATTAACTTGTTGCATTGGTTAAATAGTTATATGAAGATTTGGAGAATCCTAAAAAGGACCATATTCTTCATATGTGAACATTTCTCCCGAGATAGCTCTTAGTTGGATTGTTTGGTTTATAAATGGTTCGAGCGGAGCTAATTCGGAAATAATTAACATATACCAGCCCCTTCCCAGATCGGATTGACCTGCAAACTTTCTGCGGCACGCTTGACAGTATGGAAAAATTAGCCTAGATTTAAATTGTCGAGAAGTAAACCTTGTTACTAACCTTAACAGAGGCAAGTAGCCGTTGTTAGTTGTTTTAAGAAGGTGACTGGTAAAACAGGAAGACTAGAGGGATTTGGCCTGAAACTACGATTCGAAGGGCCCTTTTGTCTCCTGTTATATTGGCCGATACTTATTCTGGCGAACAGAATATGTTCTTGTAAAGAATAGTTTCGGAAAACCATGAACACGGCTCCTTGAGCTGGTTCTTTGGAATCTTGGTTTGCACATTCGTTATCATAATTTTAATTATCTGAAACGACGTCAATGCAGGTAGATATTGCCAATAAAAATAGCAAGAGGCGACCTCACACTTTGAACCCAAGGGGAGCTAACCCTTCATCTTTTTTAAATCTTCAAGATTTAAAAAAAGATGCCGTCAAAGTTTACGTGAAGCCGCCCCAATGCTATATTCCAAAAGTAAGAAACTTTTCTTAAAGCATGGAGCGAACAACACGGTGTTCTCGACGGAAATCTAGCTCTTTTTCGGGTTCGAGAAAACATCGTTTTTATGGCTTTGAAGCCTTATTAACTGTTCACTTTTTCAAAGATAATAAAAAAAATCAATGAACCAATAATTCGGTACAAAAAACTCAAGAAATGCCTACAGCTCTCAAAACAACTTCAATTTATAGGATTGATTATGAATTAATTATTAACATTAAAAAATTCAGAAAAGATCAGGGGTGGTCCCAACGAGAATTAAGTCAAAAGATGGGATTCGTTGAAACATTCGTTGGCAAATGCGAATCATTGGAACAACCTGAAAAATATAACTTACGCCATTTAGGAATTCTAAAAAAGATTTTTGATTTTAAAAGTTTGGACGACTTTTTCCCTCATGGAATACCGAAAGATGAAAAAATAGTAATTCATTACATCAAAAAACCAAAGATTAAAAGTAATGGAACCTTATCAAAGATATTGGAGAACGAAGTGATTAAAATTGAAAAAGTAAATTGTTAGATTATCTTGCAAATAAAAGAATTGATGAGATTATTCTTAACAAGGTTTAATGTAATAAAATATTGATCTGATTCGATTCTTGTTTAGGCTGCTTCACAAGAAGAAGGATTGACTTTATCTCTTTAATACTTTTTATAATGACATATTGCTTTATTAAGACCCCTTTGTTACGAGTCAAAATTAATTAACATAAAATTAATGTAGTACTTTAAATAAATAAAAACGATTATTAATATAATTAAAGGCATATTTTGGTGACATGAAGAACTTATTTATTAGCTTTACGTTGCTCTTTTACCATCCAAACTAATCCAACTTTTTGAAATAAAAATAACAATGAGTACTTTTGTTGCTCACTATTTGATATGTTGGATTCACTCATTACGTCCAAGACTCGTCTAAAGCTATTAATCAAGTTTTTTGTAAACTCGGCTAATAAGGGCTATTTACGTGGAATTGCCGAGGAATTCAACGAATCCACTAACGCAATTAGAAAAGAATTGAACCAGCTGTCAGAAGCCGGTTATCTGATTAAATCCCAGGAAAACAATAAGATCTTCTACCGGGCAAACATTGAACATCCGCTCTTTAAAAGTCTGCAGAATTTAGTTCGTACTTTTTTAGGTATAGATCAGGCAATAGACTATGTGCTGGATAGGACAGGTGATGTGCATCAGGTAGCGCTGTTGGGCGATTATGCCAATGGTATTGATTCCGGGACGATAGAAATTCTAATTACGGGTGAAAATATTGATTCGGCATATTTATTGCAGCTAAGCGGCAAAACTGAAAAATTGTTGGATAAAAAGATTATTTTGTATTTAGATAAGCCGGAAGAGGCTACGCAACAAATAATATTGTATCAAAAAGAAGATTAATTTTATGGAAGAAACCAAAACCCTGCAACATAGAGACTATAACCCTGGGCCTCGAGTTGGGATTACCTTTAGCACTTTTGATTTATTACATGCAGGTCATATTATGATGCTGGCAGAAGCAAAACGTCAATGTGATTATTTAATCTGTGGACTTCAAATGGATCCTACTTTAGACCGTCCTGAAAAGAATAAGCCTACGCAAACTGTTGTCGAACGTTATATTCAGTTGCGCGGATGTGTGTCTGTAGACGAAATTGTACCATATTCAACAGAGCAGGACTTAGAGGATATTTTACGATCCTTCAAATTGGATGTACGGATTGTTGGTGATGAATATAGAGAAAAAGACTTTACTGGTCGAAAATATTGTGAAGATAAAGGCATTGAATTATATTTTAATGGGAGAGATCATCGATTTTCTAGTTCTGGGTTACGAAAAATTGTAGCTGAAAAAGAGAATGAAAAAAACGGAAAGAAGTAGTTTCTATTTTGAATAAGATAGCGGTCATAGGTTTAGGGTATGTTGGTTTACCATTGGCAATCGAATTTGCTAAGTATTTTTCTGTAGTGGGTTATGATATTGATTTAGAAAGAATTGATAAACTTAAAAAAGGGACCGATACAACAAAGGAAGTGGCCTTAAATGATTTAAAAAATGTTCAACTAAAACTTAATCCATTCTCAATAAATCGCATTGAAATTGTTTCAGATTTAAGTTATGATAAATCTGATATAAACAGTAAATCCTTGAATTCTAATAATGGGAACGGAGAAGAAATTGAAACCAATCCAATTGGTCTCTACTTTTCGTCAGATTCTATTGATATAATTGAAGCTAATGTTTTTATTATTACTGTTCCTACACCTATTAATAAATATAACTCACCTAATCTTTCACCATTACAGGATGCAACGAGAGCAGTTGCTAGTATTTTGAAAGTTGGAGATTTAGTAATATTTGAATCCACAGTATATCCTGGTTGTACAGAAGAAGAATGCGTTCCTATTTTGGAAAATAATTCAGGATTAATATTTAATAAAGACTTTTTTGTAGGATATTCACCTGAACGGATTGTCCCTGGGGATAAAATAAACACCTTAACAACCATAAAAAAGGTAACCTCAGGTTCAACCGAATCTATAGCCGAGAAGGTTGACCAACTTTATAAGAAAATAATTAAAGCAGGCACTTTTAAAGCTGCAAGCATTAGGGTAGCTGAAGCTGCGAAAGCTATTGAAAATGCCCAAAGAGATATTAATATTTCTTTTGTCAATGAATTGGCTTTGATCTTTGATCGAATGGGAATAGATACGAATGATGTATTAGATGCTGCTGAGACGAAGTTTAATTTTTTAAAATTTAAACCTGGATTGGTGGGGGGACATTGTATATCTGTCGATCCTTTTTATTTAGCACATAAATCATCTCAGCTAGGTTATCATCCTAACGTTATTCTTTCTGGTAGAAGAGTCAATGATCAGATGGGCAGCTTTATTGCATCAAAAGTGGTTAAGTTAATGACTCAAAAAAATATTCCTATTAAAAAAGCTAAAGCATTAATATTAGGCCTTACTTTTAAGGAAAACTGTTCAGATGTAAGAAATACAAAAGTGATTGATATTTATAATGAATTAATTGAGTATGGCTTAGATGTTGATGTATTTGACCCTATTGCTGATAAGGAAGATGTTCGAAAAAAATACAACATCCCCGATATAAATGATAATTTTAAAATAATTGAAAATAATTATTTAATTAATTCTAAAGGGGTTGAGTATGACGTAATAATCCTTGCGGTGGCACATAAAGAATTTAAAGGCATTAAACTCAAGTTTACCCTAAAAGATTTACATGTTTTATTTGATGTTAAAGGGATTTTACCAAGAGAAATAATAGATGGAAGGTTATAATTAACATTATTTGAAATTAAGAAAATAAAAATATTACCCAATAAATAGTTAAGTAAGAATGAGAACAATTAAAAAAATTACTTGTATTGGCGCCGGTTATGTTGGAGGACCAACAATGGCTGTTGTTGCACAAAAGAACCTAAATGTGCAGGTGACTGTGGTAGATTTAAATCAGGCTAGAATTGACGCTTGGAATGATGAAAATTTAGAGAATTTACCTGTGTATGAGCCTGGATTGGATGCTGTTGTAAAAGAGGCTAGAGGAAGAAATTTGTTTTTTTCTACAGATGTTGAGAAAGCTATTGACGAAGCAGATATGATTTTTATTTCTGTTAATACGCCTACTAAAACCTATGGAAAAGGTAAAGGGCAGGCTGCAGATTTAAAATTTATCGAGCTTTGTGCGAGACAAATTGCGGCAGTCGCAAAGGATGATAAAATTGTTGTTGAGAAATCTACTTTACCTGTAAGAACTGCAGAAGCACTAAAAAGTATTTTAGAAAATACAGGAAATGGTGTAAACTTCCATATTTTATCCAATCCGGAATTTTTGGCAGAAGGAACGGCTGTCTCCGATTTACATAACCCCGATCGTGTACTAATTGGAGGTGAAGACCCTGAAGCTATTGAAGCACTGGTGCAAGTCTATGAAGCTTGGGTACCTCGTGAGCGGATCTTGACTACGAATTTATGGTCATCGGAATTATCGAAGTTGGTCGCAAATGCCTTTCTTGCACAAAGAGTTTCCTCCATTAATGCAATTTCTGAGCTATGTGAAGTAACGGGAGCCAATGTGGATGAAGTATCACGGGCAATTGGATATGATAGTCGTATTGGGGCCAAATTCTTAAAAGCATCAGTGGGTTTTGGTGGATCTTGCTTTCAGAAAGATATACTAAACTTAGTCTACATTGCACGTACTTACAATTTAAATGCTGTTGCAGACTACTGGGAACAAGTTATTATTTTAAATGATCATCAAAAATCTCGTTTTGCTGAAAAGATAATCCAGACAATGTATAATACAGTAAATGGTAAAAATATTACGTTTTTAGGATGGGCATTTAAGAAAGATACTAACGATACCCGTGAATCGGCAGCGATTTATGTAGCGGACCATCTTTTAGATGAGGAAGCATCTATTATTGTTTACGACCCGAAGGTCTCAAAAGAGCAAATATATAAAGATTTAGATTATTTAGGGACTCGTTCTCCAGAGGACAACCGCAGATTGGTAAAAGTTGTTGACGACCCTTACCAAGCTATAAATGATTCACACGCAATAGCTATATTAACTGAATGGGAGGAGTTTAAACATTATGATTGGCAGCTTATTAAAGATGAAATGAAGAAACCTTCATTTGTTTTCGATGGTAGAAAAATCTTAGATAGGAAGAAAATGGAAGAATTAAAATTTGCGTATTACGCAATAGGAGAATAGTTAGTTGGATTGAGATGAAATTATATAACTAAAAAATAAATGATAAATATAAATCCAAGCTAACTCATGTCTTTAAAGAGTACAGCAACATCAGGACTACTTTGGACCATTTCACAACAGTTCGGTTTTCAAGGAATAAATTTTTTAGTACAAATAATACTTGCAAGAGTTTTATTACCCGAGTCATTTGGAATAATTGCTTTATTACAAATATTTATAGCGATAGGTTTAAGTCTTGTCGATTCGGGAATGGCCTCATCATTAATAAGAAATAAAAATGTTGATGATGATGATTATTCAACCGTATTTTATTTAAATATTTTTATATCATTAGTGGTATATTTATTACTTGTTGTTGTATCTCCTTATATAGCAATTTTTTATAATATGCCTATACTTGTAAATATCATAAAAGTTTATTGCTTGAGCTTTATTATAAGTGCATTTTCGATAGTACAAGTTACCCAGTTAACCAAAAAGATGATGTTCAAAGAGCAAATGCTTATGCAGTTACCGTCTTTGATTGTTGCTGGCGTTGTTAGTATATTAATGGCATACAATGGTTGGGATGTTTGGAGTATTGTTGTATATAATTTGCTTCAAAATTTCTTAATGACCTTACAATACTGGATTAAATCAAAATGGAGACCAAAGCGCGTATTTAATCTACAAAAGCTAAAGTACCATTTTAATTTTGGATACAAACTTACGTTAGCGGGATTATTAAATGCAATTTTCGATAATATTTATGGTGTGGTAATAGGTAAATTTTTCTCACCTCAAATACTTGGTTTTTATAATAGAGCGGAGCTATTTCAGTTGTTTCCAGGGAAAAATATTTCTACAGCTGTTGAAAAAGTCACTTATCCTATGTTTGCTGATATTCAGGATGATAATGAGAAGTTAAAGAGATATTATAGAGAAATTTTTGGTTTTGTTGTGTTTTTTCTTACCCCTACTATGGTCATTTTATGCGCAATAGCTGAACCATTTTTTAGGTTACTTCTAACAGAGAAGTGGTCCCCAATGGTGCCCTATTTTCAGGTTTTAACTATTGTTGGAATTTTACATCCATTCCAGAGGTATAATTTAAATATTCTTCGAGTAAAAGGACGATCTGATTTAGTGTTAAAGCTAAATGTTATAAAAAAGATTATATTAACTATTTTAATAATAGTCTCAATTCCGTACGGAATTTACGGTATTCTAGTATCACAATGCGTGTTTGCCATTATATCAGTTTACTTAAATACATTATATTCTTCGAAAATGATTAAATATTCATTAATTGAACAAATCAAGGATGTGATAGGTATCTATATTATCGCGGGATTAGTTGGCGTCTTAATTTATGTTTTGGATAATGTGTTATTAAATGATTTTGCTGATTTTTGGCGAATTTTAATCGGAGTTATTATTGGGTTTGGTACTTATATGTTGGTCGCCTACTTTTTTAAAGTAAGGGCGATTTACAGCTTATTACAATTTATTAAAGAAAGAAGAAAGAAAAGATGAATAATAAAGGGCAAAAGGTGTTTGTGTGCTTGCATGGTGCTAGCCGAAACTACAACTATGGGGATGTTTTGTTAATGGATATCTATAAAAATTGGATTGAAATTAGTGACGAAAGGCATGAGGTAGTTATGGATATGGCCAATGACTATTATGGTAAATGCTTGGGTGTAAAACCAAATATTTCAATTGTTGAGTCTGTAAATAGTGCTGATTTTATTGTTCATGGAGGTGGTGGATATTTCGGGGAACCAAGGTTACCATCACTTAGATGGAGAGTGAAATTTGTTTTACAGCATATGATGCCTGGAATTTTGGCAAGGTTGAAAGGCAAGCCATATGGTTATTTTGGCATAGGTTTTGGGCCGCTAAATAACTGGTTTATTCGAAAGATTGGAATGTATGTAATCAATGGTTCAAAAGTTGTTAGCGTGAGAGATAATGAATCAAAGGAGTATCTCTTACAATATGGATTTAAAGGAACTATTAATGTTGTTCCAGACAGTGCTTTATCAATTCGCTATGGTCTAAATAAATATTCTAAGCATATTAAAGAAAAAAGGACTAAGAATAATATTTTGGCTTTGCATATTCCTTTAGATCCTGGAGTGGATACTCAAAATATTCGCCCTGAATTGATGAAGTTCTTAGAACGGTTAGATAAAGAGATTTTGGAGAGTAAAATTTATTTTTTAGTTGATCATGGATTAGGAAAAGATTGTTATCAATATAAATTTTTTAAAGATTTGTTAGATGAGTTAGGTTTATCTTGGGATATTAAAGAATATTTAAATCCTGACGATACTTTGGAGTTTTTAAGTACTTGTGACAAAGTGATAACTACAAAATTGCACGTTGCAATAACTTCTTATGCATTAGGTGTTACTCCAATTGGGATCTCTAAGCATCCAAAAACTAAAAGATTTTTTAATCAGGTAGGTTTATCAAATTTTCATTTTGAATTATATGATCTTTTAAATAACGAAAAACAAAATGAAATCCTTTCAATCTTAACTGGAGATTTTCAAATTGAAGTTGATAAAGAGTTAATTAATATGTCAAATAAAAATTCTGTTCTATTGAAAGATTTTTTGAATAAGTAACCATGAGAATATTAAAAATAGTTAATAGCAACGATACAGGTGGTGTTTTTACTTGTGAGAGTCAATTTCTAAGGTTATTGCGTGAAAGAGGTGTAGATGTTGATTTAATAATTATTGGTAATGGTGATAAATTAAAAATTTATGAAGATCTTGCAGATGAAAAGTTCTATCTCCCCCAGACCGATTTCCTTTTTAGTGGGAGTGCATTAGATAGATTAAGTTCTTTAAAGAAAGCATACTTATTTGGAAAGAAATTTGCAAAGGAAATTCTGAAAACTTGTATTAAGAAGGATTATCAAGCTATCATATACAGAAGAGAAAATTTAATGTTTTTATCGGGATTAATAAGTAAAAAACTCAATGTTCCTTGTTACTGGCATATGGCGAATAGTGTTGGAAATAATACATCTAAAGTTGTCTATCAAGCTATCTGTAGATATTTAAATATAATTCCCATTGCAAACAGCGAATATACCCGAATTTCTCTAGGAGCTAATTTTTGCAAATATGTTATTTATCCTGGATATAATGAACAAAGATTAAAAAGCGGGAATGATTCATTTAGAAAAAAATATATTAGTGATAAGCAAAATGTAATTTTTGGAATGTTGACTAGGATCGAAGAGGATAAGGCTGTTGAGATTGTTATTAAAGCTTTTATAAAGAGTGAAGCATTTAGTGATTCTGTGTTAATAATTGCTGGAGGTCCTTTAACCACTGAATACTCTAAGTTTTGTCAAAGCATAGTGAAAGAATATTCTAATATTGTAATGATTGGCCCTATAACAGAAGTTGGTGATTTCTATTCAAGTGTAGATATAATGATTAATGGTAGAAGAAATGCAGAACCGTTTGGAATAACTATTGCGGAATCATTGTTTGCTAGTAAACCTATTATCGCATATTACAAAGGTGGCCCCAGTGAAATGATTAAAGAGGGAGAGAATGGATGGCTGGTTTATGATCCAACTATTGACGCATATAAAGATGCAATTAATATATCAATACGTGATAGACTAAAATGGCGGGAAATGGGAATCAAAGGTAGAAAACTCTCTGAAAAATATTCTGCTAGTGTAAATGTTGACAAATTAATTAAGATTTTAGTTAATCAATATACAAGCCTGAACCCTAAAAAATGATGCTTTATTCAAAAAATATCCAGGGAAGAGTAAGTGATATATTCGTTTTATATTTAGTTTTTGGGTCACCTTTATTACTTTGTATACCATCGATCATTGGTGGATCTTCACAATTATTTGTATGGTTGAATGTTGGAATTTCTACTTTTTTGGCGAGCATATTGATTTTTATGGGACCATTCTTAAACCGAAATTCTTTAACAATTTTGATAAAGGAGAACTTCCCATTAATAATTTTCTTTTCGATTTATTTATTTCATATGGTTTATGACTTGTATTTTTCAGATGTTGTTACTAGCACTTATTCTGATAATACGAGTTACTTTTTATATGTGTTTTTTGTGACACTTCTACCCACAATTGGTATAGCTTTTTCAAAAAATATCGATTTTGAAAAAATTTTATCAAAAGGCTATTATTTATTGTTGGCTACACTTTTACTATCAATGTGGTATAACTTTACTCATGGATCTCAGGTTAGCGACGACTTAAGAAGTGGAGGAAATGAAGTTATGGGACCATTGTCATATGGGCATTACGGAGTTAGTTTCGCTTTATTGTCAGTCTTTCAATTAATCAATAAGAACAATCTATTTTTTAAAATACTATATGTTTTAGGTATTTTATTGGGAATATTGGTAATGTACTTAGCTGCTAGTAGAGGTCCGCTCTTAGCTTTATTTGCGTGTTTATTTTTCCTTTTTGCGACGAGAATTGGAATGGTAAAAACCGTTTTACTGATGACATTATTAATTCTACCGTTTGTTTTCTTTTGGCAACAAATTGCTAGTTTTTTAAGCCAGTTTAACAGTAGTTTAATTGATAGGGTAATATATGCTGTTGAATACGGTGATTCATCAGGACGGGATGTTATATATGTTCAAGCATTTAAACAGTTCTTAAATAGTCCTTTTATTGGTGATTCGTTTTTGATTAATGATGGACTTTACGAAGGGTATTACCCACACAATCTTTTTATGGAGGCAATTATGGCAACTGGTTTAATAGGGGCTTTTTTCTTCTTATACTGGTTTTGTAGAACTTTATCTAGGTCCTATATAATTGTTAAAAATTACAAGCAATTTGGATGGATATCTATGTTGTTTGTACAATACATTGTATTTGGATTAAGTTCTAAGTCCTTTTATACAAATTATTTATTCTGGTTCTTTGGATTTTTAGTAATAAATTTTTACCTGCAGAGAAGAGAATTAGAGATTAGATTAGTAACAGATAAAGAGAAATAACATGAAAAATCATTTAATTAAATTTATAGTTTTAATCGTTTTTGTTTTACCAACTAATAACTTTGCCCAGACTTTTAAGGTGTTTTATTTACAACCAAGATATGAAAAAAGCGAGATTGATTATTTGAAAAATAACACTCTATACCATAAGTATTTTTGGCTAGGTCAAAGTGTGTTTTTTCCAAAAGGAGACAATAATTTTGATGTAAATAGTGTAAAAAAAAGATTAGAATTGTTTTTTCCTGATGTTAATGATAATTCTTATGTTTCTATTGATATTGAAGGAAAGATTATACAAGACCTTAATAGCGGTAAGCCAGGAGATGAAAAATTTGATAAATCAGAAGCTATTTTTATAAAAGCAATAAATGTAATAAAATCTTTTCGACCTAATTTAAAAGTAGGTATCTATGGCTTGCCAAGTCGAGTATATTATCAAAACCATTACAAGGGTGATGATAGTAAACTAATACCGATTTTAGAGAAATGTGATTATATATCTCCATCATTATATGTTGTTTATGCAGATTCGGATAAAGGAAGTGTTAAAAACGATGAATATTTTAAGTTCAATTTACAAAGGTCATTAGTCCTTGCGAAAAGATTAAATAAGGAACTTGTGCCATATGTATGGCCAGTAATTCATGGGAATAGTTCGAAGCACGGGGGCAAGTTAGTTGATGTGACTGCAATGAAAAGATATTTGAATATCATAAAAAGCTATTCTTACCAAGGTAAATCTGCAAATGGTGTATTATGGTGGGAGGAACCTGTTAATAGTAAATATTCGATTAAAAAAATTCAATCTAATGGATTTAATACTCGTAGTTTAAATTCTAGTAGTAAAAGTGCTAGTAATCCTGGCAAAGTTCTAATAGAATCAACTCAAGGGTTATGATAATTTTATATAAATATTAATTTTCTTAGTATAAATAGATGTCGAACAAAACCTGTTTAATATATAATTTTGGACAACATTATAGACTTGGTATTTTTAAATTAATTGATCAAGAGATTGGTTGTGACTTTTATTTTGGAAACAAGATGGATGATGTCAGAAAGTTGAATTATGCAGAATTAACTGGTTTCAAAAAGGAACTTAAAAACATTAGTCTGTTTTCTAATTTTTATTGGCAAGAAGGTGCAGTAAAAATATTATTCAATCGCGAATATAAAAACTATATAATTTTAGGCGATTATTATTGTCTTTCTACGTGGGTAATTCTTGTTTTGAATGTTTTTTTTAGAAAAAACGTATTTTTATGGACTCACGGATGGTATGGTAAAGAAACGCTGATAGTTTCTGCCATAAAAAAAACTTTTTTTTCTATGGCAGGAAAAATTTTGTTATATGGTGAATATGCTAAAAGATTAATGATGATTAAGGGTTTTAAGTCAGATAAGTTAAAAGTTATATATAATTCTCTTGATTATATAAATCAGAAAGTCATTAGAGAATCATTATTTGCAGAAAGTATCTATAAAAATTATTTCTTAAATAATAATCCCACAATCCTTTTCATAGGAAGATTAACAAAAGTTAAACAACTTCATCTAATATTTCATGCTCAAAAGAAAATGTTCATGGAAAAAAACTTCCCCATAAATGTAGTAGTTATAGGAGAGGGGGACGAAAAAAATAATTTATTAAATATTGTAAATGAATTAGATCTGAATAGCTATACATGGTTCACGGGCAAGTTATATGATGAAAAGAGTATCGCTAAATATATTTTTAACTCTGATTTATGTGTTTCGCCTGGAAATGTTGGTTTAACTGCTATACATTCATTAATGTATGGAACTCCTATTGTTACCCATAATGATTTTTCTTATCAAATGCCTGAATTTGAAGCGATAGTTGAGCATCAAACTGGATTGTTTTTTGAAAAGAATAATGTTGATTCTTTAGCAGATGCAATTTATAAGTGGTTTCAAATTAAACATAGTCGTGAAGATGTTAGAAAAAATTGTTTCAATATAATTGATGAAAAATTCAATCCTTTGTATCAGATTAAAATATTAAAAAATGTTATCGGAACTAATGATGAAACAATTGATTAGGAAATTATTTAGAAAATTGAAAATGTTTTATTACAGAACATTTGGTGGTTATAAGAATGTTCATTCTACATTTTATATTGGCGGAAGATCTATTATTTCTAAAGATATAAAAGCAGGACCGTGGTCATATATTGGTCCAAACTGTATCATTTATGAGAAAGTTGAGTTAGGTGATTATGCGATGTTAGCAAATAATGTTTCTATTATTGGTGCAGACCATGTTTATAACAATGCTGGTACTCCGTGCATTTTTTCTGGTAGAGATAAAATAGACAAGACAATTATTGGGAAAGATGTGTGGGTTGGAGCATTTAGTAAAATTAAAGCCGGAATAAAAATAGGAGATGGTGCGATTATCGCGTTTGGGTCAGTAGTAACAAAAGATGTAGATCCCTACTGTATATATGGAGGCGTACCTGCAAAGAAAATTAAAAACAGGTTTCTAGATGAAAATGACAAATTGATACATACCTCTATGTTGGCACAAAATTTTCAAGTAATAGGTTTTGATTTCGATGATTTATGTAAATAACAAAAAAATGAAAATAAAAGATAAGATACTTTTAATTACTGGAGGAACCGGGTCGTTCGGAACTGCTGTACTAAATCGGTTTTTGCAAACAGATCATTTTAAAGAAATAAGAATTTTCTCTCGTGATGAAAAAAAGCAAGACGATATGCGTAATCTTTATAAGAATAATAAGATTAAATACTATATCGGAGACGTACGTGATTTTGTATCAGTAGAACCAGCAACACGTGGTGTTGACTATGTGTTTCATGCAGCCGCTTTAAAACAAGTTCCGTCTTGTGAATTTTTTCCAATGCAGGCAGTTAAGACAAATGTAGAGGGCACTCAAAATGTTATTCGAGCTGCAGCATCTAATGGTGTAAAAAAAGTTATTTGTTTAAGTACAGATAAAGCTGCATATCCTATTAATGCTATGGGTATTTCTAAAGCAATGATGGAAAAAGTTGCAGTTGCAGAAGCTAGAAATCTGAAGGATACTGTTGTTTGTCTTACAAGATATGGGAATGTAATGGCTTCTAGAGGATCTGTAATTCCATTATTTCTAAATCAGATTCAAAAAGGAGAAGCAATTACAATTACAGATCCTAACATGTCGAGATTCTTCATGTCGTTGGAAGACGCAGTTGATTTAGTATTGTTTGCTTTTGAACACGCGAATCCAGGAGACTTATTTGTGAATAAGGCTCCGGCTGGCAGTATTGGCGATTTAGCTAAAGCGTTAATGGACTTGACAGGTAAGGATGTGCCTGTAAAAATAATTGGTACCCGTCATGGTGAGAAATTATACGAAACATTATGTACTCGCGAAGAAATGTTGAAAGCGGAAGACATGGGTGAATTTTATCGCGTACCGGCAGATAATCGTGATTTGAATTACGCGAAATATTTTTCAGAGGGAGAAGAAGATGTCTCAAAAGTAGAAGATTACCATTCTCATAATACACAGCAACAAGGAGTTGATGGCCTTAAAAAATTAATTTCCAATTTGCCATTAATACGTAAGGAAGTCTTTGGAGAAAATGTGACGCAATATCCGTATTAAATTAAGTGCAAAATGATTGAGAATATTCAAGGTGGTATTGCTAAAGACCACAGAGGACAAATTCGTTTTGTTAATGATTTTGATATGTCATTAGTTAAACGCTTTTATATAATAAAGAATACAGATTTGGCCTTGATTAGAGGATGGAGAGCACATCAAATAGAACAACGTTGGCTTTATGTCTTATCCGGTTCTTTTGCTATAGATATAGTAGAAATTGACAATTGGGATAACCCATCTAGAGATTTACCAATTATTAAAGAAATATTGAAATCTGATGAAAATCGAGTATTCCATTTGAGCTCTGGATATGGGACTGCTTTTCAAGCATTAGAAGAGAATAGCGAATTATTAGTTTTTTCTGATTTTGGTATAGATAATGCAGTAAAAGATGATTTCACATATTCATTAGATTTTTTCTTAAATAAACAATAATGATTTTAAAAGTTGGAATTACTGGACAAAATGGATTTGTTGGGAAACATTTATATAATAATCTGGGCTTATTAGCTAATGATTTTCAAGTAGTTGATTTTAATAAAGTTTGGTTTACGAATCCCAATTTGCTAGATGAGTTTGTTTCTAAATGCGACGTTATAGTGCATTTGGCCGCTATGAATAGACATGAGAATGAACAAGTTATCTACGACACGAATGTTGAGTTAGTTAATAATTTAGTCTCATCCTTGTTAAGAACAGGTTCCAAAGCACATGTTTTCATTTCTTCATCAACACAAGAGGAACGAGATAACTTATATGGACGTTCTAAACGTATAGGTAGGGAGACTTTAGTTAAATGGGCAGAAAAAAATAATGGTAAAACAACCGGCTTGCTAATCCCTAATGTATTTGGCTCTTTTGGGCAACCTTATTACAATTCTTTCATTGCTACTTTCTGTCATCAGTTAACTCATGGTGAAAGCCCATCAATTGCAAATGATGGAACTGTTAATTTAATTTATGTTCAGGAATTAGTTGAAGAGATAATTTTTTTAATTAAAAAAGCTGAACACCAACCCCTATCCATTGTAGAACCCACATCAACTAAAAAAGTAAGTGATGTTCTGGGGCTATTAGAAAAATTCAAGGTACAATATCTCGAAAAGGGAGGAGTTCCTGAATTAGAAGATAAATTTGAATTAAATCTTTTCAATACCTTCCGCTCTTATATGGAGCATAAAAATATTTATCCTCGAAAATTTCAATTACATTCTGACCCGAGGGGGACTTTTGTCGAAATAATTCGGACGGGAATTGGAGGACAATCATCTTATTCAACGACTGTTCCCGGAATTACCCGTGGCAACCATTTTCATACACGCAAAATAGAACGATTTGCCGTAATACAGGGTAAAGCATTGATTCAATTACGTAAAATGGATACGGAGGAAATCATCGATTTCTATCTTGATGGGACTGAACCTTCTTATGTTGATATGCCTATTTGGTATACCCATAATATAAAAAATATTGGAGAAGAAGAGTTAATTACCCTGTTTTGGATAAATGAACCATATGATGCAAATGATCCAGATACTTATTTTCTGGAGGTGTAGGAATTGTTCTAAATTAATTAAGGAATAGAAATTTATGAAAAAAATGAAAGTAATGACGGTCGTGGGTACTCGACCAGAGATTATTAGATTATCAAGAGTATTATCAGCATTAGATGCATCTGAAGCTGTTGAACATATTATTGTCCATACTGGGCAGAATTATGATTATGAATTAAATCAAATTTTCTTTGAAGATTTAGGATTAAGGAAACCTGATTACTTCTTAGAAGCCGCAGGGAAAACAGCAACTGAAACAATTGGAAATATCTTGATTAAGATTGATCCATTATTGGAAGAGTTGAATCCAGAAGCTTTTTTAGTTTTAGGTGATACAAATTCTTGTTTATGTGCCATTCCCGCCAAAAAAAGGCATATCCCTATATTCCATATGGAAGCAGGTAATAGATGTTTCGATCAAAGAGTTCCTGAAGAAACCAATAGAAAGATAGTAGATCATACAGCAGATGTTAATCTAACCTACTCTGATATTGCCCGAGAATATCTTTTGCGAGAAGGGTTGCCCGCTGATCGCATTATAAAAACAGGTTCACCCATGTATGAGGTTTTAAATTATTATTTATCTGAGATTAAAAAATCGAATGTATTAGAGAATTTAGGGCTTAAAGAGCATGAATTTTTTGTGATTTCTTCTCATAGAGAAGAAAATATCAATAATGAAAAGAACTTCCGCGGATTAATGGAGTCATTAAATGCTATTGCAGATAAATATCAATATCCAATTATTGTATCCACCCATCCCAGAACCAAAAATATGATAGAGAAGATGCAAATTGAAATGCGTCCACAGATACAGTTTCTAAAACCCCTAGGTTTTCATGATTATAATGCTTTGCAAATGCGTTCTTATGCATGTCTTTCTGACTCGGGTACAATCTCAGAAGAATCATCAATCTTAAATTTCAGAGCTTTGAACATTAGGCAAGCCCATGAACGGCCAGAAGCAATGGAGGAAGCCTCAGTAATGATGGTGGGACTCTCGCCTCAAAGAATTTTACAAGGATTAACGCAAGTGCTCTCCCAAAAAATTGGTGAAGATCGGAATTTTAGACCAGTAACCGATTATTCTATGCCAAATGTCTCTGAAAAAGTAGTGAGAATTATATTGTCCTATACAGATTATGTGAAAAGAGTTGTTTGGTCTGAGGAAATTTAATTTTGATGATAAAGAAAAAAATATTGATACACAGTATCGCTTTTAGCCCTGATGGAGTTTCAACAGCATACTTATATAACGATATTGCATTAGCATTTCAGAAAGCGGGATATGAGGTATCTGTATTAACTACAACTCCCCATTATAACGTAGTAAGTGAAGAGTTATTAAAGCAACCCATAAAGAAGAAATATTTAGGCTTGTTCTACGTTAGTGATTTTCATGGAATAAAGGTTATCCATATTCCACAAAAGAAGTTTAAATCTACTTTTTTACGAATCATTGGGTTTATTTATTGGCATTTATTAGGTATTTTAATAGGAGGAACTATTAAAGGTATTGATGTTATAATATCTCCTTCTCCTCCACTAACAATCGGTCTTATTAATTTAATAATAGGAAAGATTAAGGGGGCAAAAGTTGTTTATAATGTCCAAGAGATTTATCCAGACTTTTTAATAGAGCAAGGAGGATTAAAATCTAAATCAATTATAAATTTATTAAAATGGTTAGAACGATTTATCTATAATAAATCAGATGCAATCACAACGATTGATCAAGTTTTCTATGATACTATCATTGATAGATTTGACAATAAAGAAAAGCTTCATATAATACCAAATTTTGTTGACGCCAACTTATATGCTCCCCTAAAGGGTAATGAAGTTCAATTGGGTAAAGATTTTTCTCATGGCAATGCCTCACTAAAATTGATGTATGCTGGAAATATTGGACATGCTCAAGATTGGGAACCTCTGATAGAAGTTGCAAAACGTTTGAAGGGCCAAGAAATTGATTTCTATATAATTGGAGAAGGCATTATGAAGGATTATCTCATAACAAAAAAACAAACCCTCAAATTGGATAGAGTCCATATTCTACCTTATCAACCAAGAGATAAGATGCCTGAATTGTTGGCGTTTTCTGATTTGCAATTTATTTTTATGTCAAAAGAAATGGAAGGACATGGTTTCCCTTCAAAAGTCTATACAATTATGTCTTGTAAGCGACCGTTAATAGTATGTTCAGGAAAAAATACTTCAATTATCAATTTTCTTGAACCGATTGGTTGCGCAAAATTAATTACAGACAGTATTTTTGAAGATAAGGTAAACTCGATAGTAAATTTTATTTCCCAAGTAAAAAAGGAAGAACTTCATATTATGGGTGAAAATGGTTATGAAGTTATTCACTCAAGATATACGAAAGAAAAAGTAACCAAACAATATATAGATTTGGTGGAAAAACTTATAATCTCATGAAGGTTTTAATTACGGGTGCTTCTGGCTTTGTAGGGCAAAATTTGAGTCAATATTTAATTCTTCAAAACGAATACGAAATAATGGATGTTTCATTAAGAGATAGTAGCTGGAAAACTATTTCTCTAAATGGCTTTGACGCTATTATACATCTAGCAGGAAAGGCACATGATACATCAAACACATCGAATCCTGAGGAGTATTTTACTATTAACCGCGATCTTACTATAAGTTTATTTAATATGTTTTTGACTTCTGATGTGAGAGACTTCTTTTATTTTAGCTCTGTAAAAGCTGTTGCTGATACTATTGATGAGGTATTATCAGAGGATATCTTTGCCAATCCTTTGACTTCATACGGAAAATCAAAATTAGAAGCTGAAGAATACCTATTATCTAAAGAATTACCTAAAGGTAAAAGGTTTTTTATTATCCGTCCCTGCATGATCCATGGTCCAGGAAATAAGGGTAATCTTAATTTATTATTTAATTTTGTTAAACAGGGAATTCCTTGGCCATTAGGAGCATTTGATAATCAACGCTCTTTTTTAAGTATTGGTAATCTCTGTTTTTTAATTGAAAAAATGTTGAAAGATGAAAGTTTAGACTCTGGAATTTATAATTTTTCGGATGATAAATCATTATCGACAAATGAACTAGTTGCTTTGATTGGACGAACTTTAGGTAGAAATCCTAAGATTTGGAGAATAAATAGGAAGGTAATTAGTGATCTAGCAAAATTTGGAGATAAGTTATCCCTGCCTTTAAATTCAGAAAGATTGAAAAAGTTGACTGAATCATATGTCGTTTCCAACCAGAAAATAAAAACTAAATTAAGCATCGAACAACTACCTATTTCTGTAGAAGATGGCTTGATAACAACTATTCAATCATTTAATGTTAATGTAAAATAGATATTATGGAGTACCTAGTTTTATTTATTTTATTATTTTTTTTGGAATTGTTTTATTTCAAAGTAGCGCTTAAATTTAATATTATAGACAAACCCAATCTTCGATCTTCTCACACCACCATAACTTTACGAGGGGGAGGAGTTATTTTTTATTTAGGGGCAATCGCTTATTTTTTTTATTCAGGATATCAATACCCATGGTTTTTTCTCGGGCTTACATTAATGACATTGGTTTCATTTTTGGATGATATTTTAACGCTGTCAAATAAAATAAGGTTATTTATACATTTTGGATCTGTTTTATTAATGGCTTATCAGTTAGATGTTTTTAGTCTTCCGTGGTATTATCTCTTAATAACATTTATTGTCATTGTAGGTGTAATTAACGCGTATAATTTTATGGATGGAATTAATGGGATTACTGCTTCCTATAGTATAGTTGTTGCTACTCTATTAATAATTGTAAATTGTAATATTGCTTTTGTGGATCAGCGATTACTAAGCTATTCATTGATTGCACTCTTGGTGTTCTCATTTTTTAATTTTCGTATAAAGGCTAAAACATTTGCGGGAGATGTTGGATCAGTATCTATAGCCTATATATTATTGTTTGCACTAGGGGCACTAATTATTAAAACGGGCAATTTGATATATATATTGTTCTTAACCGTTTACGGAGTAGATACGGTATGGACTATTATTCGACGATTAACCTTAAAGGAAAATATTTTTGAAGCTCATAGATCTCATTTATATCAATATTTAGGGAATGAGGTTGGTGTAAACAAATTGCTAGTATCATGTTCGTATGCTATTCTTCAATTTCTAATTGGATTATCGGTTATTTGGATAAGCAGTTATCAGTTCGAGCTCCAATTGATTTTTGCAGGAAGCTTATTATTCGGTGTAAGCCTTGTTTATTTAATAATAAAAAGGCTTGTGATTAAAAAGTATGTTTAAAATGATTATCTCTTTTATATAGTTTTTATCACTGATAATCTTGTATTCTTGTCAGTATTTGAAAATTCAACTAATTATTAGATTTTAAGTTTTATAAATTATTTAGTGATCGTTTTTATTATAAATAACTGATTTGCAGCTCTTGTGAAGTTTTTGCAAGGTTGTATTAATTAGTTGTTATTGAGTATACTATTAGTGATTATTTTATTAAATAATAGGATTCTACTGGTATGTAGGTCCAAAGTCGGTATTAGGTTTTTCTATTTATTCTTACAAATGTGAGTTTTTATTAGAATATTGAGATTAATAGTTTATTTTTGTGCTTTTAGCTAACTTGGACTGGTTTTTGTTTGTCTGACCAAATAATATTAATAATAGTTTTATGAGAATACTTCTCTGCTTTATTGTTGCATTAGGCTTGTTTACATCTTGTGCATCTAGAAAGGATTTAATTTACTTTCAACCTG
This sequence comes from Sphingobacterium sp. NPDC055431, assembly GCF_053644255.1. NCBI lineage: Bacteria > Pseudomonadati > Bacteroidota > Sphingobacteriia > Sphingobacteriales > Sphingobacteriaceae > Sphingobacterium > Sphingobacterium sp. NPDC055431. The sequence continues at coordinate 157,090 of NZ_JBSHLH010000002.1, forward strand.
ATTCTACGCAGTTAAATACTTCATATGAGCTTAATGCTCCGAAGTTACAACCTGGCGATATCTTAGCAATTTCCGTTACTGCAGACGATGTAAGGGCCACGACTCCTTTTAATCAAATTTCTCCTTATCAAGGAGCATCAGGAACTATTCAATCCACAAATCCATTTATTCCTACTTATTCAGTAGACGTTAATGGAGAGATTGATTTTCCTAAATTAGGAAAAGTAAAATTGGCAGGAAAAACAAGAACCCAAGCCATGGAATTTCTTAGAAAAGAGGTTGCTCGTTATATTGTTGATCCAGGAATAAGTATGGAGGTCCGAAACTTTCGTGTCACTGTTTTGGGAGAAGTAAAGAATCCAGGTTCTTTCCCAATTAACAATGATAGAATTACTATTTTAGAAGCTCTTGGGCTTGCAGGTGATTTAACTATTAATGGAGTAAGGAATAATGTGATGGTTATTCGAGAACAAAATGGAAAAAAGGAAGAGTACAGGGTGGACTTAACTAAGAAAGATGTCTTAAATTCGCCTGTTTATTACTTAGCTCAAAATGATGTAATTTATGTTGAGCCGAATGGTGCAAAAGTTCAATCATCTAAATATACTCAAAATACAGGGGTTTTTGTTTCTGTTGCGAGTTTAATTATTACAATGGTATCAGTTTTAACTCGTTAGTTATTATTTTAAAACATGAATAATCATTCTACAAATTCATATTCCTCTAATAAAGAGAAAGACGAACCAGAAATAAATATTAAACAACTGTTTGAACAATATGCTTATTATTGGAAGTGGTTTTTTGTCTCTATAGTTATTTGTCTGATAGCTGCATTTGTTTATTTGCGATATGCGGATAAAATATATAATGTTACAGCGAAGATTTTGTTACAAGATGAAAATAAAGCAACTGGAGAATTAGCCGGTCTATCTGAATTAGCTACTTTAGCAGGAGGAGGGTCAGCCTCTGCTTTTGTCTTAGATCAGATTGAAGTAATGAAATCTCGAAGGATATTTAATAAGGTTATTGAACAGAATAGATTAAATACAATTTATTTAAGCAAGGGAAATGTAAAGACTTCGGAGATGTTGGAATCTCAATCTCCCCTTAGAGTAGTTTTCTTGGAACCTAATAATCCTAAATTAGATTCGGTTAAATATAATTTGATTATTCAAAAGAAGCAGAATAGATTTTTTATTGAGGATGAAGAAAATGGATCTAGAGCCTTTTCTTTGGGAGAGAGCATAACAAGCCCATTAGGGCCTATAATGGTCTTGCCTCAAGGGAATAAACCAATTGAATCTGATATTATTATTTCATATTCACCTGTTAACAAAGCTGTGGATGATCTCCTAAATGCGATCCAAATAAATTCCAGCAAAGAAAAGCAATCTTATGTTGTTAGTTTTTCTATGAATTCAGGTAATAAAAAAAAGGCCGAGTTAATTCTCAATTCTTTGATTGATCAATATAATAAAGATGTGACTGAAGATAAAACTAGATTGTCAAGAGCTACTACTGCATTTATTGACTCAAGATTAGAACTAATCTCAAAGAATTTATCGGAAGCGGATTCTAAAGTTGCGGATTATAAGGATCAGAATAATATGGTTGATATGAGCTCCGAAATTCAGATGTATATGCAGAATGCTTCTGAAAATGAGCGCAAGCTTATTGAATACCAAACGCAATTACGCTTAGCTGATATAATGGGAGGAGCCGTGACTGGAAATGAAGGTGATTTATTACCTTCAAATATAGGGCTCAATGATTTGTCAATTCAAAGTTCTATTAAAAGCTACAATGATCTGATATTAGAAAGGGATGATCTGTTAAAATCTGCTACTCCCGACAATCCTATTGTGCAAAATCTTAACAAAAACATCAATGAAATTGGTATATCTTTGCGCACATCCTTAAATAATTATCGACAAGTTCTACAAAGCAATGTAAATGCCTTACAAGGTCAAAAGGATAAATTCGAAAATAAATTAAGCTCTTTGCCGAATCAAGAAAGGGGTTTTAAGGATATCTCAAGAGAACAACAAATTGTTGAAACGTTATATTTATTTTTATTACAGAAAAGAGAAGAAACTGAAATTCAAGCAGCTGCTACTCCAGCAATTTTGAAAGTTATCGATGAAGCTTACGGGTCGGATCAACCTGTTGCACCAAGGGGGGCGATTATCTTATTGGCTTCTTTGATTGCAGGATTTCTAATTCCATTTGGGATTCTTTATTTAAAATTCTTGATGGATAATAAGGTTCATTCACGTAGGGATATTGAGGACAAATTTAATGCCCCGATTTTAGGTGAAATTCCGGAATCGGAGGATCCAGTAGTTAAGGATAATGATAGATCATCTTTAGCTGAAGCTTTTCGAATTTTACGTACTAATGTTTCCTTTATGTTGGGAACTAAAAAAGATTCGGCTGTAATCTTTGTGACATCAACGACATCAGGAGAAGGGAAATCGTTTGTGGCAACTAATCTTTCGAGAATTTTAGCAATGTCTGGAAAAAAAATTTTGTTGATAGGAGCAGATATTCGGTCGCCGAAAGTTTTAGATTACTTGGGTCTATCTCATTTACAACATACAAATATTGGTGTTACTCAATATCTAATTAATCCTGATATGCCGGTGGATAATATTATTATTCATAAACCGGCTCCTTATGATTTTGATATTATATATTCTGGTTATATAGCTCCAAATCCTGCAGAATTATTAATGAATGGACACTTTCATGAAGTGATTGAATATGGTCGAGAAAATTATGATTTTGTTATTGTAGATACTGCACCTGTAAGCTTGGTTACGGATACCTTATTGATTTCGGAATTTGCTGATCTTACTATATATGTTGCTCGTGCGAACTACTTAGATAAACGCTTGTTAAATGTTCCTAAGGAACTATATGAACAGGGTAAATTGAAGAATATGGCTGTGGTGTTAAATGATGTCGATTTTGCCAGAGGTTATGGCTATGGCTATGGCTATGGCTATGGTTATGGTTATATAGATTCTAGTTCTGTCTCGATCAGAGCAAAACTCAAAAAACAGTTTAAGAAACTTTTTAAGAATAATAAATAATAAGAAGGTGTCTAAAAAGGCACCTTCTTCTGTTTTATAGCTTTCTGGAGCTCAATTATAATTTCATGAGCAATATTAAGCTGCAAGTCGATGTTTTGTACTTTTCAGCATGTTGATGGCTTGATTTATCGCAAATAGGAAGTTTTTGCCACCTGGTTTACCAATAAAAGCTTTGTTTTTCCACTTTTTTGCCCATTTTCTTAGGTTATGGGCAATAGCCATCAAGCCGAACTCCACGGTAACTTTCTCCAGTCCTTTCATACTAAATCGGGTAAACCTGTTGTTGCTTTTCATCTGTCCAAATACCGCTTCGACTTCCACGGGTCTTTTGCTTCGATGGTATAGCCCCTGTGCCGACAGTAACCTTTCTCTAGCTCTGGCCTTAAGCCAAGCAAGGCGGTGATTGACTTCAATCAGACGATTGCCCTGGGCTTTATGACATCCACCACGCATCGGACAGCCCTCACATCGCTGAGCTTGATAGCAGCTCACCTGGGCGGTGGATATTCTGGAGTAAGCTGACCCCAGCAATCTGGACAAAAAAGAAATCACCATCTGCATTTAGAGGCTGTTAAAGCATGGAATTCTGGCGGATATTGACCCCTTATGCACTCATTTTTCATGGGTTTCTGTTTTTTGGTTTATTTGGGCTAGACCTAATCGATATATTCCAATGGCCGGTAAATCAAGACCCATGAGTCAGATCAAACAGTTAATACGATTGCACAGGGAGAATTATCCCATTAAAACAATAGCCCGTCATCTTTCCATCAGCAAGAATACGGTAAAGTCCTATCTAAAGAAGGTAACGGACCTGAATCTATCTCTGGAAAGGATACTGGAACTGGAAGATCCAGTTCTTGAGCGGATGCTCAGATCGGGGAACCCCGCCTATCGGGACGAGCGTTTCGAGTATCTAAAAGAAAGGCTTCCTTATTTTGAAAAAGAACTATCACGAATAGGTGTAAACCGGAGACTTTTGTGGGAAGAGTATTTAGTAGCTCATCCACAGGGATATAGCTATGCCCAGTTCTGTTTCCATCTAAAGCAATTACTGGTCTCACGTCGTGATGGAAGCATGATACTGGACCACGAACCCGGTGACAAGCTTTTCATCGATTTCTCCGGCAAGAAGCTGGGTTACATCGACCATGAGACTGGTGAAATCATTTTATGCGAGATATTTGTTGCGTGCCTGCCATATTCCAACTATTGTTTTGCCATGGCCGTTCCCAGTCAGCGATCCCCCGATTTTCTCTATGCACTGGACTGCTGCCTGCAGTTTCTTGGAGGGGTCCCCAGAGCGATTGTCCCGGACAACCTCAAGTCAGCCGTCATACGAACCGATCGGTATGAACCAGAGATCAACAGGTCCATGGAAGATCTGGCAAACCATTATGATACGGTCGTAGTGCCTGCAAGGCCTGCCAGGCCCCGGGATAAAAGTGCCGTAGAGAACCACGTGAAGATCATCTATACCCAGGTATTTGCCCGGTTACGCAACAGGCAGTTCTTTGATCTCCCCTCACTCAACCTTGCTATCGGAGAGTGTATCGAGAGATTGAACCAGACCAGAATGCAGGACAGGAACTATTGCCGTCAGGAACGGTTTCTCAGCAACGAGCTGTCCAGTCTCAGACCACTTCCTCGGGACCGCTTTTCGATGAAATATTATACGACCCTCAAAGTGGGAACCAATGGACATGTACATCTCAAAAGGGACAGGCATTCCTATAGCGTTCCTTATGTCCATATTGGCAAACAGGCCCTAGTGGTCTATACTGAGCGTTTAGTCCACATCTATATTGAGAACGTACAGGTAGCCCTGCACAGCAGGAATTTTGTTGCCAACAAATACTCGACGCATCCCGAACACCTTGCTTCCAAGCACCAGCAGTATGGCACCCGTTCGCCAGATTATTATATCAAGCGCGCTCTGGATATCCATCCGGACTTTCACTTACTGGTCGTTCGGGTCTTTGGGCAAAGCGACCGATATCCGGAACAACTCTACAGAACGTGCGAAGGACTCTTTAGGCTGCACCGTAGCTATGGGGAAACATTCTTCAAAGCATGTGAAATTGCCTTAAGGAACGACATGCTGTCCTATAAGTTCCTACAAAGAATATTGGAAAACGGAATGGTGGAGCAACAGCAAGAGGGGGCGGATAACAAGCAATTGCCACAACATGAAAATATCAGGGGAGCATCCTATTACTCATAAAAATGAACTATAAAACTTAGAAACAGATGAATGTAGAACAACAATTGAACACGCTCCGCTTCCATGGAATGGAGCGTCAATGGAAAGCGATGAAAGAAACACGGCAGATCGGAAAACTGGCGCTGGAAGAAGGACTTACCCTGTTGCTGCAGGCCGAATCTGACAGTCGCTTCGAACTGCGGTTCGAGAGGTTAAAGAAGAATGCAGCCTTCTGTCTTGTCCTGAAATAGCTTTACACCAAAATTGTAAAGGACATGGGAAAAGTTCCAAAAAATGGTGTTAAACAGCCATTCAAAAAGAGGGGTACATCGTATTCAGAAGAAGTAAAGCGCAAGATCGTTGGTGAGATAAAATCAGGTTTTCACAGTCATCGTACAGCGGCTAAAATTTATGGTATAAGTAGAAATACAATTAATAGTTGGGTTATTCAGGATTCTTTGCTTCCTTTGATAAGACCGATTCAAAAGCCGATGAAGGAACCAAATGAAACCTCAAAAGTAAAGGCGCTCTCTAAGCAGGTGATAGATCTACAGAAAGCTTTGGAAAAAGCCAACCTAAAGATTGAAGGACTGCAGACCATGATCCAGGTTAGTGAAGAGGAACTCAAGATCAAGATCAGAAAAAAGCTTGGTGCCAAACGGTCAAAAGAATGAGGCAGAGCCATCCCCACATAAGTCTGGGAGATCTCTGTGCACTGTTTGGCGTCACTAGACAGGCTTATTACGACGCTATCCGCTATGCGGAAAAAACAACGATAGCAAATATGGTCGTCCTGACTCTGGTAAAGGAAATTCGGATACAGATGCCATTGTTAGGGACAAGGAAGCTGCTTCACGTTCTCGAACCACGGCTGATCGAACACGGTATAAAAATGGGGCGCGATCAGCTGTTCAATTTACTTCGGTTCCATGGCCTGTTGATCAGGCGGCGCAAGCGCATAGTCCGCACCACAGATTCCAACCATATCTTTAAGAGATACCCTAACCTGATAAAAGAACTTATCATCACGGGACCTGAACAGCTCTGGGTAAGCGACATTACTTACATCAGGACGGTACAGGGCTTCAGTTATCTCAGCCTCATCACCGACGCGTACTCCCGAAAGATTGTTGGATATGCATTACATCCCACTCTTGAGGCGACGGGCTGTTTAAGGGCATTGGAGATGGCGATATCTAACTGGAAGCATGTGTCTCCCTTCTACCTCATCCATCATTCGGACCGTGGGATCCAGTACTGCTGCAACGAGTATACCGAAATGCTTCAACGTTATGGAGTCGCTATAAGCATGACCCAAAACGGCAGTCCCTACGATAACGCTCTGGCCGAACGGGTAAACGGGATCCTGAAAAACGAATTCTATCCCAAACGGGTTTACCAGAATCATAAAGATGCTTCTAAGAATATTGACAAGATCATCAGGATATATAACAGTCAACGTCCGCATGCCAGCTTGGATTTCCGAACGCCGGAAGGAGCGCATTTTCATAACGGCGAAATCAAAAAGCGATGGAAGCGTTATCCAAAAAAGTTAACGTCAACTGAAAAAGTAATTTGAAAAGATATTTTAGATGAAAGAAGGAGTTTGTATACTTGTAAAGGATTTTCAGGATTACCAAATAACACCTGTAAGATCTTTCTAGGACTAATGGTTAAATCTGTAAAGTTTTTTTAGGACGAGACAGTTAAATCTGTAAAGTTTTTTTAGGACGAGACATTGTGCCAGTCATTTAAGTCTGTTAGGGCCAGTTATTACGGTTCAAAGTGTGCCAAATGACCAGTAATGATTTAGTATATTACGGATCGATTTGTGCCAAGATTAGTTTTCAAGAAAATTTTGGTTTCATATTCTCTCCTTAATTTGTTATTACGGTTCGATTTGTGCCACCGTCCGTCAATCATCATCTATGTCACTACTCTTTAAACAGCAGTGGTTTACGGTTTGATTTGTGCCACTTTCTGAGATCAATAAATTACCTTGTCGCCAAAAAAAATCAGCGACATGGCCAATATACTTGATCCAATGGACTTAAAACAGATCCTTACATTACATATTGATGGTTTGAGCAATCGTAGAATAGCCGTCATTTTGGGTATTTCACGCAATACCGTAAATACCTATATCAAACTGTTCTCTGCCAGTGATTACCCTTTCACGTCTCTTCTGGAGTTGGCTATGTCTACTTCTCTCCCGACAAGAGCTATTATAGCGTTCCATACCGTTTCATAGGAAAAGAGACCATGATACACTATACAGATACCCGTGTGGAAGTATATTATAATCATCAGCGCATTGCTCTCCATCCCAGGAATCTCTCCAAGGGTAGCTATATTACCAATACGGATCACCTGAGCAGTACGCACAAGTTCTATTCGGACTGGAATCCGGAGTTCTTTAAGAGAAAGGCAGCTACCCATGGATAATATGTACTGAAGTGCGTGGAAAGGATCCTCACTTCTCAGGACTATCCGGAAATAGGTTACAAAAGAGCGCTGGGTGTCATTGAACTTTATCGATCATATAGCTCAGAGAGACTGAACAATGCCTGCAGAAGAGCTTGGGAAACTGAGGCTTGCTCATATGGACACATCAAAAACATCTTAAAGAATAATATGGATAAACTGCCCTACGATGAAACTGGGGGAGAAGAGCCAAAGCCCCATATCCCTTACCATGCGAACATCAGGGGCGCATCTGCCTATAAATAATACTAAAATCATAACATTATGAACAATCAGACAATCGAGAAACTAAAGAACATGCGCCTGGGTGCAATGGCGCGACTGCATCAGCAGAACGTAGAACAGAACAAGCTTGAAGGGATCACCTGTGATGAATATCTGGCAATCCTGACGGATCACCAATGGGAAGAAAGAGAAAACAATAAAACGGAACGACTGATCAAACAGGCCTGCTTTAGACAAACGGCGAGCATAGCGGACATCAATTACCGGAATGAGAGGAACCTGGACAAGAACATGTTCCTCAGGTTGAGTACGTTGGACTTTATATCACGCAAAGAGAATATAATTATATGCGGGGCCTCCGGAACTGGTAAAAGCTATATTGCACAGGCACTGGGAAATCAGGCGTGCCTTTATGGAAAGAAAACCTTCTATGGGATAACTTCCAGGATCTTCAAGAGGCTAAAGCTGTGTAAAGTGGACGGGACATACCTAAAAGAACTCGATAAACTAAATAAAATGGAATTATTGATACTAGATGACTTTGGCTTGCAAGCCCTTGATGTTCAGGACAGGGAATCGCTAATGGATATAATAGATGACAGACATGGAAAGAGATCGACGATCATATCTTCCCAGATACCTGTGGCAGCATGGTACGAAATTATTGGTGGAGAGGGAACCGTAGCAGACGCCATACTCGATAGAATTGTGAACTCTTCTCATAGGATAAATCTAGAAGGAGACTCTTTACGTAAAGGAAAAATATGATGGATATAAAATAACTTTTTCATATAATTGTACGATCTCAAAAGTGGTACGGTTTGACCCAAATCGATGGCACAATCCCTCCGAAATACCCACGCAATGCGGACTCCTGATTACTATATCACGGAATGATTTTTTATTAGAATTTTAAACCGCATAAGGTTTGGTTGTTAATTTTCCATTAAATGAGCTGGTTGGATTGTGCGTTGTTCGGAGAAATGTTACTTTTGGTAAAAGTTCCGTAAACTTAGAAAGGAATCGGTTTCACATTGGGCTTGGCCGCACCACGGGAAATTCAGCAGGTCAATAGTAGGGTCAAGATGGCATTAACTTTGCAGGTGATGTATTTATTGGACGCGCCCAGGTCTCCCCTCAAGGCTTTTGCTCGTAATTTTTTAGGTATAACAGTAACAGTTAATGGATATAATAGGATTAAGAAGGTATTTTAAGAAAGACAGCCCTAGATGGGTTATCTTGTTGATTGACATGGCGATCGTGCTGTTCAGTTATTACTTTTCCAACTTTGTGATCAACAGTTTCAAGGGTAGGTTCGGAGTTGAGCTGATGGCCAAGAAGTCGATACTCATTGCATCTGTATACTATCTTTCCTTCCTATATTTTAGGACATACAGAGGTATCGTCAGGCAGACGGGATTCCGTGATGCCTGGGGGATATTCAAGGCGGTATTTGTGGCATGGTTGCTACTGATGGTCGTTTCGACCATTATAAGGACGGCCTATGACCGTCAGGCTGAGATCAGTGCATTCCTCAGACCTTCGTATGCCGTATTATTTACCCATGCGATCTTTACTACAGTATGCTTGGTTGCGGCAAGGGTTTCCTACCGCAGGGTCTATGAGAGCTTCTTTTTGGGTGGACGTGCGATTGAGAACGTGCTGATATTTGGAGCGGGGAACATGGGCATGACCACGCTTAACCTACTACGCAACGATACGCGCAAAAAGGTGAAGGTCGTGGCTTTTGCCGACGACAACCAAAACCGCATCGGAAAGCTGATCAATGGCTATAAGATCATTGATATGAACAGCCTTAACGAACATTTCGTACGGGAACTTAAGGTCGAAACTATCATTATTGCTTTGGACGATAACAATAAGGACCGTCTCTCGAAGATCTCCTCTAAGATCGAGCCATTGCCCGTAAAATTGAAGATTATGCCAACTTCGGCTAAATTATTGAGCGGAAAGGTTGCCACTCGGCAGTTGAGGACATTAAAGATCGATGATCTATTGGGTAGGGAGGCTATCAAGCTCGAGAATCCGGTCGTCCACGAGATGATGCGGGAAAAGGTGATCCTGGTGACCGGGGGGGCCGGGTCGATTGGCTCGGAATTGGTAAGGCAGATAAGCTTTACGGATTTTGATAAGTTGATCGTAATCGATCAGGCGGAATCCGCCTTATATGATATCCAGCAGGAATTAAAGGGGAACTGCCATAAGGACACCCTGTTTATGGTGGGGAACGTTCGTGACCGTCAGTTCATGGATTCTGTATTTGATAACTATCGACCACATATCGTCTTTCATGCGGCGGCCTATAAGCATGTTCCACTTATGGAACAGAACCCCTACGAGTCGATTCTTACCAATGTCTGGGGGTCGAAGAACCTTGCCGATATGGCCGACAGGTACTGCGTAGAGAAATTCGTTATGGTCTCTACGGACAAGGCGGTAAATCCAACCAATGTTATGGGAGCCACCAAACGTACCGCAGAGATCTATGTATCGGCGTTAAACAGCAGGAGCCGGACCAATTTTATCGTTACGCGATTTGGGAATGTTCTGGGTTCAAACGGTTCGGTTATACCGCTGTTCGAGCGTCAGCTGAAGCGCGGTGGTCCCCTAACGGTGACCCATGAAGATATCACGAGGTATTTTATGACGATTCCGGAGGCCTGTCAGTTGGTCCAGGAAGCTGCCGTTATGGGGCAGGGCGGTGAGATATATGTCTTTGATATGGGGCAGCCCGTAAAGATAATGGACCTGGCAATCCGCATGATCCGCTTGAAGGGTTATCGGTACCCGCAGGATATCGGAATAGAAGTAACCGGACTAAGGCCAGGGGAGAAGATCTATGAAGAATTGCTTGCCGATGGCGAAAGTACCACTAGGACCTATCACGAGAAGATTATGATAGCTAGGGTTCGTACCGATGATCTTGATGTTAATCGAGAGCGTATAGAGCATCTTTGTAATCAGGTAGCTTCACAAGGAACTAATCATAATCCGATGGTACTGGTAGAACTTCTAAAGGAAATCGTTCCAGAGTATAAATCGCAGAACTCTGTGTTTGAACAGCTGGATAAGACACCTTTAAATTTATAAAGGGAATATGTTGCAGCCAGGACCTCTTTGAAGTTCCTCTACTGCTACAGGTACTTTCAGGAGAATCTATACTGGATTACAACTATTTTCTTATTTTAAAACTCGCCTGGGTGCCGGTCCGAAGATAGGGAAGGTTACATGGCCAATCAGGTTCATGGCCATTACCGTACCATTGCAAGATATGATGTGGTCTGGTGATATTTGTAAACCTAGGATATCATTCAAGAAATTTTCTAGGACGGCCCTAAAGCTATCGCTACCTTTCGGATCACCGTAGCGGCCATATCTATAACAATATCCGCCTCTGTTCAACTGGCTCCGGTAAGCCTGGTATTATTCTTTCAGAAAGCTGAGCTTGGGATCGGTTAAACCGTCGTCCAAGCTCAACCCCGACCCTGTTACGATTGGAGGGGTTGATAGTTTACTGATATCTGGGAATTTTTTGCTGGACAATATTTGATTCCCCGATCCCCGGGGGGCATTGTCGTCCATTCCCGTTTGTGGGGTTTCCGTGTGCAGTATATTCCCGATGTAATGCCCACTTCCAACTTTTGATCTAATCCAGCCCTGCAGTTCCAGTTCTTCATAGGCCTTGGACACCTTAGACCGGTTGACCAGCAGCATTTCACCTCATTTCCTGCTACTGGGCAACCTTTGGCCCATCAGGAGCTGTCCCGAACTAATGTATTTCAGAAGTATCTGAGAGAGAACCAAAGATTTTCTATTTCCAGAATATTGGTTTAATTCTAATTTCAGTTTACATAAAATTGAATTTTCCATTCATTGAATATCGGCTTGTTTATGTCGTCCAACTTAATTCTAAATTCGAACGATTAAAAATTAATTTATGTACATCCCAACTGAATTTCGACCAGAAGGCCAAAGGAGCGATATGGATTTTTGCTTAGATATGGTTTTGCCACACTGCTTAACATTAATGGCCAACGAATAATCGGAAGCCATGTACAATCCCTTGCGGAACAACCAAATGTAGATATGGCCATTCTATATGGACCTGTTTCAAAATTGAATAGCCATTCTGATACCGGGAATAGTTCAGGATGTCAAGCGATTTTTCAGTGGCCCATGCCTAAATTTCTCCAGTCAATTACGATAATAAACTTTCTTTTCCGACTTGGGATATTATAGCGGTCCATGCTTAGGGAACGGTCCAGAGAATTTCCAACAAACTTGAATCATGGAAAAAACGATTGCAAGATACGAACCGGCCTGTTTTCAGCGGTGGACTGAAATTCCGCTTAAGTATGTAAAGGTTATGATGGATCATATCGAGGCCTTCAGGGTCGATGTTCACGAAATACACGCGAAAAAGAAATTAAGCCAGAACAGAACAGGTTCGGAAATCAAGAGAATTAAGGCAGATAAACCGAGGGGAAAACATGGATGCACGTCCATTTTTCCCTGATCTTTGAAGAGGAACAAAATGTCATCCTTTTGGGTATAGACCTAAACAGAGGCCTTCTGATCCAAATCGACTGTATAAAGGCCGGATCCTTTACTGTGCCCGAACAACCCTCCCTAATAAAACGGCGTGCCAGGCGAAGGACGGGGAATGGAGATTTCCGCCCCGTATTTTTTTAATTCTAATATCCGGTGAACTATAGGAAAGGGAGCCCAAGTTAAAGAGTGGCGGGCCCATGAACAAAGGAACATGGCCCCCTTTTAATGACCAGCCTTAAATTTTTCCATGTTTTTGGGAAAATTTTTGGCACCATGCGATTATCCGACCGTGCCCTGGACAACTGAAAGGGGCGCCTGCAGGTTACGAAGTCCGGCTTTTGGGAACCTGGACAACTTTGGGTTCAGTATTCAGCCGGAGTATTGCTATATTTGTTCCTGGCATGATCAAAAAAGAGACCATAGAGAAAGTACTTGACGCAGCTCGGATAGATGAGGTGGTCGGGGATTTTGTCGATCTCAAGAAGAGGGGCACCTCCCTTATCGGGAACTGTCCCTTCCACAACGAGAAGACCCCTTCCTTCCACGTATCGGTCTCAAAGGGTATCTACAAGTGCTTCGGGTGCGGGGCCGGGGGGGATTCCCTGAAGTTCGTGATGGAGCATGAGAAGTATGCCTATCCAGAGGCCATCCGGTACTTGGCCATTAAATACAATATTCCTATCGAAGAGGTTGAGCGCAGTCCAGCACAGCTTGCAGCCCAGGATAAAAGGGAAAGTCTATACGTCCTGAGCCAGTGGGCTGGGAAGTACTTCAAAACCCAACTTTGGGAAACCGACCTGGGCAAGAGCATTGGCCTGAGTTATTTCCGCGAACGTGGATATCGGGATGAGACCATACAGAAGTTCGACCTGGGCTATTCGCCAGAAGCCTGGACAAGTTTGGTCGATGCAGCCTTGACAGAGGGGTTCAGTAAAGAATACCTAGCAGAGGTCGGACTCGCGGTTGAGCGGGATGATAAGTCGCTATATGATCGCTTCCGGGGCAGGGTCATCTTCCCGATCCATAACCTGACCGGTCGGGTGATCGGTTTTGGAGGCAGGACCCTAAAGACCGATAAGAACGTCCCTAAGTACGTGAACTCCCCGGAGTCCGAGATCTACCATAAATCGAACGTCCTGTACGGCCTGCACCTCGCCAAGAAAGCGGTTTCAGAACACGATGTGTGCTATCTGGTGGAAGGCTATGCCGATGTGCTCTCCTGTCACCAGGCAGGAGTGGAAAATGTCGTTTCCTCTTCAGGGACCTCCCTCACCACAGGGCAGATAAAGCTGATATCCCGCTACACAAAAAATGTCGTGATCCTGTACGACGGTGACGAGGCGGGGATCAAGGCTTCCCTGCGCGGGACCGATATGCTATTGGAAGAGGGACTGAACGTCAAGGTCCTGCTATTTCCCGATGGCAATGACCCGGATTCCTTTGTACAGAAGTTTGGAGCCTCGGCCTTCAGGGACCATATCAATAGACATCAGGAAGATTTCGTCTTCTATAAGACCAATATCCTTCTTCGTGATGCAGGGGAAGACCCCATCAAACGTGCCGAAGTCATCCGAGAGGTCGTAAACAGTATTGCCCTGATCCCAGATGAGATCAAGGTCTCTGTTTATATCCGTCAATGTAGCGGATTATTGGATATCGAGGAACGCGTGCTCCTTACCGAACTGAATAAAATCCGGATGGACCGGAACAAGGCCAAGGATAGAAAGGCTGCCAGTGCGGCTTCTGGACCTGGCCCAGATTACCCAACGGATGATTTTATCCCTGCGGAGATGTTGGTTGCGATGGCGGCCGAGGGAATCACGGTCCCGGAACCCCAGGTCCAGCAGATTACATCCGAAATCCTGATGGAAAGGGAACTCGTGCGTGTGCTGCTGAACTATGGGCGTGAGCTGGTTGTCTGGGAAGGGGATGGCGATATACCGGTAGCCCCTTATCTATTGGCGAGCATGGACGATGTCAGATTTGAGGACAAGGCCAGCAACAAGATCATAGAAGAGTTTAAAAGGCAAGCCGAAAGCTTTGAAGTACCGGAAGCCAAATTCTTTTTCTCCCATGAGGACGAGGAAGTCTCCAGGCTAGCGGTCGACAGCATTGCCACAAAATACGAGATAAGCCCTAACTGGAACGACGATAAGCGTAAGATCTTTGTTCCCGAGGAGAGAGATCAGTTGAAAGACCTGGTCAATCAATTGATCTATAGGGTAAAGAAGAATAAGATCGAACAGGAGATGCATAGGATCAGGGAAGAACTTAAGACATGTAAGGACCCTGATGATATGCTGGTCCTGATCGCTAAATATCAGAAGCTCAAAGAAGGAGAGAAGTTATTGGGCGATTTTTTAGGGAACACCATCGTTAAGTAGATATGATAGACCGCAAGGACCCTTGAACAAAAGGTGAAGAAATGACGGTTTTATTTATAAAAAAGATTGGTTTCCAGATTTTTGGATTAAATTGTCGACATAAAGATCTATAGGTAGATATGATCGCCCATGATAATGACGTTGTGGTATCTGTAGAAGTGGAAGTTAGGTCTCCATCGGCCCTTGTTCCACCGCAGGACCTGATCATTCCGCGAAAACGGAAAAGGCTGACCATAGCTGCTGAAGCCTATATCAGTGAAATCAACCGATATGGCGAGATCAGATTTGGTGCCATTACCTTTATCGACGGAAAATCGGACTATATAAAAGATGCATTTTGGAATTATACATATGAATAAGAAACTAAAGCTTGGTATCCAGGCACTCACTATCCTTTCCATTTCCTTCATCATTGGTTGTAAGACCCAACAAAGCAAGGTTGAATTTGTAAACCCGACCAATAACAGCAAGGTCCTGAAAGGGGAGAAGGTGCAAGTGAAGTTGAAATTTCCTGACGCTTCGGTAGACTCAGTGGTCTATTCGGTGGATGGCGATATTTTTGACCGTAAAACCGACACCACGGCCGTCGTATTTGATACCGGTTCCCATAGCTATGGAAATAAGAGATTGAGTGCAAAGGTGTATTCCGGGGGCAAAGAGGATATCGCATACAGCGAAGTCCTGGTCGTTCCGCCTGCTCCAAAGCAATACGCTTTTGAGGTGGTAAATACCTATCCGCACGATCAAGGGGCCTTTACCCAAGGACTCTATTATGAAAACGGAACTCTGTTCGAAACCACTGGACAATTAGGCGAATCTACCCTTAGGAAAGTTGAATTGGCATCTGGTAAAGTCCTCCAGAAAGCCGATCTCGCTGCTGATGAATTCGGAGAGGGGATGACGGTCGTCGGAAATAATATGTATGTATTGACCTGGCAGAACAACAAAGGCCATGTTTATGACAAGAACACGTTCAAGCTTTTGAAATCCTTTGATTACCAGAACAGCAAGGAAGGCTGGGGTTTGACCTACGATGGTAAACAGTTCATTAAATCCGACGGTTCCAATAAACTGTATTTCCTAGATCCAGCGACATTGGCTGAAACAGGTTCAATTGCTGTTTTTGATGATAATGGTCCTGTAGAAAAGTTAAATGAATTGGAATTCATTGACGGCAAGATCTATGCAAACCTCTATTACGGCGATAAAGACGAAATGGTGATCATCGATCCTAAGACTGGAATCGTTGAGGGTAGGATCAACTTTGTTGGCTTATATAGCGATAAACGTGCTCCTTATGATAATGAGATGAACGGTATAGCCTATAAACCGGACAGCAAAACCTTATTGGTAACAGGTAAGCACTGGACCAAGTTGTTCGAGGTCCGCTTAAGGGAGCGCTAGATCAATCTGTGCTCCGTCGTTATCTTGATCAGCGACATCATGTTTTTAGCTTTGAACTTGCTCATCATTCTTTTCCTATGGGTTTCGATGGTGAGTGGGGACAAAAACAACTCCTCCGCAATCTGAACTGAAGTCTTCCCCAATGCAATCAGTTTCAAAATCTCAGTCTCTCTTTTCGTAAGCTTGGGTAATAGGGGAAGGTCTGAACCTATCGGATTGGCAATGATCTCCTGTACCGCGGAGCTGAATACCATCTGTTTGTTCACCGCCTGGTCCAGGCATTTCTCCAATTCCACGATATCGATGTTCTTGAGCAGGTAGCCTGATGCCCCATTCTGCATGAGCTGCAGGATCACGCTGCGCTCGGTATGGTTGCTCAGGCCCAGGATGATCACATTTGGGGCGATCCTCTTTATCTCCAGGCAGAGGTCTATCCCATTAATATCAGGAAGTGAAATATCCAGGAGGACAATGTCCACAGGGTCGGTTTCTAGAAATTTCAGTAATTCATAACCTTTGGTAAATGTGGCGGTCACCTCATAGGGTTTTATGCGGTCCAAGAGACTGACCAACCCTTGTAGGATTAGCGAGTGATCATCGACAATAGCTATGCTATAGGCTGGATTGTACATGGTCTTTAGGAAAGTGGTCCAATATTAATCCTAAAGATAACCAAGTTTTCAGTAAAAAAAATGGCCAATTTGAAATATCCCTGTTTACGGGTACAGCGGTTTTATTCCTCAATTAAGGCCTGATACTCCCTTTATGGATCAAGAACTCCACTTTATCTCTCAATGGCTCAAATTCTGCCTTTTTCGCCTCTTCCATGCGGTCCGGGAACAGAATTCCGTAGAGATGGTCCACCTCATGCTGGAAGATAACAGCCGTAAAACCTTCGATCAATTCCTCTTTCACGTTCCCATGGCGATCAATGTGCTGCAATTTAATGGCATAGCTGCGCTTTACATCCTGCCTCAGATCAGGAATAGACAGACAGCCCTCGGCACCTTGGCGGGTGAGCTTCGAGCGCCAGATGATCTTAGGGTTCAGATAGAATTCGAAAGGTTCATCTTTCTTGTCGAATCGCTGGACCCAAATGACATTTTTGTTGATCCCTACCTGCGGACCAGCTATCCCTACACCTGTATGGTCCGGGTCTTTGACCGTAAGCAGCATCCTGGCGGCAAGTTTATCCAGCAGGGGATCATCAAATTTGATGTCCTCCGATGGTTTCTTTAATACTGCCAGTTCCTTTTCATCTGTAGTCTGGTATACATGCATCAAGCTGTTTTCATCAGCCCCATTGATCAAAGATCTCTCAAAATCGTTAAAGTTCTTTGCCGTACTCTTGTTCACGTTCCTTTCGTTTTTAGGTCCTTTGTACTTTTTCTCCCCAGCCTCGATGACTGCATTCAAAATATTATCCTTTGGAGGTTGTGGGCATCGGTATCCATTGCTGTAGGCACAGTAAGGATTATACGCCCTGTTGAAATCGATCTTGATCTTTCCATCCTTAATATCTGAAATGCTCAGATCCAGATATCGGCCACCTTCATAGGTAGTTTCACCAGTCGTATTATCCATAAAAGGTACGAATAGATGGTTTTTATAGGTCGCATTCTGGAACAGTGCAACACTTTGATAAGCCGTTAGCTTATATTTCTTCCCGTTCAATTCAAAATTCAAGAATCCATACCGCTTGTACTCGTTGGAGGTGCCATCATAAGTGGGCATCCTGAAGGTAGGTTCATTGAAAAGCTGCTCTACTGATGCTGTCACCACATAATCTTGCTTTGCAGGATAGAAGCTCACAAATTCAACCTGATCCTTTCTTAGTGGACCAAACTCGTCCTTCACCATTTCTTGGATCTGTTTGTCCCTATAGGACTGAATTTCCTGTTCCAAAGATTGGGCCATTAGTATTACCGGAGCAAAGAAGCTGATGAAGTAGATAAGTGCTTTCATTTTTTGAATTAATATCTATCAAATGTATAGATATTTTGCGATTATCGGATAGGGCTAATCTAAAGTTTAATTGTAATTTTGTGAAAATTGCAGAGACATGAGAATAATGGCGTTTGATTATGGGACCAAGAGAATTGGAATTGCTGTTTCCGACAGCATGCAGATCATTGCAAGCCCATTGACCACCATCCATCCCGAAGGGATCTGGAAATTCCTGTCCGATTACCTTGCCGGGGAACAGGTAGAAACCTTCGTCATTGGTAAGCCAAAGCAATTGGACGGAACTGCATCCGGATCTGACCAACATGTGGTAGGTTTCAGCAGGAAGCTCCGCAAAACTTATCCCAATATTCCGATTGTCGAAGTGGATGAAAGGTTCACTTCCAAGATCGCTTCCAGGGCGATTGCCCAGTCTGGAATGAAAAAAAGCAAAAGACAGGATAAGGGGTTGATTGATAAAGTTTCGGCAGTATTGATCCTGCAGACTTATATGGATAGCAAATCTTATTAATATGGCATTGAAGGACATTCAGTTTTTTTCTGAAGACATCGATTTTACACTCAAGGAAAAGCAAAAGGTTAGGCAGTGGATTGGCGCAACGATTAAAGCCGAAGGTTTTAAGCGGGTAGGGGAGCTGAGCTTTGTTCTATGCTCGGATGCATATCTCCTGGAAATCAATAAGCAATACCTTGACCACGATACCTTTACGGATATCGTGACCTTTGATTCGTCAGAAGATGAAGGTGTCATTGCCGGAGATATCTTTATTTCCGTGGAAAGGACCATGGAGAACGCTAAAAAATTCAATGTTTCCGAACGCGACGAACTGCATCGTGTCATCATCCATGGTATACTCCACCTTTGCGGCTATTACGACAAGAAAAAGGAAGACAAAACCTTGATGACCGAAAAAGAGGACTACTATCTCGCTAAACGCGAATTCTAGGGATCCTCTTCCTAATCCTTATTTCTTGCTGAATTCCTGAAAGGCGGCATTAGCCTCGGCATCACTCAATTCTGCACCAGAGCTGATGATGACCTTGTATCTAAAAGTAACGGACTCACCTGCCTTCAATTTGAAGTTCAAGGTCTCCTTGCCCTTGCTGAACTCTTTCTGTCCCAGTGGATTGGCAGCAAAAAGACCATAGCCCCTAGCATGCCAATAAGTTGGATAGCCAACATTTTTGGGATTATCTAAGATCAATAGTGATACCGGTTCATTTCCAATCTTCCCTATCAGATTGACCCATTTTCCTCGCGTTCCCCAAACTTCGTCACCTTCTATCCCTTCGCTGCTGCGATATTTCCCAGTAACTTTATCATTGTCCAATTTGGAGACAGTTGTTGGATTCCCGTTTGCATCAGTAAAGATCTCCGGTTTATCGGACGGGTGTTCTAGCTCTCGTGCAATCCGGATCCCAATCAGGCCCTCCTTATTATCTGAAAAAGAAACGTCCTTATCCAAAGCCGTCAATTTAGTAGTCATTTCAATCGATCTTTTCTGACCTTCTTCGGAAAAGACATATTGGGTGTTTTCCTTTAGCAGGCTTTTTCCATCAGGGCTTTGCCAATCTTTCAGCACGGCCAATTCCGCATTCTTGTTGCTGGCTTTTATTTTCTCAACAGCTACATGTTTGATCGTTCCAAAATCCTTTTTCCTTTCCGGAGGTATGGCGGTTGAATTGTTCCAGAAATCCAATCCATTGACATTTCCATAATTAAACCACATACCGACATGATGCGGATGGTCCACGCGTTCCTCAGGCCTTGGGTCCAGTGGCCAGCCACGGGTCACCAAAGTGCCCTTTGTCGTCCGAAGGGGATAAAGCACGGGCTTCATCAACACGCCGGGATAGATATAGGAGGTGAATGGTTTTCCATCAACAGCAATGTCGATCCGCTTTTCCGCTCTGTTTTCCACAATGGAATATTTAGTCTGTGCATGTGCCTGGAACAGCGAAAGTGCCAATAGCAGCACAGGGAATGTTTTAATAAGCATAATCTTCCATTAACTGGTTAGCACTTCTTGTTTGGCGTCGTCAAAGGTCACCCGTTTTCCGGTCTCCATGGCTGTCCTTGCCATAATATTAGCGATAGAATGGTTGTAACCGGCTTCTACCGATGCATTTGGCGTCTTCCTGTTACGGACACAGTCCATCCAATTGCGCATATGCAATGAGGTCATCGGGTCGCCACCCGTATTGGCCGAAGTTTCCATTTTTGCCGCATTATCAAGCGTAAATGGAGTCAATAAATTTGCTTTCATCCCCATTTCAGCAGCCGACCTTTCGCTCAATCCTCCTTCCGCACTTACCTGATTGGTATCCAGGTTCAGCATGCCGGCATTGGAATAGTAAAGCTCCTTGATCCCTCCAGCAGAATTGGTGAAGCGGGAGGAGTACAGCACTTGAAACCCCTTGCTCTTATCATTCTCGGGACCATAGTCCATCACTGCCGTTACGGTATCGGGATTCTCTCTGCCATCCTTCCAGGTATAGATGCCTCCATTGGCAACCACACTTCTCGGATGGTTTAATCCCGAAAACCAGTGCACCGTATCGATCTGATGCGCCATCCATTGCCCCCAGATCCCCGATGAATATGGCCAGAACAACCTAAACTCCAGGTATTTCCTCGGATCCCAGGCTACTTTAGGCCGGTCCATTAAAAAGCGATCCCAGTCCGTATCCTCTTGACGGATTTCCTTGACCAATTTCGGTAATCGCCAGCGTCCGGGCTGATTCACATTCCAGGTCATCTCCACCATGTTGATATCACCAAATTTCCCAGACTTGATGTACTCATCCGCAGCAATGTAGTTCGGGGCACTTCTGCGCTGAGAACCAACTTGTAATATCTTGCCTGTTTCCTTTACAGCTTTCAACAGTATCTTGGCATCTTCCAAGGTTTCAGCCATTGGCTTTTCGACATACACGTCCTTGCCATTGCGGACAGCTTCAGCGGCCATCAGAGCATGTTGGAAATCTGCCGTACTGATGATTACGGCATCAATTCCTTTATATGCATAGAGTTCATCGTTGTTGCGGTATTTCTTGATGGTATTATCCGATTTCTGCTTGATATAGGCCTCAGCCTCGTCTCGCCTTCGGTTCCAAATATCCGATACCGCAACAAATTCAAAGTTGAGTTCCTTAGCATGGTTTAGGAAGGAGGGAACAAGGGAATCCTTGAAACGGTTTGAAAACCCTACAATGCCTACCTGAACCCGATCGTTCGCACCCATGATCCGGCCATAGCTCTTGGCATCGATGCCCATTGCCGTTAGACCTATCACACCAGCGCCTATGCTAGCTTTTTTGATGAATTCCCTTCTTGAATAATCTGAATTAGGCTTTTCCATAATGGTTAAGTTTTATGTTCGTGAATGAAGCTGTTTGTAAGTTTAGGTTTGCTAAGTGCAGTTGCTTAATAAATAGTAAGTTACGATTTTGAATTTTAATTGTTGGAAAAACAATTGTAAAAAATCAAATAGCTATTTAACCTTTTAATAAAGCTCCAAAATCGGTAACTTGTTCCAATAAAAATTTCCTAATTATGAAATTCAAGCTTTTTTCGGCATACAGAGTATGGCTCCCAACCGTCTTACTTTGTTCTATAGGTATTTCCGCCTTTTCTCAAAGGACCCAAAAACCTCCACTCCATGGAAAACATTGGATGGCGATCACCGGAAAACCTTTGGCCGCCACTGCCGGAGCACAGCTTTTCCAGCAAGGGGGCAATGCAGTCGATGCAGCCTGCGCCATGTTGGCCGCGACCTGTACCATGTGGGATGTCCTGAGCTGGGGCGGAGAGACACAGGCCCTGATATATCACCCAAAACTTAAAAAAGTAATTGCCATCAATGCTCTCGGGGTAGCACCGACAGGGGCAACCGTTTCCTTTTTTAAGGGTAAAGGATACGATTTTCCGCCTGAATACGGCCCTCTTGCAGCATTGACCCCAGGTACGCCGGGAGGACTTTGCCACATGCTGGCAGAATATGGGACCAAAAGCCTTGCAGAGGTCCTAGCTCCAGCCATGGAAATGGCAAAAGGCTATCCTATTGATGCACAGACTGCCAATAGTATTGAACGCGGAAAGGATAGGATCAAACAATGGCCGTACAGTAAAAAGGTTTTCCTGGTCCATGAGGGAGAGGAAAGAGAGGCTCCAGAAGCTGGAGAGATCTTTGTCCAGGCCGATCTGTTGAATACCCTGACCAAGATGGTTGAAACCGAAAATGCAGCCCTAAAGGCAGGTAAAGGTAGAAAAGCAGCGATCATGGCGGCCAATGATAGATTCTATAAAGGGGATATCGCCGATGAATTTGTGCGAGGTAGTCAGGAACAAGGGGGGCTGATCACAAAAGAAGATTTGGCCAAGTGGAAACCCATCGAAGAGGAACCTTTGAAGATCAACTATAAGGGTATCGATGTTTACAAATTGCAGGAATGGACACAAGGGCCATCCATGCTCCAGGCTTTGCAGATCTTGAAGAATTATGACCTTCCCAGAATGGGATACAATTCAGTGGAGTATATCCATACCGTCTACCAAGCCATGAACTTAGCTTTTGCAGATCGCGACTTTTATTATGGGGACCCTTATTTCAGCCGAAATATTCCTATTAAAGGTTTGCTAAGTGAAGAATATGGAAAACAGAGAGCTGGAGAGATCGATCCCAAAAGAAACAACCCTGCAACAGCTCCGGGTGATCCCTATGTTTTTGAGGGAAAGAAAAATCCATTTTTGGCATTGCTGAAAGAGCGTCAGGAAAGATTTACACCGACTGAAAAAAATAAGGTTGAGTTTGTTCCTAAGCATGATGTAACTTCTTCATCAAACCATGAACAGTCAACTAACCCCTTGGACGGAGAATATATGGACCGTTTATGGCGTGGCACAACCACCGTTGAAGCGGCCGATGCCGACGGCTGGGTCGTTTCCATTACCCCCAGTGGTGGATGGCTACCGGCCACAATTGCCGGAAATACCGGGGTCGGAATGAGCCAAAGGCTACAGAGTTTCGTGTTGGACTCCCTGATCAATCCTTTCAATGTGGTGGAGCCGGGTAAACGGCCTAGGGTTACCCTTACGCCTTCCATGGCCCTGAAAGATGGCAAACCCTATCTTTCCTTTGCGGTACAAGGCGGAGATACCCAAGACCAGAATCTCCTTCAGTATTTCCTGAATATGGTTGAATTCAACATGACTGCCCAGCAAGCCAGCGAAGCCGCCAATATCAACAGTAACCAATTATGGCTTTCCCTAGGAGGAACCAAGATGGATGACCGGAAACCTCGTGTGGGTAGTTTGTTGCTGGATCGAAAGACCGATCCCAAAACTATTGAAGCATTAAAGACAATGGGTTACTCCATTCAATTAGGCGACCGAACCAGTGGTCCGATCAATGCCATCTTCTTCGACGAAAAGCACGGTAGCCTATGGGGAGGAAGCAGCAACAATGGCGAAGACTATGGTATTGGCTGGTAGTTATAGATTAACTGAGAAAATGTTTAATATTGTAGGATGATCGAGGAATCGGTGTTTTTTACCGACGATCCAATAACAAAAATTATTATTCCAATGATAAATAAATTATTCGCTTCCGTACTTCTTTCTACTTGTTTTGTGGCCTCTTCATCTGTTCTCCTTGCTCAGACGGTGCCCCTTATCAAAGAAGGCGAAGCTCAGATTGTAGAAGGTTTCAATACACCGGATAAATGGATCCGTGAGGACCTTTGGGTGGAAACCGAATTTGATACCGACGGTGACGGAAAACCGGACAGGATGCATGTCGATGTCACTCGGCCATACCAAACAGAAACCGAAAACCTTAAGCTCCCTGTTATCTACGAAACCAGTCCATACTATGCTGGTACAGCACAGATGGTCGATGGGATCATGTGGAATGTGGAGCATGAGCTAGGAGAGAAGGCCCCCACGGCAAGGGTTCACCCAGAGGTAAAGAGAACAGGTGAAAGACCTATTATTTCCAATAGCCTTATTCGTCAATGGGTAAAACGTGGTTTCATCGTTGTGCATTCTTCATCTCCAGGAACTGGCTTATCTGATGGTTCTCCAACAATTGGCGGCCCCAATGAGTCCCTTGCCCCGAAAGCTGTCATCGAATGGCTGTCTGGAAAGGACAACGGCTATACCAGCCGCGATGGAAATGAGAAGGTGAGGGCCTATTGGTCAACTGGAAAGGTAGGCATGACCGGAACTTCCTTTAACGGTACGCTACCTTTGGCTGCTGCAACCACAGGTGTGGAAGGCCTAAAAGCCATTATTCCCGTTGCACCTAATACTTCTTACTACCATTATTACCGTTCTAACGGACTGGTTCGCAGTCCCGGAGGCTATTTGGGTGAAGATATCGATGTATTATACGATTTTGTCCATAGTGGTGAGGAAGCAAAACGAGCTTATGGCAATAAAGTAATCCGAGATACAGAGATGGCCAACGGATTGGACCGTGAATCTGGTGATTATAATGATTTCTGGAAAGGACGCGATTATCTGAACCAAATGTCGGGAATGAAAGCAGCTCTTTTGATGTCCCATGGATTCAATGATTGGAATGTAATGCCTGAGCATAGCTATAGGATCTATAAAGCAGCTAAGGAATTGGGAATCCCAGCTCAGATCTATTACCATCAAGATGGACACGGTGGTCCTCCACCCATGAAAATGATGAACCGTTGGTTTACCCGCTATTTATATGGTGATCAAAATGGAGTTGAAAAAGACCCTAAGGCTTGGATCGTACGTGAAAATGACAGACAGTTCAACCCTACCCCCTATGCCGACTATCCTAACCCGGCAGCATCCAATGTGAAACTTTATCTAGCTGCAGGTGCTCCTAATCATGGTTCTTTATCGACCAAGCAAAACTCTGGAAAAGTTAAGGAGACTTTGATCGATGATGTATCCTTTACTGGTGATTCCTTGGCACAATTAGGAACATCTAAGCATAGATTGCTTTATCTGAGTCCAAAACTGACCAAAGATCTCCATATTTCGGGATTGTCCCGGATCAATATCCGCTTAGCAAGCAGTAAACCAGCAGCAAACCTATCGGTTTGGTTGGTGGCATTGCCCTGGGAAAAGGGAAAGGGAGCGAAGATCACGGATAACATCATTACCCGCGGTTGGGCTGACCCGCAAAACCATGAGTCATTGACCAAAAGCAGTCCGCTGAAACCAGGCAAGTTCTATGACCTGGCTTTCGACCTTCAGCCCGATGACCAGATCATTCCTGCCGGGCAACAGATCGGACTGATGATATTCTCCTCTGATCGGGAGTTTACCCTCTGGCCAGATGCCGGAACGGAACTCACGCTTGATCTAAACGGAACCAGTTTGACCCTGCCTGTGGTAGGCGGAGTCCAGGCATTTGAAGATGCGGTAAATTAAATCAATACCCAGAAATATTGCTCAAGATCTCCTTCTGTAGGGCAGATAGCTTTGGTTGGATGGACAATTCTATACTGTACCTTCTGTCGGCATCACGGGCCTTCCGGTACCGTATTCCGGCCATAGAGAGGTATTTTTGATACTCCAGGTACAGATGACATCCCCATTTTGCAGATACTGGCCTTTCCCCTTACGCTCGATCCCGACTCATAGATCCTGGGGGCCAGTCCGAAATAGGAGATGACCTGCTTGTGGCTTTCAAAATCCTGGAACCCATTTGTTGTTACGATCATCAGCACAGCGCTTTTTGGACCTATACCAGGTATACTCCTTAGGTTCCTGTGCAGTTCACGGAAGGTGTCCTGGATCAAGGTGTGGATCTTGTCTTCAATCTGCTGGATATCCAGCTCATAACCCTGTAGTTGACCTTCCATTTTCTCACGGATATAACCGATGAAATTACCTCCGTGTTCAAATGCATGGAACTGGTTCATCAGTACCTGCCTGCGCTTGACCGCACCTTTCAGATAGGTCTCCAATTGCCTGATCTCCTGTATCTTTTCATTGGGAACGCTCCATAACGGGGGTTGGTACATCGTGCCATATTCCGCTATGGTCAGGGCGTCCTTGCGGTCTGTCTTGGCCCTGTTCATCTTGGTCTGTGAAAACCTCCGGATGATCAGCGGGTTCACTATGGATACCCGGACTTGGGATTCGCAGAGGAAGCATGCCAGGGAAAAATAGTACGGACCCGTGTGCTCCATGACAACATGCGAATGCTGGATATAGGGGAGCAACTCCTGGAATCCCTTTGGATTGTTGGCAAACCTGCCTTCAAAAACTTTCCTGTTCCCGTCTAAAAGAACAACATCAAAATAATCCTTTGAACAATCGATACCTGTTACCATATTTGTAGATATTATTTTTGTGATCACAGCAGTTCTTATCGTAACTTATCAATCGTAAAAACAGGCTCTGCGGGCCTAATGAACTGTCCAAGTTTGAATAAGGATAAGAGAGGGGGACTAACATCCTCCGGGGTCTTTATGACCAATGACAGGTTAAAGTCTTGTT
Source organism: Sphingobacterium sp. NPDC055431 (assembly GCF_053644255.1). Lineage (NCBI taxonomy): Bacteria > Pseudomonadati > Bacteroidota > Sphingobacteriia > Sphingobacteriales > Sphingobacteriaceae > Sphingobacterium > Sphingobacterium sp. NPDC055431. The sequence goes on from NZ_JBSHLH010000002.1 coordinate 183,916, forward strand.
CCCTCTCTCGGCTGGATCATCAAATAGACCAACAAAATAATATTCTGTCGATTGATCTCCAATTATACTTTCTCAAACTTACGATGATGCTTTCATTATAAATGAATCTGATTATAGTGGAAGAAGGTTTATAGATAAGCCTAATGCAAATGAATACCAAATAATCGATTTTAAAGACTATATAAAATCAGTTAAAGCGGGATATATTCATAATTCCTTGAGGGTTTAAATTCCAGAAAAGCCCAATAGGCATTAAACCATTGGGCTAAAAATCGAGTAACGACATGTGTGGTGTCGTATACGAAATAAAGGTAGGACATAAAATCCACAGACCCCTATTTCGGTAGGGGCCTAAAAAAAGGCCCAGCGATATGGATAACTGGGCCACCTGATATGTAAACCCTTTGAGAGGTCTGCATGTTGCGATGGTCAAGATAGGCAATAAAAACAAGAAACCCAACGGCCACTACTCCATTGGGTTCCAAAAACTACTCATTTACCTTTTAACTTTTATCCAAAGTTAATTGAAATATGATTAACAAAAAAGCCCAGTCCATGGAAAAACTGGGCCCGGAAAATGAAAACCTTATGTTAGGTTTTGCATGGTTAAACATGAATTTACGAAAAAGAAACAAAAAACCCAACAGCGGGAGGGTTGCCATTGGTTCATGAATGTATTATAGAATTAAATGTTCTTAAATATAATGATTTAAAGCAACAAACCCAATGGACTCACCCTATCCATTGGGAATGATTATCAATAAACTATCTATGTTGGTTAAATATAGCAAAAAGGAACTGAATAAAAAACCCAGCGCTTTCCTAACGCTGGGTACAATTTAAACAATGCACCAATATGAAAATGCATACAGTAAATATAATAAAAAAAAGCCCAACGGGTCGCATTCCATTGGGCTATAACCAATTATTGTAATGAGAAAATACAATGACTTAAATGTAGGAAAAAAAATGAAAACAGGAGAAAAGGGATTGGCATTGATAAAGAGCTTTGAGGGATTCAACCCAAAGCCGTACAGGGACCCGATTGGTGTTCCTACCATTGGATATGGTTTTACTTACTATCTGCCCGATAGACGTAAGGTAACGATGCAGGACAGGCCATTGACGGAGTACCAGGCCACATGCATGCTACAGGAAATATTGAAGGGATATGAGAATGACGTTCTTCGGTTGGTAAAGGTACCATTGACACAGAACCAGTTCGATGCCCTGGTGAGCTTTACCTTCAATCTGGGAGCTACAAACCTTGGTAAGTCTACACTGTTGCGAAAGCTCAATGTAAACCCAAACGATCCTTCAATCCGTGATGAGTTCGCAAAATGGAACAAGGCCGGGGGAAAGGTGTTTGCAGGATTGGTAAGGAGAAGAAAAGCAGAAGCGGATTTATATTTCAGTAAGTAAGGGGATGAATGAGTTAGAAAAAGAGCAACAGCCACAACCAAAAGGTAGCAAACAGCCAACTTTCATGCAGATAGTTAGCCATCCTGTTACCTATGCATTGATGGTTGTGGTGTCGGTATTCTGGTTTGTCCTCTATTGGGTAACCGATAGGGGCGACAGCCAGAACGATAAGATGATCCAGATGCAGGACAGGCTTTACCAGCAGATGATCGAGGAAGTAAGGAAACAGGTCACGCCTGCAGTTGACAGGGTAAATGAAGCCGCTACCAAAGTGGACAGTGCTGCAATCCGTGTGGATAGTGTTGCTCAACAGCAGAAACTAAGGAAAGGAGTAAAGAAATGAGATGGTTTTTATTGATGTTCTTGGTGATAACCGTAAGCTATCATCCAAAGAGTGAGCCAAGCAAAAGGAATGAACTGGCTGAGCCTATTGAAAACATTGTTATCAAACTCGATACGATTTCCAATAAGCTAGATAGTATTTCACAGAAGATCCAACAGTTATGAGAATATTTATAATGGTAATGGTCTGCGCTCTATTGACCGGGTGCGGACTTTTCAAGAAATCAAAGAAGATTGATAAAACGCTCACGAGCATAGAGGTGAGCAAAGATGTCAAGGTCAGTACAGACACTAAAAAGGAGCAAGTGGACAGATCCAAAACTGATGTCAAATCGAGCGTTCAGAGCGATGAAAGCACAAAGGTCTATCCAACTAAAGGAACTGAAGTAAAGATTAATCCTGATGGCTCCATGACCTTCCAGGCGGATAGTATTATCCAAAAGGCAAGAAGGAACAGCAATGAGGCCAAGAATATTGCCAATGACATAAAGAATACATTAGATCAGAAGGCAGACAGTGTCGCTGAAGAAAAAGGAAAGAAAGAAGAAAAGAAGCAGTCAGAGGAAAGGACCAGTATACCGGATAAAGGGGCGATATTCGTTAATAAGATTGGATGGTCGGTAGCAATCTTAATTATATTGATGGTCGGTGCTTGGTGGTTCTTTGGGATTGGCAGGAGGAAGTGAGGATTACGGGAACCCGTAATTTTATATTTGTTGAAAAATAATATATTTGCACATTACCAAAATCAATTATTAAAATGAAAAAATCTTTAATTATCCTTGCATTATTGCCATTGCTGTTTTTTGGATGTAAAAAAGGTGGATCTACAGATGAACCTAAACCTGAAGAAAAGTTGTATGAGGTAAAATTTTCAGCAAATCCGTTCGATCAGGAAATTAAACCAATGAATTTAAAATCTACAACATCAAATAATATTATTAACCAAGATAATTTCAAAGATATGTTTGGTGGATTATATTATTTTATCTACGATGAGAGTGGTAAAAATGTCGCAAGTGGAGCTAGTGAAGCAATTGGGCCAAACTATAATGATATTTTAAACTTTAACGTAAAGCTACCTAAAGGAAAATTTTCATTAGCTGTAGTCGGTGCCCCAGCCCTGCAATCGGTAGATCCTAGTAAGCTAGAAAATGTTTTTTTTACTGAATTAGGTACTAATACATTTTCTAGTGAAATCAAAACAATTAATGTTGAAAAAGACTCCACATATTCTCCGATAAAATTGTCAAGGATATCCTCATCAATAAAGGTGAACATAAAGGATATTTCACCAAATGAAGAGGTTACTTTAGAATTAAGGGGTAATGTTTATGGACGCATCTATCCTTTTTCCACGAATTATTCGCAAACTCCAGTATTGAAATCTTTTGGCAAAATAAAGACAACACCGAACTCAGCAAATCATTTTTTTGATATTATACTTTTCCCGCAAAAGCCTGGAACTACAACATCTATCAATTTAGAAGTATTAATATTCAATAATAGTAATGTCCTAATTGGAACTAAATCAATTCCAGGAGTTGTGATAAAAAGTAACCATAAAACTATTTTAACAGGCAATGTTTTTGATGTTTTAGATTCCCCAGAAAAGAAAAGTATATTTAAAGCTGAAATAGTCGGAGATTTTTCACCAGAAATTATAAATCAGACCTTTTAAAACACGCTATTAATAATTTTAAAGCCACTCTAACCAGTGGCTTTTTTAATAAATAACCACAGTTGAAATGCTGAAAACAACCGGGGCATTTAACGAAAATTACCATGCAAAAGCATGATCCTCCAATATACAAAAAAAATTCCCCAGGACCATGACGAACTGGGGAAAGATACTACCCCGATAAATAAATCAGGATTATTTAGCTATTTATGAATTAGGATAACAATTAAAATAAGGAATTGTTTAAATATATAATCAGGAATATTATTTACTAAAAATATTAGTAATTTTGTTCCGTGTCAGCACCAGCATGGATAAACAGGAACAAGCAAACTCCCAGTGACGTTGTCTCTCTCATTAAGACAGCGAAGGTAAACGGTTGCTGGATATTCCATGAGAGGCGCCAGAGATTCTATACTCCGGACGAATTTGAAGAGAATTGGGAAAAGGTAGTTCACTCAGACGGCAAGGTCAATAACTTCAAGGAATTCAAGATCGTTAACCCTATGTATGCAGTACGCTTGTGTGCAAGATGGGTAGATATAGCCAATCAAAGGCAGCAGGAGATCCTAAAGAAGCTGGAAGGGTATAATGGGGAGTTTAAGAGAAATGCCTAACCAATCAAGATAGATCGAATTCTATGATGTATTTATTGGAGTCCCAGTTTATTACGATTGTAAATATCATTCTTAATTCTCTCAGTAACTTTTTCGATTTGACGGTCAATAACCATATTTATGGCTTCTTTTACAACGTACATCTTATGGATATATAGGTCTGATTTAAAGAATCCACTTATGATATATACATCAGTGCCAATTGGCCATCCCTCATTAATGTGGACGCTGGCATCTGCAAAGGAGTGGTTAATATGATAAGTATCAAATAATGTCTTCAATACTGGTTCAAGTTTATCATAGATATAATCATTCCTGGTCATGTCCTATAGGTTTTACGTTAATGTAAACATTTTGGCCACCTAAAGTTAGGAAAGGAAAATGAGAAAGCCTAACGGTGGGTTAGGCTATAGAACATCCTTTTGGGTCGGAGAAGGTGGCGTGTAAGAAACTGTTACTGTTTCTAGATATCTACTTGTTTCATGAGATGCCTTTATTGAAAAATCATTTAGAGACCAAATGTATAATTTTTCATTATCCCTAATTGTAGGGTCTCCATATTTCTGCTGTATATTTTTATAAGTTTTTACCCAAACCGCTGTTTGATTTTCTTTGGTCCTTTCCTTTACGACAGGAGTGAATATGTACTTGATTTCAACAAGTTTGTTTTTTGCAAAAATATATTCCATTTCACAATTCAGATCAGTTATATCAAGTGAGTAAGTTAAATCTCCATTGTATTCTCTGACTAATTTTGATGTTTCTATTTTTTTTACTTCTTCTGCTTTCATTCCCCATGAAGTATTACGTAACTGAGAAAATGAGGAAAGAGAAAATAGAAGTAATAATGTTGACAATGCAATTTTCATAATTTCTATAGTTTGGTTATATCAAATATAGTAAAAAAGCCTAACGGTTGGTTAGGCTTGAATGAGTTAATTGATATCGACTTTATACATAAAAATCAAGGAATCTTCTTCTTGAATTTCAGGATAAACCGTAGTTTCACAGGTATTCTTTTCTAAAAAAAATCCGTCATACCTAGGAAAGATTGTTGTACTTTAGAGGAATCAAGCATTTATATAATTCCGCTGGGAAAACCCATCGGAATAAAACAGGAAGGACAGGATGCTAAGCAGAAGGAATTCTCTCATGGCGGGTAAATAAAGGTTTCTGGACCTAAATTTAAGGAATATTGAAATAATTTCCATTAACGGTCCGACAATTTGCGGTCCGTTGCCAGGAATTTCGACAGCGCCGCCTCTCAGGCATGTGCACAGGGATATAGGCCTGGTAACGGGGTCATTTCCCGGAGATGACCAGGTGCCTTGTGGTGGGATCGGAAATCAGCCTGTCCATTTCCGAGTATGTGATGTCCTGGATGTCGCGTTTGATCTGCTGATAGTTCTTGGAGACTATCCCTTCGTTGGGCCTGGTGAGCTCCTGGGCACCCAGGTAACTGGATTCTTCCCTGGCGATCTCACGGTGGTTGTTTATTATCTTGCCATGGAAGGCCTTGAGGGACACCGGCATCTTGGGCTCGTCCGCCACCATTCCCACAAATTCCCCGGAGGAAAGGCTCGAGATCACCGATGGTGGGATTGCCGAATCTAGCTGACTGGACAGACCGATGGACGTGTCGCTGGAATTTATCGATAGGCTCTGCCTGTCCTGCATGATCTTCCCAAACCTTTCGGAAAGCTGTTTTGCAGTCTCCCCTGAGACCTGTCCGCTGATCACGTTTCCCACTATGTTCAATATGACGTCGGCCTGGTCCCTGCCATAGTCCTTTCGGAGCTGGGAAATGTCCTGCACGCAAAGACTGGTGGCCACTTTGTTGCTCCTGGCCGTAGCGATCAGGCTATCAATATTGTTCAGGTAGATGGTCGGGAACTCATCGAAGATAAGGCTGCACTTGAGCATCCCCTTTCTGTTGACCTGCTTGATCAAACGGTTTACGAAAAGCGATATCACGGCCCCATAGATCTGGACCTTCTGGGGATTGTTGCCCATGCAGACTATCTTTGGCGATTCGGGGTTGTTGATGTCAAGGCTGAAATCGTTCCCCGAAAGAACGTAGTAGAGCTGGGGCGAGGACAGTCGGGCCAGGGCGATCTTTGCCGAGGCGACCTGGCCTTCGAGCTGTTCCATGACATTGTTCAGGTAGGCATTGACAAAGGGGTTTATCAGTACCTGGATCTCCTCTTGGCTCCGCAGCAGGGAGAACAGCCTGTCATAGTCCTGCTGCATGAGCTCAATTACGTGCGGAAGGGTGCAGAACTCTCCGTTACGGTAGCACCTGAGGTACCAGATCACGGCGGTCAAGAGGTTGATAGCTGATTCCACGAAGAAATCACCCTGCCGCTTTACCCATTCCCTGTTCAGGCCCAACAGAATGGTCCTGGCAGATTCCGCTGCATCGGTGATGTCGCTCATTGCCGAGGGTTCCAGGGGATTGCACCTGTGGGTCCTGGAGAGGTTGTCAAAGTCAATACGGAAGAAGCTCATTTTCTTTCCTCCCCTTAACCAGTGATGGTATGCTATTTTGGAGAGATCATCGTACTTAAAGTCGTACACCAGCATGGAAAAACCTTTTTTAATGTGCTGGGAGATGATATGGCGGATTACGTAATATGATTTGCCCGATCCGGGGTTTCCCAGGACCAGGGTCGCCCTGAATGGATTGATTATGTTGATCCAGCCCGTTCTCCTTCGGTCACCTAAACGGTACTGGTAGGGAAGGTTGATGGAATATTCGTTTTCCAGCAGGTCCTCCTGTTGGGGAAAGGTCTGGTTCCGCAGGTTGAATATGTCCTGGCCTGACAGACCGGTCCAGAGTATCCGGGCAATGGTGGTCATCCCCTTGATAACGGCCAGGACGCCCGCCGTGCTCAGCACATAGTATACCGACAGTACCGCAGGGGTGGCACCTAACAGGCGGAAAATGAGGCCGCTGGAGAAAAAAAGGCAGATTCCCGAGAGCAGCCAGGCAAATGCTCCGGTAAGATGGAACCGGGTGCCCTTCTTTCCCCTGGTTCCCACCATGGAAACGAGCAGGAACAATAGGCAAAAGAACTTGCAGCGGTTAAAGGTGTCCAGGAGCCCCGTGCCCGCAATGGAGTTCAGGATCCTATCGGTCAAGGGCCAGCTCATACCTATCCTGCTGAACCAGTGATAACCCACATGGTAGAAGTGCAGAACGAGCAAGGACACGGCAATCAGCCTGCCCATGTCCGATATTTTTTTCAGTGCCTGTATATTTTCGGTATTGTTCATTTCGGTTGGGATTTGGGTATCATAGTTTAAGTGACCAGTGCGTGGGAACTTTGTGTTTTTTTACCGAGGTGGATTCCTCCCGCTGGCCCATCCGGAGGGCGCTGATGTCTAGGCCCAGCCTGTTCTCGTGGAGCGCGCACCGCATCAGGTGGTCGACCACCACGATCTCGCAGGGACCCTTGGGCTTACCGGGTGACTCGACAAGTTCGATCCCCTGTCTCCGGAGCCGATCTGCAAGAGAGTTTTCCCTATTTCCGGAATTCTCCAGTTCCCGCTGCAGGATGGTGCGTATACGTGAACGGGAGGTAAGTGCCCCTGGGGAGTCCTTCAGGCTGTATGGGTTGGGGGAACGGAGTCCGGGCGAGAGGTGGGAGCCGGGGATCCCTTTGCTTATGGCCCTTTGGCATTTGTCGGTCATGTAGTAGATCAGGCCTTTTTTCGCTTCGCCCGGACAGTCCCTGGGGCTCAGCGCAAGTATATTGAAAGGCCTTAGCAGGGCGTTCCATTCCTGTAAATCTGAAAAGCTATATGTTTCCTGGAGATAGAGCAATATGTCACGGAGAGCCTTTGTGAGGGGCTGACCGGCCTGGAGGAGCTCTTTCCTGGGCAAGGGACGCTCCTGCTGGTCACGTGTATATCCCATTGCGCTGACCAGTCCGAAATCATCTTCCAGTCGTTTTGCAGCGGGGAAGGAAAGCCGCTGCCCCAGCCTGTGCGTATAGATTTGGCTCCCATCGCTGCGTATGTTCGTTGATACGATGTGCAAATGGGGGTGGAAGGTGTCCGTATGCCTATATACCAAAAAGGGCTGATGTCCAAACCCAATAAGGTCCATATAGCGTTCGGCAATCTCGCTGAACTGGGCATTGGAGAGCCTTCCGTCAAGAGGGTGGAACCCAAGGATGGCGTGCAGGCAGGGAAGCTTGATGTTTGCATTGAGCGTACACCGGTTGACCATGTACCATTTCTTCTGCCTGGAGCTAAGGTCCACTGAGGAAAGTGGCATGTTGGCTGCCAGTAGGCACTCTGCTATCCCAGAGGATACCTTGTTCTCGTGGTAGGCGATTATCCTGGATACGTCCGCCAGATCGTGGGTCAGGGCAACCATAACGAGAGGAGTTTTTTTACCAATGAGGTCTGCTTTCGCATCTCCAGGTCGATCCGATCCGTGATTTCCAATAGATATGCCCTCTCCGGACTTTCCTTTAGCGCATGGGCCAGCTGGGCCCTGGCACTCTCCAGGCATCTCCTGGACCGCGAGATCTCCTCGAGGATGTCGTCCTGTGAACGGTTCCGGAACGTGGTGACGATCTTGCGGGAATAGAGCCTCTTTCTGAGGTAAAGTGCCATGTTCGGGCAGGTGCTGTTCTCTTTCCGTTTCTGCAGTTCGTCATACTCCTCCTGCGTGAAATTGATTGTGATGGCCTTGGTGCGCAACTGATCGCTTGTCATATCGAGTGGTCTATGGGGTTATCTGGATATTCTGCGGGCCTGGGCAGGTGCCGCCAACCTCCCCGGATTCATGGCCCAGTCATTAAGGTCCTTGTGGTTCTTGTACAGGATGCTCTGGTCCCTGTACCTATCGTCCAGGGACAGGGCGTACATGGTCAGCTCGGACCCTGCCCTGTCACGGTCCAGGTATAGGGAGATCTGCTGGTGTGTTTCCATTTTTTCCCTTGCCCTTTCGAAGAAGGATACGGAGTTGAGGACCATGAAGTCCACCCTTGATTCGTCTATTTCCGGATGTAGGGTCCTGAATGTCAGGAAATCCATGAAACCCTCAAAGACCAGGATCTCGCTGCTGCCCGTCCCATGGCTTGAGATGTCCTTGGGTGAGCTGCCCAATTTATAATCGGGGCTACGGATCTCAAAGCCTCCTCCATCATTGGGAAACCCTATTCCCAGGTACCTGTTCCCCGATATTTCATAATTTAACTCCCGACAGTACCTGTCGGCCATATGTACGGAAACCCTGCGTTCCTGGATGTACCGGAGCAGCGAGTCGGACCTCAGGGACCTCTGCTCGACTATTTTGATCCCGCTCTCGGGCCGGGCCGGCCGTTGGCGCAAGGCCCTTGTTGAGGTCATCGTGACCGGTGATCCGTTCCTGAACCCTGCTAGGAATTCGGAAAGGCTGCAGTTTTTGTAGAGGATGGCAAAATCTATCAGGTTCCCTCCCCGGCCCATACCATGGTCGTACCACCTGTTGATCCTGCGGTTCACCTTAAAGGAGGGGACGGTCTCGTCCCGAAGCGGGGAGAGGTACCAAAAATCATTGTTCCGGATCTTAGAGGGTTCATGGCCAAGGTTAGCCAGGTAGCTCACCAGGTCCATGTCCCGGATTTCCTGTAGGGAAACATTCCTTCTGTTGTCTTCCATGTCCAAGTTGTTTTTAGTGTTGGCAAAATAATCCTTCGGTCCAAAGGTAATCGGTCGGGGTCCAGAAAACCCCTCCTGAAAAAAATCGTAGGTAGGTCAGAACATTAATGTTGCGTCCAGTGGTATCCAGGGGGCTGAAATGCGGAAAACGGTATGTAACGCCCCCCCCAGGGTACAACCTGGGTACAGCCAATAGTTGTACTTGTGCCAAAAAATCCTTCCATCTTATTTTGTGGAACAATTGGGCTGCTGTCCGCATAGAAGGGACGGCCCCGTGTTATAAACCATTTAAAGGAGAAAAAATGTTAGAAAAGCTGACGTGGTCGCAGGTCCTGCTCCCACTTATGATCGCCCTGGCCATATATTATGGATGGGCCCTATCGAGCCTTTACGGGAAGAGATTTCTGGGCCGGTCCAAAAGGGGTAATGGATTTTCAAGCCTTCAAAGGGAGAGCAGGGACATCCTGCATATCGGTTCGCGCGAAAGCTCCGAGGATGGCCCGGGTAGCGATCACGAGCTCTCCGAGGAATTCCTTGAGCAGCTGCGCCTTTACCTTGTGCCATATCGCAACTCGGAAGGCCGGCCGGAAATCCAATGGGATTCCCTGCGTGACCTGTTGGAAAAGTTCAATCCCACCAAGGACTGGGCGCGCCATGGAAGCCTGATTGAGGCGCTCCTCGTTGAGCTGGCAAACTTCGGTGTCCAGGTCCCCGAATCGACAGTAAGGGAGAGGATAGGTCAATTGTAGAATAAGTTGAGAGTTGGCCTGTGCTCCCGGAACCTGCATGGTGAAAACACCTTCTTTATATTGTATCACAGGTGTCACGGGACCACAAGCCATCCTTTCAATAACATAAAAAATTATTTGTTTCATGAAAAAAGCTATAGAAATGGTCCATAGCGCGACCATAGGGTTGAACCTGCGTGCAGGTGCAGTGATGTTGGCTGTCTATTCCCTGGTCCCTGGAATCTGCCTTGGCCAGGATGGAAATGCCGGAATCGAAGCGGCAAATTCCCAGATAAGGAGTTATTTTGGTGCCGGTACCCAGCTCATGTACGGTGTCGGTGCACTCTTGGGGCTCATCGGAGCGGTCAAGGTATTCCAGAAATGGAACAATGGAGATCCCGATACGGGAAAGGTAGCCGCTGCCTGGTTCGGGAGCTGTGTTTTCCTTGTGGTGGTAACAACCGTAATCGAATCGTTTTTTGGAATCAGTTGACCATGGGAAATTCAATATACAGGATCCATAGGGATATCAACAGGCCAATCGAGTTCCATGGGCTCCAGTCCCAGTACATCGGCTTGCTTGCCCTGGGATTCGTTCTTTTGCTGGGGCTGTTCCTGGTACTGTACTATTCGGGGACACCCAGGATCATGAGCCTTTCTGGTCTTGTCCTGATTGGCCTCGCCTGGACCGCCCAGGTCCAAAAATGGAGCAAGCGATATGGACGTCATGGTCTTCTAAAGTCGTATGCGCGGAGAAAACTGCCGAGCTCAGTCCGTTTGAGGGACAGAAGGACCTTTATCTTCATCAAGCCTTTGGAGGGAAAGAAATGGACATAGACTTCAACTTGGCCTTCCCCCTGCTGGACATTGAGCACGACTGCATCCTTAGCAAGATGGGCGACCTCACCCTTGTCTTTCGCGCCAAAATGTCGGAGATATTCAGTTTATCGGACGCAGAGTTCGAGACGTTCCACCAGAGCTGGATAAGTGCCATCAAGGCCCTGCCCAAGGGCAGCATCCTGCATAAACAGGACTGGTTCGAGAAAAAACGCTACCGAGCGGGCCTTGGGGACCTGGAAGCAGGTTTCCTGGAAAGGGCAAGCGAGCTCCACTTTAACGAAAGGAGCTACCTTGACCATCAATGCTATATCATGTTGACCAAACCGCCCGCACACAGGAAGGGGGCGAGCAGCCTTTTCTCTAGCTTGGTACGGGGAAACCTGGTGCCGCAGGAAACCATTGAAGCGGAAGCCCTGAAGGGATTTCTTGGGGCCTGCGGACAGTTCCAGAGGATCTTGGAGGATTCCGGCCTGGTCCGGCTTACTAGGGTGCCCGAAGGTGAGCTAAAGAGCTCCGGCGTCCGAACGGGCCTGATCGAACGTTATTTTGGCCTGGGAGACGGACAGGGCCCTCCTGTGATCAGGGATATTGATTTTTCCAATGGGATCAAGGTCGGGGACCGCCACTGCCAGCTGTTTACCCTGAGCGATGCCCAGGATCTCCCCCCGCTGAGCGGGAGCAGGCTTGACTACGAGAGGTACTCCACGGAAAGGACGCGCTTCAGTGTGGGGTTCAGCTCTCCCTTGGGACTGCTTCTCAACTGCGACCACGTCTATAACCAGTACATAATGGTGTCCGACAAGCAGGAGGCTATCAAGCGGTTGGAGCGCAAGCGCCTGAGACTTCAGTCCCTATCGGCATACAGCCGAGCGAACAGGGTTGCCAGGGATTCCACAGAAGATTTCCTGCATGAGGCACTCACGCAGCAACGCCTGCCCGTAAGGGCACATTTCAACGTCCTTGCCTGGACGTGTGACCATAAGGAGCTCCCTTCACTCGTGAACATGGTTACCTCGGCCATGTCCAAGATGGGCGCACTTTGCAAGCACGAAAGCGTAGGTGCACCACAGATCTTCTGGGCCGGTGTCCCCGGTAATGCGGCCGACCTTCCGGTAAACGAGACCTTTGAGACCTTTGCAGAACAGGCGAGCTGCTTTCTCAACCTGGAGACCGGCAGCGAGACTTCAATTAGCCCAACCGGGATCCGGCTCGGAGAACGCCTTTCGGGAAGGCCTCTCCATGTGGATATCTCCGATGAGCCGATCCTCAAGGGGATATGTACCAACCGCAATAAATTTGTCCTTGGACCTACAGGGAGCGGAAAATCCTTCTTTACCAACCACATGCTACGCAGTTACCACCAACAGGGCAGCCATGTTGTACTGGTGGATGTCGGGCACAGTTACCGTGGATTGTGCCAATTGGTCGGAGGAAGATATTTTACCTATAGCGATGAGCATCCAGTGAGTTTCAACCCTTTCTTCATCAGTCAGGGAGATAACCTGGATACCGAGAAAAAGGAAAGCATCAAGACCCTTCTCCTTGCCCTTTGGAAAAGGGATGACGAGGCCTTCAGGCGTTCGGAATACGTCGCACTCTCCAATGCCATCTCAGGTTACTTCGGATACCTGGCGGCGGGAACTGAGATATGGCCATGTTTTGACAGTTTCTATGAGTATCTACGGGACCTGTACGTACCCTCTCTGCGGGAAGAGGGGGTCAGGCAGAGCGACTTTGACATCGAAAACTTCCTATATGTGCTCAGGCCATTCTATAGAGGGGGCGAATTTGATTACCTGCTCAATTCCCGTGAGGAGCTCAACCTTCTCGAGGAGAGGTTCATAGTCTTTGAGCTGGACAGCATCAAGGAGCATCCCATCCTTTTTCCAGTGGTAACCATCATCATCATGGAGGTCTTCATAGGCAAGATGAGAAAACTGGAAGGGGTCCGAAAGGTCATCCTGATCGAGGAAGCCTGGAAGGCGTTGATGAAGGAAGGTTTCGCCCAGTACATTAAATACCTATTCAAGACGGTGCGCAAATTCTTCGGTGAGGCAATCGTGGTAACCCAGGATATCGAGGATATCATATCCTCACCCATTGTCAAACAGGCCATAGTCAATAACAGCGACTGCAAAATCCTGTTGGACCAGCGGAAGTTCCTGAACAGGTTCGACCAGGTCCAGCAGTTGTTAGGCCTGACAGACAAGGAAAAGGCGATGGTGCTCTCGGTTAACCGGGACAACGATCCCGCCCAGAAATATAAGGAAGTTTTCATTTCACTGGGAGGTGTCCATTCCAGGGTATACCGTACCCAAGTGTCCCTGGAGGAATACCTATGCTATACAACAGAGGAATCGGAACGGGTGAAACTATCGGAATATACCCGACGACAGCAGGGGGACCTTTCCCGGGCAATTGCCGATATGGCAAGGGACATCCGGAGCGGATTAATTAAAATATGAGGACGATGAAAAGATATACCAGAAAATGTATAGCCCTTACGGTGGTGATCCTTGCGGTTGGCGGCTTTCTTCGCACAAACGCCCAGATCGGACTGGCCGAGGTCATCAGGGCAGGTATAAAACGGGTGGTACGAGCAGTGGACCTAAAGGTACAGAGGTTACAGAACCGTACCATCTGGCTACAGAACGCACAGAAGGTACTGGAGAATTCCCTGAGCAGGCTAAGGCTACAGGAAATTTCCGAATGGACCCAGAGACATACCGAGCAATACCAAGACCATTACCAACAGTTTAGCAAGGTCAGGTCCGCCATTGCCAATTTCCAGCAGGTCCGCCAGATGATTCGGCTCCAATTAGGACTGGTCAGGGAATACCAAAGGGTCTGGGAGCTTTTGAAAGGGGATCCGGTGTTCAGCTCAGAAGAGATCGGTCATATGGAGAAGGTCTATGCTGGGATCCTGGACAGGAGTATCTCCAACCTAGATCAGATCCGAACGGTAATGATGTCCTTTCACCTGGCCATGACCGATAGGCAGCGAATGGAACTCATCAACAATGTAGGTAGCGACATTTACAGGAACTATATGGACCTGGTGGGTTTCAACCGACAGAATCTAATCCTTAGGACCCAGAGGGCCGGAGAAAGGGGACGGATCGAGAATATCAAAAAACTGTATAATTTACAATAGCTCATATGAAAGAGACGAAAATATCCATTTGGTTATTTGGGGTGCTTTCCCTGCTTGCCCAAAACGGCAGTTGCCAAACCCTCAGGGAGTGGATCCACCAAAAAAAGGTACAGAAGGAATACCTCACCCAGCAGCTTACCGCCCAGCGGGCTTATTTGGACCTTCTGGAGGATGGCTCACGGCTACTCCGGACAGGCTGGGGAAATATCCAGGGATCCAGGAGCAGGGAACTTGACCTTCACGGGCTGTTCTTCAGTTCCCGTGGCATTGTCAGTCCGGGCCTGAGGGAACATCCGCTGGTCCCAGAGATCCTTGGCATGCATTACAGCATCCTGTTGCACTATCGGCAGGTAAATGGGCTTTTTCGGTCGACCGATATGTTCTCTGCCCAGGAGGAGCATTTGATGGACAGGGCATACTCGGGGATTCTGGCAAAATGTGATGGGGTACTTGAGGATCTGGGTGCCCTTCTGGTAAACGATCGGCTCCAGATGGATGATTTCCAGCGGATGTACCGGATCCGGGGAATTTATGACCAGATGCTGGAGCTCCTGGCAACCTCGAAGGGATGGCTGGATGATTCATACACCACTTCCAGGATCAGGGAACGCATGCGATCGGAGGTGAGCTCCGGTCAACAGCTCTTTGGACCCATAAAATCTGAAAAATGAAAAAACATTGGCTCATGTTACTAATATCCCTTTGCCTGTCCATTCCAGCAAAAAGGCTGTTCGGACAAAGCGCAGATGTTTCCCAGTTGGTCCTTAACGTAGAGAAATTGGCGCAATTGAAAAAAATCCTACTTCAGATGAAGCAAAGCTATTCGATTCTGTCAAAAGGTTACGGAATGGTCAGCCAGCTGTCCCAGGGGAACTTTAACCTCCACAGGGTCTTTTTGGAAGGTCTTATGGAAGCCAGCCCCTCGGTCCGGAAATACCGCAAGGTAAAGGAGGTCGTAAACATCCAGCTCCATCTGGTCTCCCTATGCAATACATCCATTAAGCGGTACCGGAATTCAGGGGCCTTTTCGATCGGCGAACTCCGCTATCTCGCCTCTGTCCAGCAAAAGGTCCTTTCGGAATCTCTGGGGAACCTAGAAGAACTTGCCGTCCTGGTAACGGGCGGACTTGTACAGATGGACGACGGGGAGCGGCTATCGGCAATCGACGGGATACACAGAAAAATGGAAGAGACCATAGGGTTCCTTCGCCGTTTCCTGGTGTCAACCGACATACTGAGGCTCCAGCGAATCCGCCATGGCAGGGACCTGGGCCAGCGGGAGAGCCTTTTCAGGACCGAACAGATGAACCCCAAATAAACAGTTAATACGATGAAGAAAAATATTAGATATGGACTGGTCTGTCTGCCTTTCCTTGGCCCCATGCAGGCCATTGGGCAGGATCACTCCGAAAATTTCACGAATTTCCACCTCGTCCTCGAACGGCTGTACGAAGAAATGATGCCCCTGTGCTCAAGCCTAATCGGAGTGGGCCAAGGCCTTGCGGGGTTTGCTGCCCTTTGGTACATTTCATATAGGGTATGGAAACATATCTCTGCGGCGGAGGCCATTGACTTCTTTCCACTTTTCCGGCCTTTTGTGATAGGTTTCTGCATCTCCATCTTTCCTTCCCTGATGGGGCTGGTGAACAGCGTCCTGTCACCCGTGGTCCAGGTTACCTCGGCCATGGTGGGCGACTCAAACCAGGCGATCTCGGAGCTCCTGAAACAAAAGCGTGAAGCTCTCGAGCGGACCGAGTTGTTCCAGATATACGTAGGTCAGGACGGAGAGGGCGATCGGAGCAAATGGTACCGGTACACCAACCAGGATGCCGATCCAGAGGCTGAGGGCTTTTGGGAAGGCCTTGGCAATGATTATAAGTTTGCCATGTCCAAGGCAGCCTACAACTTCAGGAATTCGATCAAGGAATGGATGAGCGAGGTGCTGACCGTTCTTTTCCAGGCCGCGGCCCTTTGTATAGACTGCCTACGGACCTTCCAGCTGGTTGTCCTCTCCGTCATGGGGCCCATCGTGTTCGGCCTCTCGGTCTTCGATGGTTTCCAGCACAGCCTTGTGATATGGCTTGCCCGGTACATAAACATATTCCTTTGGTTGCCGGTTGCCAATATTTTTGGGAGCCTGATCGGCATGGTCCAGCAGAATATGCTAAGACTGGACATCTCCCAGATCGAGGACGGAGGCTATACCCTTTTCTCACCTACGGACAGCGCGTACCTCATTTTCCTGATCATTGGGATCGTGGGCTATTTTGCCGTTCCCAGCATTGCCAACTATATCGTCAATGCCTCGGAGAACGGTGCTTTCGTCAGGAACGTTACCAATATCTTCCTTAGCACAACCACAAGCATTCCGACCAGGATGGTCCAACAGGCCTCCATGGCAGGAGATGCCATGGGCGATCCACCTGCAAGGAACTCGAGCAACATGGCCCAAAGGTCCCAAAGCGAACCATACTTCAAAGATCCTCCCCAGACAAGCTTTATGGAGGATAAACTGAAGGGTAACCCTTAACCATGAATATATGTACGATGTTTAGAAAGATGAAAAATATAGATTCTGCCTTTCGCTATATCAGGACTTTTACGATACTGGTAGTCCTGCTGAGCAGCTCTATAAGCTGTCTGTGCCTGTACTGGTGCTTCAGCTCGATCAGTAGGCAACAGCAAACGGTCTATGTACTTGGAAACGGCCAGGCCTTTCTGGCCAGTTCCTCCACACGGAAGGATAACCTATCGGCAGAGGCCAGGGACCACGTCCAGCGGTTCCACGAGCTCTTTTTCACGCTGGATCCCGACGACGCCTCCATACGCGAGCATACCACGAAGGCTCTCTACCTGGCAGACCAGAGTGCAAAGAAGATATATGACAATCTCAGGGAGAGGGATTTCTATTCACAGCTCGTTGCGGCAAATGTCAACCAGAGCCTCAGGGTGGACAGCATAGAGGTTGACCTTTCGGAATATCCCTACAGATTCCGTTTCTACGGCACCCAGCTGGTAACAAGACCCACAACCCAGACCACGCGCAGCCTGCTGTGCCAGGGGATGCTAAGGGAGGTCTCCAGGAGCGAAAATAACTCCCATGGACTTCTCATCGAACGGTGGGAGATCCTTGAGAACAGGGATATCAGGACACGAAACCGTAAATAACGTAAAAATGGAAGCTAAAAGAAACAATAAACCTTTACCGCTGCAAAGAGCGTTTTCCTCTAGGCTGGGGAAGGCCGCGGATGGATTGTCCAGACGGACCTTGACTATCTGTCTGTCCATCTTCGTCCTGGCCGGGAGCATCTGCTGCCTCACAAGGATATTCCTTGCGGTCTGGTTTCCAGGATCCCCGCCGTTGTCCCGACCGAGTGCTGTGGGAATGCCTGTGATCCAGCGGGATTCCGGTACTGTACAGGAAAGGGGAAAGGGGCGGGGGACAGTTTTCGGCCAGGGGGACAAAGATACCCTCGATGCAAAAACAAACAGGGAGGCAGGACCAGAAAGCCGCACCAGACCTGATTGATCCGTTAAAACCAATAAAAAAAATGCCATGCAGACAAGCAATTCAATTATGAGTAAACAGGTGAGGGGAAGGTTCCTCTTGCTGGCACCTGTGGTTGCAATACCTTTTGTGCTCCTGTTTTTCTGGAAAATGGGGGTCGGAAAAGATCTGTCCGAAGCCCCAAGGACGGAGGGAAATCCCGTTTTTCCTGCAGGTCTCCCAGATATCGGTGCACATAAGGGAGAAAACCTTAATAAGCTGGAACACTACGAAAAGGCCGATCGGGATTCCCAAAGGCTCAAGGAGCTCATTAGGCACGATCCGTACTACCTAGAGCCGCAGGGGCCCATCGGATACCCCGATGGTGATCCCGAGGTCCTTGCCGGACATGAAGCCTATGAGTTCACGCCCATTGGCCGGCAATCCGGAGAGCAGCTTTCCCAAGAGATCTTTAAAAAGCTTTCGGACCTCCAGCAGGAGCTGGAATCGCCCGCGACCAGAAGGGACGCTGACCGGCTTTTCCCCTTCGACGGCCATCAGGGGGCAACCAATGCCCCAAAAAAGGAAATGCTGGACCTTCTGGATGCCCATGAGGCGCATCTGGACTCACTTTCCAGTGATCCAAGCCAGGACATGGAAATCCTGCAGCTCAATGCCATGCTCGACAAGGTCCTTGATATCCAGCATCCGGACAGGTTAAGGTCCCGGGCACAGCAGGAGGAAAACTTAGAAGGTGTGGGTGCCTTACCGGTCGGCCATCCATTGGAAAGGGCCCAAATCTCGGTCCTGGCAGCCCATGGGCACGAAAGGGACACATTTCGGAGAGCCTTCAGGTTCTATTCGCTAAATGACCAGGGAAAGCTTCCACCAGAGCAAGGGGCGATCCCTGCAGCGGTCCATGGTCGGCAGGAACTTATCGATGGTTCGTACATCAAGCTGCACCTTATGGAAACGGTGAACGTTGCCGGTAAGGAGGTCCCAAAGGGTGCCCTTGTGTTCGGCCAGGTCAGGTTTTCGCCACAGCGGATGGACATCAAGATCAAGCACCTCAGGGTCGGACGGTCCATATTGCCGGTCGATATGCAGGTGCATGACCTAGATGGTTTGCCGGGGGTTCATGTGCCGGGCGACATTTTGCGGCAGGGTATCCAGGAATCGGCCGATAGATCGGTCCAAGAACTGGGAATGCCATCCCTGGACCCTTCATGGGAGACCAAGGCGGCCTCCTTGGGGGTACAGGCAGCAAAGAGACTTATGGCAAAGAGGATTAAGGTGAAAAAAGTGATCATGCCCGCTGATTATAGAGTGCTATTATTTGATAAAAAGAAAACAGAAAAGATAAATAAACAGTAAAATAAATCATGGATAAATTACCACATTGCATAATATTATCGGTATTCCTGCTGGCCTTTGCCGCTTTCGCAAATGGACAGTACGCTCCCATGCCCCAGCGCATAAGGGTTAGCGAAAATATGACGACCAACCTCATTTTCTCCATGCCCATCCTGAGCGTGGACCTGGGAAGTTTCGATATCCTGGCCCAAAAGGCTAGCGGGGTACAGAACGTCCTGCAGGTAAAGGCCGCCAGCAAGGAGCTGATACAGACGAACCTCACCGTGATCACACAAGACGGAAAGTTACATTCATTCCTGGCTAGCTATGCTGAATTTGCAGACCCCATCAACCTGATCGTCGGGGAGAACCTGCCCGAAGGTACCTATGTTCCCTCCATCCCGAACCGCACAAAGGTTCCTCCCATCCAGGTGGGGCAAGGTATGGATTGGGTGCGGAATACGGACCTTGTTCCCGTTAGGTTGATGAAGAAATCGGACGGGATCAGCTTTAGCCTTGACGGCATATTTATACAAGGGAAAAGGATGTACCTGCGCTTCCGGTTCTACAACGAATCCCATATCCCTTTCAAGGTCGACCAGTTCAGGCTTTTCCTCAAGGATAACAGAACGGCGAAAAGGACGGCTGCCCAGGAAATTGAAATCATACCGGAATATGTGGACGGGCAGCAGGACAAATTGCATGAACATGTGCCGTATACCTGGATTGTTTCCCTACCGAGCTTTACCATTCCAGAGGGCAAGCACCTGTGGGTTGAACTCATTGAGCTTTCCGGAGGAAGGGATTTGGGGCTAAAGGTCAGGAACAGACATGTCCTAAAGACCCTTCCGGTTCCATTCATCCAATAAAAAAACAGACATCATGAACATACAAAACTTTGAATACCTCAGGAATCAGCTCTTCTACTGCGGTTTCGGACACAAACTTGAAGATGCCCTAAGATCGAAGATGGCAAAGGACAAACAGGAGTTCCAGTTGCAGTACAGGGGACAGATAGATTCCGAGCCTGTAAGGGCAGAACTGCACTTTTCCAGGAGTAGGCAGACGGATAGGTACTACTTCAATTCCTTTCGGGTCGAACTCCCCCAAAACAGTGCCCGGGTAACGGGATCGAGAAGGTTCCAGGTGAACGGAAGTAACAGGTTTACCTTAAAGGAAGCATATAACCTTCTCAACGGAAGGTCGGTTCACAAGGAGCTGACCAATGTCCAGGGGGAACGGTACAGGGCATGGTTCCAACTGGATGGCAAGACCTTGGATATCCATGGCAACCATAAACTGCTGCAGTTCCATGAAAACTATGGATATGACATCGAAAACCAGCTAGGGCGTTTTCCGATCATGGAACTTAGGGAGGAACAGAGCAAAAAGAGGTTGCTGGAATCACTTGGCAGGGGCAACCGTCAGCTGGTGACCTTTGAGCTGAGCTCAGGGCCCCATAAACTGTACGTAGAGGCCCTGCCAAGGTTCAAGGCAGTCTGCATATACAATGAACAGGGCATAAGGCAGGAATTCATTGATGACCGTTCCAAATTGGACCAGCGGCCAAGTGCCAAGCTTCAGGAGCAGCAGAGGCAGATCCAGATACGGAGCAGGGGGGGAAGGAAGGGACACAGCTTATGAGACCCGATACCTTCAATGCCCTGGCCAAGGTGCTTCCCGATTTCTTTCAGGCCATGGACCGTGACCCCAGGTTGTCAAGTACGCACGTTTCACTCTATTTCTCACTGATAAGGCAGTGGGCGAGATCAGACTTCAAGGGGTGCATACGGGTCTATGCCAGGCATGGTGCCCACAGGGCCAAGATTTCGATGGTAAGTTACATTAAGTGCCTGAAGGACATGCATGAATTTGGGTATATCCGTTACGTGCCATCCTATAACAGCGCTGAGCCCAGTTCGATCTACCTCTTCTGCAGGGGAGAGCTACGCGCAAATGAAGCGCAGAAGGTGGTTGATTCCCCGTTGATCCCCGCGAAAAAGGGAAACTAATGGATGCTATTGATGTTATCTTCAGGCATAATTGAGCCTTTTCGCCAGGTTATACCCAGTTCCCATGGGAAAGGTCCCAAAAAGCCTTTGGTGAGTGGCGTCACTCTCCGGCACTCACCAAAGGATTCCTAAGGCAATTATGTTTTAGGGAACACAGTACTTGGAATCCCTTGGTCCATTATGTTTTAAAAGGTTCCCTATTGGGTATCAGGCAGCTCGTTTCCAGTAGCTCATTGGATATTGCACTGAACATGTCCTGTAGAGAGGTCGGTTTGGGAGCTACGATGCCACCATTTCTACCCAGGACAAGTGAAACCCCGATCTTGGTGACTCAGGAGCCCATATGGTTGTCTTAGAACCAGTCCGCAGCTTTTTCCCAGTTCCCGCACAGATCTGCACCGGACCCCATTCCTTTCTCCCCATTTCCTTCACTCTGCACTGACCGGTCGGTAAAACCGTAATATCCGATAGCCGATGCCGATACGAAACCCGGAATTCTCTGGCTGTGACCTTTCAATCTCCCCATCAAAAAATCCCCTGCTCCGATGCTAGTTTCATAAACCAATCTTTTTCGATCCCCTGTAAGCGGAGTCCCGTCGTCCAGCTCTGACCGAGAGGTGGACGATATGGTCTGCTCCGTCCAGGGCTTTCTCATCCATGGTCCAGTTTTCCATGTCCCAATGGTATTTATCTTCAGATCATGGTGCCCTTTTTAATGGATTATTCTATTACTTTCCCTGGAGCGACTTTAGGTGTTCTTCAATAAAGCTGTCAGCCCCTGTTATTAATGCGGGTGGTACCATGAAGCCTAAAATGAATAGTCAATTAAACAAAGATATGGACCTTCGTGCCAATATTAGTTTTGGGGATATTACGGATGAGTGGTTACCTTCAGGTTAGCGTTATGGTAAAATGCCCAAGAGCGACCCACCAAAGTGTTTGGCGACATCGTAGCTATAATGGATACATCTGGGATATTTGGAACCAAATGGAGTTTGCTAATAGAGCATTGCCTGTCGGTACGGGAAAGCGAGGTCAATACATTCAAGAAGATCGAAAAGGACATTGGTGGAATCTCAGCAAGGATGCTTCCAAAAGGCCCTAAGGTACTAGAAAGGGACAAAATCCTTGCCGCATCGTCCGCAACAAGGATTTTGGGGGCTTAAATCAAGGACAAGCCGAGCCAGGTTCTTAGAACCTCTCGAACTGAGAGAAAAAGAAACTTCCTTCGATCTCAGCATTTTCATCAGAATCGGACCCGTGGATAGCATTAGCATCGATAGATTTAGCGTATTTGCTACGGATAGTTCCTTCACTGGCTTTAGAAGGGTCAGTGGCACCGATTAATGTACGGAAATCCTCAACGGCGTTGTCCTTTTCCAGGATTGCTGCGACGATAGGTCCCGAAGACATGAAATTGACCAGGTCTCCGTAAAAAGGACGTTCCTTGTGAACCTCATAAAACTTGCCTGCATTTACTTCGCTAAGCTGAATGTACTTCATTGCAACGATCTTGAAGCCGCCAGCAATGATGTCATTCAAGATGGCGCCTGTGTGGCCATTTGCAACTGCATCTGGCTTGATCATTGTAAAAGTTCTGTTTGTTGCCATTTTACTCTAAAATTTTTGCAAAGGTAATAAATTTATGCAAGTTGGAAAAGTTTTGGACCGAGGTCACCTTTAGGAGGTTGACAATAAAAATCCATATCCTGGTGGAGGACCGTTGTCTCTATCTAAATTCTTGGATCTTTCCTATTTGTAAGGGTGAAAGTCCACATGGTGGCAGGGCATTTCAAGGGGATAAAAATACAAGGGATTATATTGTTCCCTATTCCTGGTTGTGAAACAGTCGATCCCTACGGACCTAAACAGTTACCTTGGCAGGCCAACCTGCTGTTTTCCCTATGTTTCCCTTTTCCTTAACAGTATGAGTCAGGACCGTCATTGGAAACTGACCTTTTATTTGTCTTTGTGGGTGCCATTGGCTCTATTGCCCTTTGGATGGAACTCTTTGGGTATGTTTGATTCCTCTCCCTTGGGAATGAATGGGGGCAATGTCTCCGGACCCCTACTGCTATCTGTTTTTTTCCTGTTGCTGCCTGCTGCCTTGTCATCTTGGGGCATTTTTGCTCTTTTGTTGTCTGATTTCATGTCCATCACGTTTAGCGTTTGCCTTTGAACAATCGGAAGGAGGATAAAGTTTTTAATTGTCCATTTATTCATCATGGAAAATATAATGGGAATGTGATCATTTCTATTCTTTGAAAACCGATATTCCATTCCTCGGTCAGGTTAACCTCTTTTAGCGTACTTTGGGATGGGAGGGGAATCAATTTGGATGAAAAGAAGTTTAGGACGGTGTCTTCTGTCCGGCTTTCCCCGTATTTAAGGGAGCCATTTTGGGTCGATCCTGAAGTGACCTTTCGGATATTAAGGAGGACCGGTGTGCTGTTTGGGAAAATATCCAAAGGGATCTTCCAACAAATGGTTTTTGCGATTGTTCTAGGTAAAATGTGTTTTTAGTGTATTCATATGAAAATAAATGAAAAGAAATTGAACCGGCTTGGGGAACTAATAAGTCTAGGCGGGTATAAACTGTCGTTGGCAGAAAGCATGCCCGGAGGCTTTTTTACGAGCATATGGAGTTTACAGACTGAATCCGGGGACTATTTGGAAGGTTCTATCGTATGCTATTCCGAAAATGTTAAAAAAGAGGTCCTGGGTGTTCCTGGTTCCTTGATTGACCGGTTCTCTGCAGAGTCAGAGCGTGTTACGGAATCCATGTTACAGGGTTTGGAGACCGTCATTCCTGCTGATATTCACATAGCTGTGACGGGGAAGGCTTTCAGTGATTCAGAAGGGAGTGCCAATGCCGTTAGGGGCGATGTATTCCTCTGTGTTTCTTGTCAAAACAATGTGATATCCCAGAAGTTCCATTTTTCCTCACTTAATGCCGCGCACATATTTATTTCAGCTTTCAACGCGAGCCTGGACATGTTGGAATCTCTCCTTTGCGATTAAATGTTTGGCTCCATATTACCCGGCATTCCCAGCCCGAATCCGTCAATGCAGGGACAAGTCTTTTGGACTGCCATCCCTCTGTTGATTTTGATCAGTTAGTACCGAACGGATGCCGGGGCAATACATCCTATTTTTCATCCAAACCCTTTCCGTCCAGAATCTGCTGATAGTGTTTTTCTATTCGTGCCTCTCTGGTCCTGGATTGTTTAGCTTGATTGAAATAAAACAAATACCCCTTTTGCCGGCCCGGCGTTAAGGAATAGAAAGCTTTTTTTAGGTCCCGGTCCTCTCCAATTGCCCTTTGGAATTCTTCAGGGACTGGATAGTCACTTGCTTTCTTCAACTCTACCTTCTTCCCCGACATTTCAATCTCTATGGCTTCAGCTATAAAGGCCTTGAGGATGGGCAGGAGTGCTTCGATCTGCTCAATACTGGTAAATCTAATCTGCCTCGCCGATTGTACGTTTTCGGTTTGCTGGATAAGTACCTTCTGCGGATCTTTCAGTAAAGCTCCCTTGAGGAAAAGTAGTGCACAATAATCTTTAAATCCGTGTATCAGTACAATGTTTTTCCCATGAAATGTGTAGCAGGGGTGCTTCCATTTGTAGGTTTCTTCAAGAGAGGTGTTTTCAAGAACGATCTCGCGCAACAATTGGAACTCCTCTTTCCATCTATCTGCCTCCGCAAAATAATGGTCAATTATCTTCTGGTCCATGGGTAACTTCTTTAGGTTTTTTGAGGGGTGATTTTTCTGCTTTCTGGCCTGAAGTACCATGACAGCACGGTTGCCGAAACCAATATTAATGATGGTACAGCTTCTCCGAATGGCTGTCCAACCGCAAGGTGGGACGCGAAGGCACCTGACATTGCAAAGAAGAAACCTGCATAGGCCCATTCCTTGAGTATCGGAAATTTCGGGATCAGGATAGCCGCTACGCCCAATAATTTCCAGGCTCCGAGGATGCTCAATAGATAGAGAGGGTATCCCAATGAACTCACGATCGCATTATAGCCACCTACCTGCAACAATTGCTGTATACCCCCGGCGGTCATCCCAATTGACAGGAATATGGTTGCCGCCCAATAGATAATTCTTCGTTTCCTTGCCATATCCAGCTATTTTAAGCGATTAACCTTTTCCTGTAGCCTGTCGTGTGCCATGTTGAGGCCATGTGCGAACGGCAT
This sequence comes from Sphingobacterium sp. NPDC055431, assembly GCF_053644255.1. Lineage (NCBI taxonomy): Bacteria > Pseudomonadati > Bacteroidota > Sphingobacteriia > Sphingobacteriales > Sphingobacteriaceae > Sphingobacterium > Sphingobacterium sp. NPDC055431. Next base: position 209,413 of record NZ_JBSHLH010000002.1, read on the forward strand.
CTGCAATAATCGGTTCCTGAATTCAACGGACCTGAACACTATCTGCATGGTCAGTTTGCTCGTCTGGTTTGTCAGTTCCTCAAACTCCAAAAATTCTAACTGAACGGGAAAAGGGGTGTCCTCCATTTCAAATGTTCGTGTGATCCTCTTCTGCGGTACAAATTCGTGGAAAGTCCCGTTAGCCCGAAATACCACCTTTCCGTTATGCCAAGTTTCAAAAGCATAAGAGCCGTGGTCCCTGTTGTCCATTTTCAGTACTTTGGCGTTCATCCATTCTTCAAAGAGCCCGGGTTCTTCGTATGCTTTGAAAAGCAGTTCCAAGGGCAGGTCAAAAACCCTCGTGATCAGGATTTCCTGTGTGCCATCCTCGGCACTTACTACTGTCTTGTTTTCCATTTTTATTTCCTGTTATACTTTTTCATCACTGTCTCCAGTCTGTTGAACCTGTCGTCCCACATCTGGCGGAACTGTTCAATATAATCTGCGACCTCCTTCATCTTTGAGGCGCTGGCATGGTAATAAATCTCCCTCCCTATTTGCTCTTGTGTCAGCAATTCACACTCAATCAGGATCTGTATGTGTTTGGATACTGTTGGTCTTGCGGTGGCAAAATTTGAAGCGATGGCACCTGCCGTCATGGCTTTTGTAGCCACCAGCAATAGGATTGCTCGCCTCGATGGATCTGAAATGGCTTGGAATACGTCCCTTCTTAAGTTCATAATGAAGTCATTTGGCTACAAATATAAACGAAGCCATTCGGTTACGCAATGTTTTCGGAAAATATTTCTGCTCTGTTGATCCGGAATAAGGACTGGGCCCATTGACCGGCTGTTTTGGATCAGGGGGTCGCAAACCACCTGGCACTTCTCCTTGGTCGTGGAAAGCGCCGGTATTGGGACATAAGGGTCATTTGGAATATTCTTAACTAGCCCTCTGTTCCGGGACTTTCTAGAACAGGCCCGCGGAGGTGTGTGCAGGTATCGATTCCCGAACCCGATTGCACATGGATATCACAGTCTTGACCTCAGGGCAAGGAGCCCTGCCCTGCTCAGGGGCTTGGCCAGGTAGGAGACCACGAGCTCATCGCTTGAGGACCTCTCTATGTCCCTAGAGTCAACAGATGAGGTAAGGATGTGGATGGACAGGTCGAGGCTTCCCCCTTGGGACCTTATGGCATCCAGGAACTCCCAACCGTTCATGACTGGCATGTTTATGTCCAAAAAGACCAGGTATGGGCGGTCAGGCTCCTCTTTGATGAGCTCAAGGGCCAATTGGCCGTTCTCCACGGTAAGTATCCTGTTCTCCGGGAAAACGCTTGAAATGATCGTCCTGTGAATGAAATTGATGACGGGGTCGTCATCGATCAAGAGTATCGTCCTTTGTTCCATTTTCTATTGAGTTTGCCTTTTCTGTCATTGTTCTGATTATCATGTCCAGTTCCTCGGCCGATCCCCGGATGAGCTCCATGATCCTTACCGCTTGGAGGCCACCGCCCTCATGGTGAATCGATATGTCCGCAAGTCCCATCAACCTGGTAAGTGGTGCCCTGAGCAGGTGCGATTGAGACCATGCAATGTCCCTTAGGATTCTGTTCTGTTCCTCGATCATCTCAACGTGCCGCCGGGAAATGGTCACGTCCAGTGCTGCCCCGACCAACTGGACTGCATTGCCCTCCGGGTCTCGCAGGACGTGGCACCTGTCCTGGTAGTGGTGGACCGAGCCATCTGCTGCGACTGTTCGGTATTCGGCACACCATGCATTCTGTTCCTTGTCGGCAATCACCTTCCATAGCGAATCCCAGACCCTTTCCCTGTCGCTGGGGGAAATGGTGGTGAACCAAGAATTGTCTATGGAGAACTCTTCGGGACTATCTTGTTCGATGGGCCGCAGTCCCCCTCCCCCTCGGGTATGGGTTTTCCCTTGCACGTCTACGTGCCAGATCATCTCGTTGCTCGCCAGCATGGCAAGCCGGAAGATCTCGTTGCTCATGGATAGCCTTTCCTCGTACGATTTCCTTTCGGTAATGTCCTGGATGGTACCCTCTAGCTTCTGGGGCGTGCCGTCCTCTGAGGTGACCATCCTTACCTCCTGCCTTACCCATTTGATCCTTCCCTCGGGAGTAACTATCCTGTGTTCAAATCCCTTGGCGGCATTTGGTTCCAGAAGGAGCGCAGGGTCCTTCTCTATCAGGTGGCGGTCATCGGGAAAGAAGGTGTTTCTTAGGTTCTCCATGGTGGGTACGAATGTGCCGGGGGCGCGCTCATAGATACTGTAGGTCTCCTCGCTCCAATTCGAGATCTGGGAGTCGACCGGCCGGAACCAATAGCCCAGCTTAGCTATCTTCTGGGCATTTTGGAGCTTCTTGAGGGCCCCATGGAGTTCCTGCTCTGCTCTGTCCTGATCGGTAACGTCCTTTCCTACGGCGACGATCCGCATGGACTCTCGCGAGATGGCAGCAGACCAGAGCAATGTGCGCAAATGGCCCTCAGCGGTGGCGACCCTGCAGCGGTATGGACCGGTGCTCCATCCGTTGACCATGGAAATGAAATCCCTCTTTGCTCGCATGATGTCCTCGGGGTGCACAAATTGAAGGACGGTGCTGCCAGTGGAAATTGCCCCATCGGTCGTTACCAGTGCGGAAAAGGCGCTGTTGCACATCTCTATTTGGCCGTCCCGACCGATGATACAGTGCGGGTCGGGGGATATGTCGAAGAGCATCCGGTATTCGCTCTCCTTCAATTTATGGGCAATCGGTTCAGCAATCCGGGTAGCTGCCCTTTCCAAGAAAGGTCCAGTGGCCTCCAGCCTTTCCAGCGGTCCGGTTGAGTAGCATATCAGGCATCCCAGGAACTTTCCCTCGGCTAGGATCGGGACCCCAAAGGCAGTCTGGTTTCCCGGAGGGGCGTATCGCGCGGTGACAGGCCCCATTTCCATCCAAACCCTTCCGGGCATGCCCTCCCCCTTCCTGCAACTGAAGCTCGGTGAAAACCCCTCTAACAGGTACTGACCATCCCGCCTGCTTGCCCTGCCCCTCAGGCCAAGGGAGGAAGGATCCGAGGACACGATCCAGATCTCTGCCGTTCTGACCTCCTGCAGTCCAAGAATGGCCTGGATGGCCTTATCGACGAGTGTCTCTAACGATGTAGCTTCGGTGATCCCCCTCTCGATCCGCTCGAGGGCCTGTTCGTGCAGCTGGCGTTCGGTCTTTTCGGTCACGTCCCAGAGCACGACCTTGACGGCCTTTCCCTTTCCAGTCGAAACAACAGAAAGGTCGCATGCCATCCACCTCCGCTCACCGTCCTCACGGATGAGTGCATAGGTCCCCGATGGGAACGATCCCCCTTGCATGAGACTTTCAAGGAGCCCTGAGAAGAGCCTTCTTTCCTCCGGATGTAAAAAATCGAGGAGTTTACGGCCCAATAGCTCCCCCGGGGCACATCCCAACAACCTGCAGTGGTCGAGGTCCGCGAACATGAATTTTCCTGCACCGTCGAGCAACGAATGGGCGCCAAGGTCCTTGTTCTGGTCTATAAGTGGACGAGGGTCCTGTTCGACCTCTACTGCGGCTACCAGAATTGCCGCCCTGCCAGCATATGTGACTGGGGCAGTGTTGAGCCTAAGATAGAAGGTCCCCCCATCCCGGTTTCGGTGCCTTTGGACAATCCCTTCGGCAATTCCGGTGCTATGATCCTTTATCTCGGTGTCCGGATCCGCAAGGACGTCCTTCAGGGCCATGCTCGTGAGCTGATTGAGGGAAAACCCATAGAGCCCCTGGGCCTCCCTGTTTGCTGCAAGGAAACAATGGTCTGCTCTGTCTAATATCCACATGGGGATAGGGGAAAGGTCAAAGAGATCGTCACGTTCCATTGGTTTGTCGAATTAGGTGTCTGGCAATTTAGTCTCTTCCATAGTGCGATTTGCCCCATGGAGGATACGAATTTACGTTTTTTTTCCGAGCCCAGTGCCAGCCGACCTGCATTTTCTCGAACTTGACGGAAGAGGTAATTGCAGGTCGGCACTGCGGTATTTCTACTCTAAATGTGGCCCATATGAACAAATGTGCAAATTAAATGTTTATTCCTTGACAGAAACTGTACTTTTAAAGTCATGCCAGAACTCGAAAAAAGGTTGAAACTTCTGGTCCAGGCCATCTCAGCGAACGCGACCAGGCTAGAGGGTTATAGATGGGCCTCTGAGCACGCAGTCAGCAAGGGACATGTTGGACTTAGGAAGGTCTTTTTGGACAAAATGCAAAAATCGATTGATTTCAGGCTCCAGTTCAATGCCCTTGCCATGGCGTTGGGCTCACTTGAGGAAGTTTGCGCGCCTGGGGAGGGAGAGATGGCAAGAAAGTTCTTTGCGATGGGGAGCAATGTTGGAAAGGAGGACATAAACGATGTTCTCCTGCACTGTAGGAGGATTGAGCGGGGTTTCACCGAATCCTACCTCTCCATTATGGCCCAGAGCCATGGGTTCTTCCCGGCGCTTGTGGAGGTTCTACATGAACAGCTCATCGTGCAACAGGCTCAGGACCAGAAGCTCTAGCTGGACTTTTATTGGGCCCCATGGCCAGCCCGAATAGCTTGCTGAGGCTATGTAAAAACTGCCGCCAATCACAAGGAGTGTTAACAAAATTACTTAACTTTGTACCATGTCAAAGAACCTGCAAGTAACTATAGACAAGGACTCGGGCTTTTGTTTCGGGGTCGTCTATGCGATTGATATGGCAGAAGAGATCCTGGACAGGGATGGCTATCTGTATTGTCTCGGGGACATCGTCCACAATGACGAGGAGGTCGCCAGGCTCAAAGCCAAGGGCTTGCGCATTATTTCGCATGGTGAACTGCAAGGCCTAAAGAACGAGAAGGTGCTGATCCGTGCACATGGGGAAGCTCCGGAAACCTACAGGACGGCCCTGGAGAACAGTATCACCCTTATCGATGCCTCTTGCCCTGTTGTGCTGAAGTTGCAGAACCGTATCAAGACTTCACACGATGAAAACGAGAAGATCTTGATCTTCGGGAAGCATGGACATGCCGAGGTCATCGGTCTGCAGGGACAGACCAACAATGAGGCCCTCGTTTTCCAGGATATAGATGAGCTTGATGGAGCGGACCTGCCAGCTCAATTCACCCTTTACAGCCAGACCACAAAGAGCGTCGATCGTTTCTATGCGATCAAGGAAGAGCTTATCAACAGGGGGTATGAGGTAAAGGCCAATGACACCATCTGTAGGCAGGTTTCCAACAGGTATGAAGATCTGGGGACATTCGCCGCGCAGTTTGAAAAGGTCATATTTGTTTCTGGAAAGAAATCCTCGAACGGTAAGGTCCTATTTGATGTCTGTAAAAAGGTCAACCCGAATACCTACTTTATATCCGGCCCCGAGGAATTGGATGCCCGCACATTTGCGGACAATGAGACTATCGGGATCTGCGGGGCCACATCTACCCCGATGTGGCTGATGAGGAAGGTAAAGGAAACCCTTGAATCCTATTAATCGTCATTTCAATTTAAAATTCATTGATGCTGGCCGTTGAAATCTACCATTGCGCCTGTTTTGCTATAAATATTGCCTAATTTTGTGTTCAGAATGAGTAAAAAAGCTAAAAAGGGTGTATTGTTGGTCCAGTTGGGTACCCCCAATTCACCGACTACCGGCGAAGTAAAGAAATACCTGACAGAGTTCTTAATGGACCCACGCGTGATGGACATCCCTTTTGTTTCAAGGACCTTGTTGGTCAAGGGAATCATCGTTCCTAAAAGGGCTTCAAAATCCGCTCATACCTATTCAACCATATGGAGTGAGGAAACCGGGTCCCCGTTAATGTACTACAGTGTTTTGCAGCAACAGATGTTGCAGCAGGAACTAGGTGAAGAATACCATGTGGAATTGGCCATGCGATACCAGGAACCTTCGATTCCCAATGCATTGAAAAACTTGGAAAGCATGTTCCTGGATTCCATTATCGTCATCCCGCTTTTTCCACAATATGCCTCGGCAACGACCGGTTCGGTCATCGACCGTGTCATGGAACTGATGCGCGGCTGGCAATACTTTCCCAAGGTAAGTTTCGTCAGCAGTTATTGCGACAACCCTTTAATGGTCGAGGTCATCGCAGATAATGCCCATAAACATGACCTGAGCGAATATGACCATTTCCTGTTCAGTTACCATGGGCTGCCCGTTCGACAGTTGGGAAAGGTTGACCCAAAGGGAGAATTGGAGTGTCCTGATTTTGGGTGCGATTCTTGCAAGAGAGAAATGAAATCCTTTTGCTATCTGTCACAATGCTATGCAACCACGCGCGCTATCGTAGAAAAGTTGAACATACCTGAGGAGAAATATACGGTCTGTTTCCAGTCACGATTGGGAAAAACCCCATGGATCCAGCCATATACCTCAGACACACTGCATGATTTAGCAAAACAAGGGAAGAAAAAGCTCTTGGTGTTCAGTCCTGCATTCGTAGCCGATTGCATCGAAACTTTGGATGAGATACAGGTTGAATACGCTAATGAATTTAAGGAAATGGGCGGAGAGGAGGTCCATATGGTGGAAAGCCTGAACGGTAGCCCGAAATGGATCGAAGCCCTGAAACGAATGGTGTTGGAAAACGGGAATTAAGATGTTAAAATTAAATGCAGTAATATTATTCTTACTAGACTTCTATATATTTTTTGCGCTTAGGGCGACGAATATCAGATTTGTCAAGACGAGATGGTTCACCATCCTATGGTGGGGCTATTCACTGTCTTTGCTGGTAGGATTATTTATTTCATTCCAATATAGCATTCCGCTTTCGGTTCGTTCCATTATCCTGGTGGCCTTTTTCCTGACTGCGGTCAGCAAGTTTGTCTATGCCATCGTCTTGATCGTCGATGATCTGCGAAGAGGGGGGATTTGGGTTGGACGTCTGTTCTCCAGGGGCAAGGGCAAGGACCTGGAAGAGAGATTGGAGACTTTGGAAGAACCTTTGCCAGAAGTCCCTAAAAAGGGTATTTCCCGTTCTGACTTCCTGTTGAAATCAGGGATAATAGTTGCTGCCCTTCCAATGGTCCCATTGGCTTGGGGCGTAATTTCCACAGCTTATGATTATCGGGTGAGACGCCAGAAATTGGTGCTTCCGAACTTACCGAAGGAATTCCATGGAATGACCATCGGGCAGATCTCAGATGTTCACTCCGGTTCATTTTATAATAAAAAAGCCGTCATGGGCGGAGTAGAGCTCCTGCTGGCACAAAAGCCCGATGTTATCTTCTTTACCGGTGATCTGGTGAACAATGTTGCCTCGGAGATGCGTGATTATCAAGATATCTTTGCCCATGTCAAAGCGGATCTAGGGGTGTATTCTACCTTGGGCAACCATGATTATGGCGATTATTACTTTGGTCCGGGCGACTCGCCAGCCAAACGTAAAAACCTGCAGGATTTGATCGAAACCCATAAGATTATGGGTTGGGACCTTTTGATGGACGAGAACCGGACCTTGAAAGTAGGCAATGGGGAAATCTCCATTGTCGGGGTACAGAACTGGGGAACGGGCCGTTTCCCTAAAAAAGGAGACCTTCCTAAAGCACTATTGGGAACAGAAGAAAAAGCTGTTAAATTATTATTGTCGCATGATCCATCCCATTGGCGCGCACAGGTACTGGAAACCGATGTGGACGTCATGTTTGCAGGTCATACCCATGGAATGCAATTCGGAGTCCGAGGGGAAAACTTCCAATGGAGCCCAGCCAAATATATCTATAAGGAATGGGCAGGACTCTATAAACAGGGAACCTCCCAACTTTATGTCAATACAGGTTATGGTTTCTTGGGCTATCCTGGTAGGGTCGGTATTGCACCAGAGATCACCATTTTTGAACTGGTTAAAGGTTAATTACACCTTTTCTCAACCAAGGATCCTTGCAAAATGATTGTTCAGGTGTTTTCTGATAGCATCTCGATAAGCTTCAGCGTCCCTTAATTTCAATACCTGGACCAGCTCTTTGTGCGAAATAAAATCACCTTTCATGATGTCCTTTTCCAATAATCCACTTTGATGTACATATTGGAAAATAGGGAAGAGCATCTCCTGCAGTTCCAACAGTATCTTGTTTTTGGAGATCTTATATAGCTTCCCATGGAAACGGATCTCATCCTCTACATGCCAAGGATTTGCGGTATCCCCGGAAACAATCTCGCTTGCTATCTTTTCAAGTTCTACAATATCCTCATCCGTGATATTGTTGACAATAAAATCAGCCATGCCCACTTCCAGCGCCAATCTCATTTCAAACATTTCCTTCAAGGTCTCATTATCTAAAATAGAAGGGTGGAATACCTTTCTCAATGAACCCAAGACATCGGGATTCCTAAGCACGGCACCTTTATGCTTGATGGATTCTATCAGACCAATGGTCTTTAACCTGAGTAAGGCCTCCCGGACAACGGTCCTGCTCACACCTAGGCTATCTGCTAAATCCAATTCTTTTGGAAGTACGTCCCCTACGCCCATGTTCCGTTCCTGGATGAACTGTATGATCCTTGCTTCTGCCCGGTCCACCAAACTCGAGGTGTCTATTGTTCCAAGTTTTTCCATATTTCTATCTGGTCCCATTTTCACAATATCGTCATAATGGCCACGGTACAATAATATTAAAAAAAAATTTGGAAGTAAAACATTATGTATTACATTTGGTAATTATTATGTTATACATAATCCAATTTTTTTTAAATCATTAAATTATGACAAACCTTTTTTACCATTCATTGCGGGGGAGCCTGTTGCTTGCGATTCTGTGCTGCATCCATTTTGCCGCATTTTCGCAGACCGCTTTAAAGGGAACGGTTACAGATCCTTTGGGGAATCCATTGGAGGGGGTGACCGTTTCAAACCAGACACAAGGGCATGTTACAAAGACCGATGAACAGGGAGGATTTAGCGTACAGGCTAAAGTGTCGGATGTAATTTCATTTTCTTCAATCGGATATCAATCACACAAGCTCACCTTAGAGAACCTGGCTTCAGTAAGGATTTCCCTTGATCCTTCTGGGGAAGACTTAGAGGAAGTCGTGGTATTGGGATACGGTAGTATCAAGAAATCGAACCTGACGGGATCTGTGTCCAGATTGGACAAACGCGTCTTAGAGACTGGGGTCCGTTCAAACCCTGCATCCGCATTGGCTGGAACAATTCCCGGCTTGAGGGTTCAACAGACTTCCGGTCGTCCGGGTTCTGTTCCGAACATTGTATTGCGTGGTGGAACTACCTACGGCGGCGGCGGATCGCCTTTGGTGATCGTGGATGGTTTGATCCGTTCAGGATTCTCGGATATCAACCAAGACGATATCGAGTCCATCGATGTATTAAAGGATGCTTCTGCCACGGCTATCTATGGCGCTAGGGCATCTAACGGGGTAGTCTTGATTACCACAAAACGCGGTAAAGATGGCGTGTCCAATATTTCGCTGAAATCTAAGATCGGTGTCAATTCCTTGAATATTCCGTTTGAGTTCCTGGATGCAAAGGACTATTTGTACTGGTCTAGAAAAGGGGTACAGACCTCTGGGATGTACCAACCAAACCAGTTGAACCAATTGACCTCTGTGGGTCCTTTTGGAACCGGCAACAAATACAAGGATGACCAGGGCAATATATTGGATGGGAACAAAGTGAGCAATGCCGTTTGGAGCACCATGTTCTTGGATGATTCCAATAGGGAATTATTGGGACAAGGCTACCAAACAATGATCGACCCTGTAACGGGGAAAGAATTGATCTACAAGGATTTCGATTATACCGATTATGCATTGCGCAAAAATGCCCTGACCCAAGACTATAACCTTGCGGTACAAGGGGGTAATGATAAGAGTAAATACTATGCAAGTTTGGGTAAATACTATGAACAAGGGGTACCAATTGGAACCAATTACGATCGTTTGACCTTTATCCTAAATGGAGATTACAAGATCAAGCCTTGGATTACCTCCAATTCAGGATTGAACTTTGCGAATACGAAATGGAGAGATGCCATCAATGGGGAGGGCAATTATATGACCCGTGCTTTGGGTGCTCCTCCAACCATGCGAGGCTATAACGCAAATGGAGACCTATTGGTAGGACGTGACTGGCAAGATGGTAACCCCGCGGTAAACAATGACCGTTTTATCCGCAATAACCAAAACCAGAAATTTACGATGTCCCAAGCTTTTGTAATTGATCTATATGAAGGATTGAGCTTGAGAGCAAGTGGAAACTGGTTTATCAACCAAACCAATAATGAGTCCTTCAACAGAGATTATTTGGCCAGCCCGGGAAACTGGGTAAGGACTCGTAACTCATCGGCAAGCTATGATAAGACCTTGAACCAAACCTATAATGCGGTTTTAAACTATAAAAACACTTTTGGCGAGAAACATAATTTTGATGCCATGGCAGGATGGGAGTTCTTTGATTCCTATAATACCGGATTTTCGGCATCGGGTTCAGGCGCGCCATCGGATGATTTCATGGATCTAGGCTTGACCAGTACCGAGGCAAACCGCCGAGGTATCGATTCTTACCATGTCCGAAATAGGATCACATCCTTTTTCGGACGTTTGAACTATGATTATGATGGGCGCTATCTAATGACCTTGACCTTGCGTCGTGATGGTTATTCAAACCTATTGAATAATCGTTGGGGAACTTTCCCAGGGGTATCCTTGGGTTGGAACCTACATAATGAAGACTTCTTCGCCAATATTATGGGCGCTGACCAGGTGATCAATTCCTTAAAATTAAGGGCTAGTTATGGTGCGAACGGAAATATCGGAAGCATAGGTGCATATACTTTGCAAGGGACCTATGGAACTTCAAAATATGATGGTAATGTAGGCTATGGCATGACCAGCTTAAGTATTCCAAACCTGAGATGGGAAAGTTTGATTACCAAAGAAGTAGGATTAGAGACCAGATTGTTGAATAGGCTAGATCTTTCTGTGGCTTATTACCATAGAACAACTTCAGATAAAATTGCTACACTTGAATTACCTGCTTCAGCTGGCTTTACATCCATTAGCACCAATAATGGCGACATGCAAAACCAAGGGGTAGAGATTGACCTGAATTACCAAGAAGTCCGTGCGAATGACTTTACCCTGAGCTTCAATTGGAATACGGCATACAACGAGAACAAGATCTTAAAGCTGCCATATAACGGTGTTGAAAACAACCGCCAGAATGGTTTCCAAGTATATAATCCGAGTACCATGGAACTAGAATGGGTTGGCGGTTTGCAAGAAGGACAGGATCCAAACGTGGCTTATGCATACGAAGCATTAGGTATCATCCGTAACCAACAGGACTTGGATAATTATGCTCTACAGTTAAAGGATTTGATCGGCGCGAGAACCTTGGTGCATCCAGATGTATTCAATGCGATGACCGCTTCAGAGAAATCCCTGCATTATCCATTGGCTTTGGGGGACGTGATGTGGAGAGATGTCAATAAAGATGGCATCATCAATTCCTACGATAGGGTTTACATGGGGAATACCGTTCCGCGTTGGACCGGAGGATTTGGCCTTTACTCCACCTACAAAGATTTCTCCTTGAGTGCTAGGTTCGACTATGCATTGGGATATGTTGCCTATGATGGACCTAGAGCTTGGTTTTTGGGAATGATGCAGGGAACGTTCAATACCACAACTGAAGTATTGGATACCTATACGCCTGAGAACACGAATGCAAAATACCCAACCTATTACTGGGCAGATCAATTGTTTAAGAACAATACCAGCCGCGAAAGCAGCATGTTCTATAACAAGGGTAATTATTTGGCATTCCGTGAGATCTCCTTGGCGTATCGCTTACCAAGGTCTTTGGCCAACAAGATCAAGATGGAAGATTTAAGCGTTTCAGTAACCGGGCAGAACCTCCAATACTGGACAGCCAATACCCTGTTTTCTGCAGAAAGCGGATCCATAGGACAGGGCGGGGGTGGTTACCCATTGCCAAGAACGGTCATATTCGGTCTTCAATTAACCTTTTAAACCTTAAATCATGAAAAAGATATTTATAGCCTTAGCGATAGCGGCAACGAGCATAACATTTTCATCTTGTAGCAAGATGGATTTAGAATTAACCCCAGAAGATTATTTTGCAAGTGGATCGTTCTGGAAAACACCGGACCAGGTGAAAGGAGCAATGGTCGGGATCCACAGCCAATTAAGGAATGCCCAGCAAACTCTATGGAATTTCGGTGAATTGAGAGGTGGGACTTTAAGGGACGGAACCAGTTTTACCGGAACCGCATCCTTGAATTCGAGTTCCATTATCATCCAAGATATCCGTGAGAGCAGTCCCGGCTTTAGCAGTTGGGCGAACCTGTACGGGCAGATCTTTCAGATCAATAACTTTATTTTCCAGGTGGAATCGGCTACCTACCTGTCGGCATCGGAGAAGGGATATTATTTAGGTCAGGCCTATGGGTTGAGAGCCTATTATTATTTCAACCTTTTCAGGACTTGGGGAAGGGTCCCTTTGGTGGCTGAGGCCAAGGTAGCCAATCAAACACCTAGTTCAGCTGAAGAACTGTACACTGCCCGCAGTAAAACGGAAAAAGAGACTTTGGACTTTATAAAAGCAGATGTTGAAAAATCAGTTTCTAGTTTCAACAACGACTATAATATCCTGAGCCAAAAAGCGCAATGGTCATTAGCAGCGACACAGATGTTGAAAACGGAGGTGTACCTATGGTCGGCAAAGGTGAAGATCGATGGGGCCGTTCCTGCAAGTACAGCGCAGGATCTGCAGACTGCCAAGGCCGCTGTAGAGAGCATTATCCCAAAGTTCACATTGGTCAATGACTATGCGAATGTCTTTGCTACGGCAAGTTCGGCTACAAATAAAGGAAATTCAGAAACCATTTTTGCCTTGAGGTACCAATATGGTGAAGCGACCAACTTCTTCAATAACTTCCTGTATGCGCAGAGTGATGATATTTCAGGCTATGTTGATGATAAAGGGGAGCCAATTCCGGCAGATCCTTTGAAGATTTCCAATACTGGTATTATCCGATATGAATATAAATATGGCTTGTACCAATTGTATGATGCTGCAGATAGCAGAGCCAATGCCACTTTCTTAAACTTCAACAAGGGCGATGTGCATGCTGTGGTGCTACGTAAATTCTTAGGGACCATTGTAGAAGGTGTAAGGAATTATTCAGATGACTATCCGATCTATCGCTTAGCTGATGCATATCTGTTATTGGCAGAGATCAAGAATAAGTTAGGTCAAGACCCGAGCAATGAAATCATGTTGGTGAGGAACAGGGCCTATAAAGGTTCGGCACCGCAATTTGTAAGGGGAGGGTTTGAAGCCAATGAACTTGCCATTTTCTATGAAAGGACCAAGGAGTTTGTCTCGGAAGGCAAGCGTTGGTTTGATCTGCGCCGCATGCAAGATGCTTCAGGAAACCCACTGGTTTTCCGCAAGGACCTGAACATGGTCGGGGTATTGGACAACAATGAATCCCAAAAACATAAAATCCTTTGGCCTATTGACCTTGGAACCCTATCAGCGGATCCAAAGTTAAATGGAGACCAAAATCCTGGATATTCAGGAACTTAATGTTAAATTTAATATAAGCCTGTCCTGCCCAGCAGGATAGGTTATCTAGTTTTTAATAATTTGTATATGCTAACAAACAAAATTGAAGGATTAATTGCTGCTCCATTTACGGCATTTGATCCAAATGGTGAACTGAACCTGGATCTGATCCCTGCTTATTATCGGTCACTTAAAAAGAATAATGTAAAAGGAGCTTTTATATGTGGCTCGACAGGAGAAGGGGTATCGTTGACTTTTGATGAGAAAGTGCAAGTATTGAAGGCTTGGGCAGCGTTGACCAAGGCGGACCCAGATTTCGCCCTGATGATGTTTTTAGGCGGTACGAATGTGAAGGAATGTAAACAATTGGCAGCGATCTCCGAACAAGAAGGAGCAGATGCCATATCCTTTACTTCCCCTTATTATTTCAAACCTGCAAATGTGCAGCAATTGGCGAAATGCTGTCAGGAAATAGCTGCCTCGGCGCCAAATACTGCATTTTACTATTACCATATCCCTGTGCTTACCGGTGGAAACTACAGTATGATCGATCTATTGGGCGCCGTGGATAATGTGATCCCAACCTTCAGAGGCATCAAATATACGCATGAAGATTTTATGGATTTCTTGTCCTGTTTGAATCATAAAAACGGGAAGTACGATATGCTTTGGGGACGTGATGAAAACATGCTGTCCTCCTTGGTATTAGGAACAAAGGGCGCAGTAGGCAGTACCTATAATTATGCGGCTCCATTATACAATGATCTAATGGCAGCTTATGTGCAGGGCAATTTTGAGGAAGCCAATAAATTGCAGCAGAAATCCATTGATATGATCCGTCTGTTAGGTAAATATGGTGGTATTGCAACCGGAAAAGCTTACATGAAATTAGTGGACCTGGATTGTGGCGAATTCCGATTGCCGATAGCCAATATGTCAAAAGAGAATTTCGAACTGTTCAAGGCTGATGTTGCGGCATTGGGCTTTGACTCCTTTAAGTCAATCAATTAATGCGGATTAAGGCAATTTTATCTATGGCGGTTTTAGTGGTTGGTTGTTCTGGTTCGCAGAGCAAGTCTGGATTAGTATGGGAAGAAGCAATTCATTTGCCTGCGGTTTCTGGAAAAAAAAATATAGGTGTCGCAGGGCCAATATCCGGTATCATTCAGGACAAACTGATTGTAGCCGCTGGTGCTAATTTCCCGGATGGATTGCCTTGGGATGGAGGAAAGAAAGTTTACCAATCTCAGGGATATATCTATTCCATTTCAGGGTCAGGCTTAAAGCTGGATAACATAATTAACCTTGAAGACGGGATTGCCTATACTGCCAATCTCAGTCTTTCAAACTCCATCTATATCGCTGGCGGAGAAAATGAAAACGGTCCAATTGATCAGGTTGCCAAATATGAACTGTCCGAAAGGGGTAAACTGGAGAAGGAAATCCTAAAACCCTTGCCAGTAGCTTTGACCAATGCCGGCTTAGCAGCGGGGACCAATGAAATCTTCTTTATCGGCGGTGAAAATGCAGAATCGGTCTCTGATCAGGTTTATTCCCTGAAATTGGATGATTCAACGGCAAATTGGATGGAATATTTGAAACTGCCCTATCCAGTGAGCCATGCTGTTGTGCTTGGCAATGGCAAGGACAAAATCTATGTCATTGGGGGAAGGAAGAAAAATCCAAATGCCATCAGTGATATCTATGATTGGCTGTTGGAATTGGACCTAAATACCAAAAGTATCCGTGAGCTTACTAAGCTCCCTAAGGCTTTGGCTGCAGGGACCGGAATCTATAAAGATGGGAAAATCTATGTTTTCGGAGGGGATGATGGGAGCACGTTTTCAAAGGTTGAGGAGGCTATAGCCAATATAGCCAAGGAAAATGATCCTCTGAAAAATGATGAGTTGACCCAAGCAAAGAATAAGCTTCAGGCAGGACATCCCGGATTCTCAAGAGAGAATTGGGTCTATGAGCTGAAGACAGGTTCTTGGTCACAATTGGAAGGAATGGAAACAGAGAGTCCAGTGACCACAAGCGCAGTTATAAAAGAAAATCTATTTTTTATTCCAACAGGGGAGGTTCGAGCGGGGGTTCGTACCGATCGGATCCTGGTTGGACAGATAAAATAAACCTATGAAAAACAGTAAAAGATATCCTTGGATCGTTGTAGGCTTGTTATGGTTTGTGGCACTCCTGAATTATATGGACCGCCAGATCTTATCAACCATGCGACCTGCAATGGCCATCGATATTTTGGAATTGGAAAGTGCTGCGGTATTTGGTAACCTGATGGCCGTATTTCTTTGGATATATGGTTTTATGAGTCCAGTAGCAGGAATTGTTGCCGATAAGTGGAACCGGAAATGGTTGATCGTAGGGAGTTTGTTTGTATGGTCGGCAGTTACCCTAGCGATGGGCTATGCCGATACTTATGAGCAACTGTATGCCTTACGGGCGATCATGGGCGTCAGTGAAGCCTTGTACATTCCGGCAGGACTTTCATTGATTGCGGATTACCATTCGGACAGATCAAGGTCCCTAGCCGTTGGGATCCACATGACCGGTTTTTATTTTGGACAGGCCTTGGGCGGTTTTGGTGCCACCGTTGCTGCATCCTATTCCTGGCATTATACCTTTATCCTGTTTGGATTGATAGGAATCATCTATTCCGTCGTCCTTATTCTATTTTTACATGAAACTGATCATCGATCTGATGCCAAGAAGCTAGTGGAAACCAAGGTTCCTTTGTTGAAAGGGCTTTCCATCTTGTTCTCCAATATTGCTTTCTGGGTCATCCTATTATATTTTGCTGTTCCAAGTTTGCCTGGCTGGGCAACCAAGAACTGGCTACCTACCTTATTCTCGGAAAACCTGCATATCCCTATGGAAAAAGCAGGTCCATTGGCAACCATTACCATAGCCCTGTCCTCATTCTTTGGAGTAATCCTAGGAGGGATTATTTCCGATAAATGGATACAAAAGAATGTGCGCGGAAGGATCTATACCAGTGCCATAGGATTGGCATTGACCATTCCGGCAGTTATATTGATCGGATATGGACACAGTGTCTTTGCGATCGTTGCTGCAGGACTGATGTTCGGCTTCGGTTTTGGGATGTTTGATGCCAATAATATGCCGATCCTTTGTCAGTTTGTGTCTTCAAAATACAGGGCAACTGCCTATGGGATCATGAATATGGTCGGTGTATTTGCAGGTGCTTATATCACGAAGATTCTTGGAGCCTCTGCAGATGAGGGACAACTTGGAAGTGATTTTGCTTTATTGGCGGGAATTGTGTTGATCGTTTTGATCATTCAATTGGCCGTACTAAAACCGAAGGGAAATGAGGCTATCGATTAAATTACTTTTCTTGTTCATTCTATCGTTCAACTTTCTTTTTGCCCAACAAAAGAAGAGGGTGGCCTGTATTGGTGATTCAGTGACCAAAGGATCCAATTTAGCCAAAGGGAAAACCTATCCGGATCAATTGCAGCAATTACTGGGCGATGGCTATGAAGTAGGCAATTTTGGGAGAAATGGTGCAACGCTACTGGAAAAAGGGCATAATCCTTATCTGAAATCAGAGGAACTGGAGGCTGCGCTAGCCTTTAAACCTGATTTGGTTGTCATTAATTTAGGCTTGAATGATACAGATCCAAGAAATTGGCCTAATTACCAAATGGACTTTCAAAAAGATTATAATAAACTGATCTCTCTTTTTAAAAACGGAAATCCGAAGGTGGAAGTCTATGTATGTGAAAATACGCCAATTTTTAGTGGACATCCTCGATTCCTTTCGGGAACTCGAGATTGGTACTGGGATATCAAGGGAGAAATTGGTGCTGTGGCGGTGAGACATTACCATAAGCTCGTGGATCTCTATCCGCCCTTAGCTTTTCGTATCGATCTATTTGATGATTATCTACACCCTTCTGAACAAGGAGCCGAAATTATTGCAAAGACCATTTTCGACAGAATAGTTCCCGTTAGGCAAAAGCTTTCCGTAAATGAAAGTATAGGATCGCATATGGTATTGCAACGGGATCAAACTAATCGAATAAAAGGCAAAGCGAATGCTAGACAGGCTGTAGTTATTGAAATGGATGGAGGAACTTACTTATCCATTGCTGAAGTCAGTGGGGAGTGGGGAATTGATATACCTACCATGCCTGCGGGTGGACCATATAGGATGAAAATCTATACGGATCAGGATACGATAATTTTAGAAGATATATTGTTTGGGGATGTGTTCTTGGCATCAGGGCAGTCCAATATGGCTTTTCCGTTAAAGGATGCCAATGGATCAAAGGAATTGATCAAGGAGGCTTCCAAACACAATGGTATTCGGATTTTTAAGAACAAGGTCCTTAAGGAAACGAATAATGAAGAGTGGGATGAAGCTACTTTAAAGAAAGTAAATGACCTGGAATACTTTTCTGGGAAATGGGAGAAGTTAACAGCAGAAAATGCCGCCAACTTTTCAGCGATTGCCTACAGTTTTGCAGAAGCATTGGAACAAGAAACGAAGGTTCCGATCGGCATTATTGAACTTGCCGTGGGCGGTTCGAATACCGAGTCTTGGATTCCGAGAAGAAGCTTGGAGGAAGATCCGCTTTTGGCGACTTATATCCACGGGTGGCGAAAATCTGATTTCATCCAGGATTTCTGTAAGAACAGAGCGAAGGTTAACCTGAAGAAATCCATGGTCAAGAACCAAAGACATCCCTATGAACCGGCCTATAATTTTGAAGCTGGGTATAATAAGTGGAATGATGCCTCATTAAAGGGGATTCTATGGTATCAGGGGGAAAGTAATGCACATAACGTTGAACTGCACGAACACTTATTCAAGACATTAATAGCTTCTTGGAGAGAGAATTATAAGCCTTTTTTGGGTAAAAGGGAAAGGTTGCCATTTTATACGGTTCAGCTTTCCAGTTTAGATCGGCCCTCCTTGCCAAAATTCAGGGATAGCCAAAGAAAGCTCAGCAATGAATTGAAGGATGTCTATATGGCTGTCAGTTCTGATCTTGGTGATTCCTTGGATGTACATCCAAGGGAGAAGTTAATCATCGGGAAGCGATTGGCAAACCTGGTCTTGAAGCATGAATTTGGGAAAGATAATAATGCAGACAGTCCCCAACCTATATATTCTTATGAAAATGAAGATATACATGAAATAAGGTTCAGTCATGCCAAGCAATTAAGTGCAATGGGATCAAAAGAAGTTACAGGTTTTCAGGCTAAGGATGAAGACGGAAATTTGGTCGATCTCAAGGTCGTGGAAATAAAAGGGAATTCGGTTTTCCTGGAAAATCCCAGGGGTTTAATGGAGATATATTATGGATACAAGCCTTTTTCAAGGGCAAATTTAGTGAATGAGGAGGGAGTGCCTGTTTCCACATTTTCGATCAAAAGATAAAAAAGTATGTACAATAACGAAGAGCTAACTGCACTAGCAGATTTTTATAATGATCAATTGGTCAATGATACGGTTCCTTTTTGGTTTCCGCGGTCATTTGATCATGAGTATGGCGGGTACCTATTGATGCGAGACCAAGATGGTTCCCTGATTGATACCGATAAGGCCGTTTGGATTCAAGGTCGTGCTTGTTGGTTGCTTTCTACCCTTTATAATACGGTGGAACCAAGGGAAGAATGGTTGGAAGGTGCGCGTTTGGGCTATGAATTCTTGAAAAACAAATGCTTTGATGCAGAAGGAAAAATGTATTTCCATGTGGATCAGGAAGGCAATCCAATCCGTATGCGCCGTTATTTTTTCTCTGAGACTTTTGCCGTGATTGCCAGTGCTGCTTATGCTAAGGCTTCAGGTGATCAGGAAGCTGCTCAGCTAGCCCGTGATCTGTTTGGGATTTGTTTGGAGTATGCCAATGGTGAACGGAGAATTGAACCTAAGTTTGAGGAAACCCGGCCAAGCCGCGGGATAGGTATTCCGATGATCATGTGCAATACAGCCCAGCAATTAAGGGAGACCATTGGCGACCCTCGATGTGATGATGCGATTGCAAATTGGATCCAAGAGATAGAAAAGTATTTTGTAAAAGATGATATCCGCTGTGTGATGGAGCAGGTAGCTCCTGATGGCAGTATCATCGATCATATCGATGGGCGGACGCTTAACCCGGGCCATGCTATTGAGGGTGCTTGGTTTATCCTACATGAAGCTGTCCATAGAAATATGGATGAGAAATTGATCAACCTCGGGTTGCGGATGCTGGACTATATGTGGGAAAGAGGTTGGGACAGGGAATTTGGGGGCATTCTGTATTTTAGGGATGTCTATAACAAGCCTGTCCAAGAGTATTGGCAGGACATGAAATTTTGGTGGCCACAGAATGAAGCCATCATAGCTACCTTATTGGCTTATCTGATAACCAAGGATGAAAAGTATGCTAATATGCACAAGCAGATCCATGAATATGCCTATACCCATTTCCATGATAAAGAACATGGGGAATGGTACGGTTATCTACATCGTGATGGGGGAATAGCCCAAACCGCTAAAGGGAACCTATTTAAGGGTCCATTCCATTTGCCTAGGCAAGAATGGTACTGTTGGTCCATTATCAATCAATTTAAGAACAAGGACAATTATGAATAAGATAGGCCATTATATTTTATTGTTATGGAGCTTTTTTGCTGTCGATAGCCTGAACGCTCAGGAGGCTTTGATTCCAATGCCTCTAAATGTGCAGTGGTCGGAAAATAAACTTGACCTGTCCAAAGGGGTCCATCTTGAAATTGACAAATCCATTGAAAAGAATGAGGTAAGCCTGCTTAAAAATATATTAGAAAGTCAATCGATAAGCATTTCTAAGAATAAGAAATTACCTTCAATTTCATTGAAGATGGTTTCAAGCCTAGAAGGAATTGATTCTGATGAAGGATATGAATTAAATATCGATGCTAAAGGAATCTATATTCAGGCCTTAGCAAGTAAAGGGATTTTCTCTGCTCTTCAGACCTTGGTGCAAATGGATTTTCATGAGAAGCAAGTTGCTCTAGTGAACATCAAGGACCAGCCTGCTTATTCCTTTAGGGGATTCTTGTTGGATGTGGGAAGGAACTATCAGCCTATGTCCATGGTGAAAGAGCAGATCGATGTTATGGCTAAGTATAAGCTCAATGTTCTGCATTTCCATTTCACGGAGGATATTGCTTGGCGCTTGGAAAGTAAAAAATATCCTGGTCTAACCGCTGCGGAGAACATGACCCGTTGGGCAGGGAAATATTATACGGTAGCAGAGTTTCAGGAGTTGATCGACTATTGTAGGGATAGACATATTTTATTCCTGCCAGAGATTGATATGCCGGGGCATTCAGCTGCTTTTGAACGGTTCTTTAAGGTCAATATGCAGAGTGAAGAAGGCATTGTGTACATCAAGGAATTGCTCAAGGAGTTTGCTGAAACCTTTCCTACACTCAAGCAATTGCATATTGGTGGGGATGAGGTGAAGATCAGTAATGAGCAGTTCATGCCGGAAATCACGAAATATGTGGAATCCTTAGGTTTCAAGACCTATGGCTGGGATCCGGGAAGTAATTTGGAATCCTCTACGGTCCGTCAAATGTGGATGGGTGGTCCCAAAGCCATTGATCCTGATACTAAACTCCAGTATTTGGATTCCAAGCATCTTTATATCAACCACATGGATCCTTTGGAGACTGTTACAACCTTGTTTTTCAGAAGGTTTGCTGAGCAGGAAAAGGAAAGTCTACAGCTTCGCGGTGCCATCCTATGTTCTTGGCCGGACCGCGCCGTTGAAAAGCCTGAAGATATGTTCCTGCAGAGTGCGGTATATCCAGGGATGATAACATTTGCGGAAAGAATATGGCGAGGAGGCGGTGAATTAGGTTGGAAGGCATTTCTGCCGGAAAGAAAAACAGAAGCTTTCCATGAATTTGCAGCATTTGAGAAAAGACTCTTGTCCCATAAATCAAAATATTTCGCCAACCTTCCATTTCCATATCAGAGGCAGACTGAAATGTCCTGGGATATGATCGGCCCTTATGATAATGCAGGCGATTTAACGAAGGAGTTTCCTATTGAAAAGGATCCTTTTAGCGATCAATTCGCAGTTTATAAGAATCAAGTCGGCGGGACCATAGTCTTGAGACATTGGTGGGCTGATATTATTCCGGGGGTGATAGATTCGCCTAAGCCTAATAGTACCTTTTATGCGAGATCTAGGGTCTGGAGTGAAAAGGCAGAAGAAAAGCCATTTTGGATAGGTTTTGCGAACCTGTCCCGTTCTTATGCCAGTGATTCACCAGCTGAAGGGACTTGGGATGGTCTGCACAGCCAGGTTTTCGTCAATGGCGTGAAGATCCCTGCTCCGAAATGGAAACATCCGGGACAGAAAGGTGGTCTGGAATTGCCGTTGAGCGATGAAGGTTATTCTTTTAGGGAGCCAAGCATGATCCAGCTGAAAGAAGGCTGGAACGATATATTGATCAAATTGCCAGTCGGAGATTTTAAGGGGAAAGATTGGCAGAATCCAAGGAAATGGATGTTTACATTTATCCCTTATCATTAGAAATCAATACACACTATATATGAAAAAACTATTTTTATCAGTATTTGCCGCATGCTTAATATCAGCTGTTTCCGCTCAGGAAACGGTGGTTTTCCGTTCAGGGGAGGATGGCTATGCCAGCTATAGGATTCCTGCCATTATCAAAAATAAGAATGGAGACCTGATCGCTTTCTCCGAGGGCCGTGTGGACCATGCCGGGGATTATGGCAACGTAGATATCGTCTATAAGATCAGTCAGGACCAAGGTAAGACTTGGGGGAAACTGAATGTTGCTGCGGATTATGATAAGCTTCAAGCTGGGAATGTTGCTCCAGTTGTTGATTTAACCGATCCGGCTTATCCATCAGGAAGGATTTTCCTCTTTTATAATACGGGGAATAACCATGAGGGTGAAGTGAGAAAAGGGAAGGGCTTGCGCGAGGTATGGTACATCACATCAACAGATGGAGCCAAGACATGGTCCGAACCGGTGAACATCACGAGCCAAACGCATAGACCAAATCAGCCACAGGTTAATGCTGCTTATACCTTTACAGAAGATTGGAGAACCTATGCGAATACTCCTGGACATGGATTCCAGTTTGTTTCAGGGCCGAACAAAGGAAGGATTTACATTGCTGCCAACCATAGTGCTGGAGATCCAAGTGCGCAGGGTAAGGACTGGAATGCACATGCTTTCTATTCGGATGACCATGGAAAGACCTTTAAGTTGAGCCAGAATGTGCCTTATCCAGGTACTAATGAGTCTACTGCTGCACAGATTGGAGAAAATGAGGTATACATGAGCTCAAGGAACCAACAGTTGAATCCAAAGCAACGTGTCATTTCTGTTTCCAATGATGGTGGTGAAAGCTGGCAGAGTTCTGCTCCAGATCCTAACCTTCCGGATCCAATCAACCAAGGGTCAGTATTGTCCTGGAAGAAAGGAAAGAATTTTGTGCTGGCCCATATCAATGCAGCGGATGAAAAGAATAGAGATAACCTGACTTTGAGACTTTCCAAGGACAAAGGCAAGACCTGGTATTTCACTAAACTGATCGCCAAAGCTCCAGAAGGGTATAAAGGTGCCTATTCGGCCTATTCGGATATCGTTCTGATGAAGCCTAAGCTTGTCGGTATTTTGTATGAAAAAGATAATTACAAAGACATTGTCTTCCTCACGGAAAAGATCAAATAAAGGAAAACCCTAAGCCAAAAAAGCTTAGGGTTTTCTTTTTTATTCCCATGATTCTCAGAAAATTCCTGTAAATTGAACTTTATCTACTTGTTTAACCTGTTTAAACTCAATCAAATTATGTTTCTGAAAGGTGTGGTCTATATAAAAACATTTATCGGTGTTCCTTCGGTGCGCAATTCAATGCTCGTGTCTATTTTGTTGTTGTCGGCTTCTGTTCTTGATTCCTGTGCGAGGAAAAATGCTGCAGTTACAAGCCCAATAAATGGTACCTATCAGAATCCTGTATTTGAACCGGTGCTCGCTGATCCCACGGTCATTCAAGATCCGAAAACAAAACTTTTCTATGCCTACGGCACCCAGGATAATTGGGATGACGGAAAAGGATCTCGCCTTGTGCCGATTCTGGAGTCCAAGGATATGGTAAACTGGTCCTACGTTGGTCCTGCTTTTAAAACTAAACCAAATTGGAAAGAGGCTGGGGGTATTTGGGCGCCAGACATTAACCTTGTCAATGGAAAGTATTACCTCTATTATTCCTTCTCTACTTGGGGCGATAAGAATCCAGGTCTTGGATTGGCGATTTCGGACTCCCCTAAAGGTCCTTTTATTGACCAGGGGAAATTGCTTGATTCCAAATCTGCCAATGTGCCAAATTCCATTGATCCCTTTTTTATGGAAGATAAGGGCAAGAAATATATTTTCTGGGGTAGTTTCTCCGATAGCCCTGAACAAGGGACATTTGCCTTGGAACTGACAGCTGATGGGAAAAAGATCTTGAATGGGCAGAAGCATAAAATAGCTGCCGGAGACTATGAAGCGGTGACCATCTTTAAGAAAAACGGTTATTTCTATTTCTTGGGTTCTAAAGGAAGTTGTTGCGAGGGCGCAAATAGCAAATACCATGTGCTGACTGCACGATCGAAGAATCTATTGGGACCCTATCTGGATAAAGATGGACGGGATATCAAGGAAAGAAATCATGGAAGTTTGATCCTAGAAGGATCAGAGTCTATTGTTGGACCGGGTCATACTTCAGGGGTCATCAAAGACTCCAAAGGGAAGGATTGGATTTTCTACCATGCCATCGATAAAAACAATGGAAAGCTAGGGAATGGAACGAGCAGAAGGATGTTAATGCTAGATCCGCTGAATTGGAAAGACGGCTGGCCAGTAATCGGGACAGGGAAGCCAGAAAGAAATAAAACTCAGAAACCTATTATTTAATACTCAGAGATGAACATACGATTTTTGCTATTAGGATTGTCATTCTTGTTCTGTTTGCTTGGCAAGGCACAGGAATTACCAGGAAATCCGCTGTCAGTTGCTTTAGGGGATCCTTATATCATATATGATGATCAGAGCGATCTTTATTATTTATATGGAACTGGGGGTACAAAGAATGGTTTTGTGGTCTATTCTTCCAAAGATTTGAAAGATTGGAAAAATGAAGGCGTAATCTACAATAACCAACAAGAGAAATCTTGGGGGACCAAGGATTTTTGGGCTCCTGAGGTCTATAAATGGGACGATAAGTTTTATTTGTTCTATAGCGCCCATTGGAAGGAAAACCCAAACAATGAACTGGAAAACTATAAGATTGGGGTTGCGGTTTCGGATAAACCAACGGGTCCATTTGTAGATATTGAATCTCATCCGCTATTTGATCCCGGATATCCCATTATTGATGCCAATGTCTATGTCGCTGAAGATGGTAAAAAATACCTCTATTATTCCAGATGTTGTTACAAACATCCTGTGGAATCCGAAATTGCTGATTGGGCAAAAAAGAATGGCATTTATGATGAAATTGAGGAGAGTTGGGTGTATGGTATTGAGTTGAAACCGGATCTAAGTGGGGTGATTGGAAAGCCCAGGCTTTTGCTGAGACCTCCAATGAAAATAAACGATAAACAAGCGGAATGGGAAAGCCGTTCTGTCAATAATAAGGAAATCAACCGACGTTGGACGGAAGGTTCCTATCTGTTCAAGCATAATGGTCTTTTTTATATGATGTATTCTGCGAATCATTATGCAGGGCCATATTATGCGGTGGGTTACGCAATATCGGAAAGTCCTCTGGGTCCTTTTGTTAAATCGGAGTTCAATCCGGTATTGGAAAAGAATACTGAAAAAGGGGGCGATGTTACAGGAACGGGGCATAATTCGGTATTTGTTGGTAAGGATGGCAAAATGTACTGTGTGTACCATGGGAGGACCACAAAAACAGGGAATGACCGGGTCGTTTTCATTGATCCAATAGAAATAGATTCCAAGGGTGTGTTAAAAGTACACGGACCCACTACAATTAATTGATGGAATTTGTATCTTAGGAAAACTAATTTAAGCGCAACCTATGCCTAATTTTGCTATAAATGATGTTCCACACAGGCGTTTGAACCTGTTGACAGGCGAAAGTATCCTTGTTTCTCCCCATCGCAGTAAGCGACCTTGGCAGGGACAAGTAGAAGATTTGCCTGCTGACAATAGGCCTGAATATGACCCAACGTGTTACCTCTGCCCCAGAAATCCAAGAGCCGATGGAAGTGTCAATCCCGATTACAAAGAGAGCTTTGTATTTGTGAATGACTTTTCCGCCCTGTTGAAAGATTCAGAGGAAGGGGAAATGAACGAGGCAGGTCTTTTGGTAGCAGAAACAGAAAGAGGGATCTGTAAAGTAATTGCCTTTACTCCTCGGCATGATCTGACCTTACCTGAAATGGACATCCCTGCAATCAGGAAGGTTGTGGATGTTTGGCAAAGTGAATTTTCTTCTTTAGCAGAGAATGATTGGATAAAATATATACAGATCTTTGAAAACAAAGGCTCCATCATGGGTTGCAGCAATCCTCATCCGCATGGACAGATCTGGGCAGAGAGCAAACTCCCAATGGAGATCCAAAAGGAGGAAAAGCAGCAGAAAGAATACTTTGAAAAAAATGGACATTCATTGCTTTCGGATTATTTAGCCTTAGAGCTCAAGAAAAAAGAAAGAATAATCGTAGATAATGAACATTTTGTCGCCTTGGTGCCATTCTGGGCAGGATGGCCTTTTGAAACCTTGGTCATCAGCAAAAGACAGGTAAAGGACATCAGGGAATTTACCGATGCTGAAAAAACCGACCTCGCCAAGACCTTACAAGAACTGACCATCCGTTACGATAATATCTTTTCTACTTCTTTTCCCTATTCTGCAGGAATGCATCAGGCCCCTGTAAATAGTGGAAATCAAGACTTTTGGCATTGGCACATGCATTTTTATCCACCCTTGCTGCGTTCAGCAACAGTGAAGAAATTCATGGTCGGATATGAAATGTTGGCTAATCCGCAACGTGATATTACAGCTGAAAAAGCTGCGGAAATAATCAGAAATCAACCCACAGTACATTATAAATCAAATACCAAATGATTGAAAGAGACCAAATTAGTGCTAGGTTCAAGGAATTGTATGGAACAGAGCCTACATTAGTTTCGAAATCCCCGGGAAGGATCAATATCATCGGGGAACATACCGATTACAACGAAGGGTTCGTCCTTCCAACTGCTATTGACAAGGCTGTTTATGTAGCGCTTTCAAAGCGGACGGATTCGGAAATACACCTATATGCCGAAGACTTTAAAGAGCCTTATTCAGTTGACTTAAAAGAGGTGGCTCCTTCGGATAAAGGTTGGCCTAACTATATTCTAGGGGTAGTCAACCAATTAAAAAATAGAGGATTGGAACTTTCGGGTTTTAATCTTTACATCGATGGGGATATCCCGGTTGGAGCCGGATTATCTTCTTCAGCGGCCGTTGAATGTGCTACTGGATATGGGCTGAACGAGTTGTTCGGTCTGGGACTGGACAAAGTCGAAATCGCAAAGATCGGTCAACTTGCTGAACATACCTATGCAGGTGTGAAATGTGGGATCATGGACCAATTTGCTTCTGTTTTGAGCAAAGCAAAGCATGTTGTCCGCTTAGACTGTCGGGATCTCAGCTATACCTATGTTCCTTTGGAATTAGGAGAGTATGAGATCGTATTGTTAAATACCAATGTTAAGCATTCCTTGGCGTCTTCTGCATATAATGATAGAAGGTATGCCTGTGAGCATGCTGTTTCCTTGATCCAAAAGAAACATGCCGAGGTAAAGAGCTTAAGAGATGTTGATATAATTATGTTGGATGAATTGGTCAGGCCGTTTGATGAGGATAGTTATATCAAGGCTAGGTTTGTTGTGGAAGAAAACGAGAGGCTAGCGAAAGCCTGTGATGCCATGGAAAGTGGCGATATCGTAGAAATGGGAAGGCAGATGTTCCGAGCACACGAAGGCTTGAGCAAGGAATATGATGTGAGTTGTCAGGAATTGGACTTTCTTGTAGAAAAAGCGAAGCACTTTCCTGAAGTGCTGGGAGCGAGGATGATGGGTGGAGGATTTGGTGGTTGCACGATCAATATTGTCAAAAAAGGCTTTGGTCAGCAGCTTGTGGAAGCGCTTGCCCCAGCCTATAAAAATGAGTTTAACCTTGAGCTGACACCTATTTTCGTGAAAACTGATAATGGCTCAGAATTAGTATATTAGAATCAATTATAAACAGAAAATGAAAAGATCAATCCTTAGACTTATGCTAGCATGCGGCCTATTTACGGTCGTGGCATGTCAGCAAAATAGTAAGCAAGAAAGCAATCAGACCACTGATTCCAGCAGCAATACTGTTACTACCTTAGACTCCAGTACTTTCACGTCAGATATTGATGGTAAAGAAGCTAAACTTTACATGTTAAAGAATGCTTCGGGTGCCAAGGCGTATTTTACCAACTTTGGAGCAAGGGTTGTTTCCTTACAGGTTCCGGATAAGAACGGAACCCTTACTGATGTGGTATTGGGTTTCAACAAGGCTTCTGATTATAACAATCCAAAAGAACCCTATTTCGGGCCTATCGTAGGGCCATTTGGGAACCGAATCGCCAAAGGTAAGTTTACTCTGGATGGTGAAAACTTCACCCTTCCGACCAATAACGGAGCCAATACACTCCATGGTGGACTAAAAGGTGTCCATTTTGCTAATTGGGAAGTGACATCAGCTAATGATAAGGCCATTACCTTTGCATATACCCTTCCAGATAAACAAGAAGGCTTTCCAGGCCCTATCCATATCGAAGTGACCTACAGCCTTTCTGATAACAATGAATTGGCAATAGATTACAAAGCAACAGCTGACAAGAAAACTGTGGTCAACTTTACCAACCATGCTTATTTCAATCTTAACGGTGAAGGCAGTGGAACGATTACCGACCACAGCCTAAAGCTATATGCGGATAAATTTACTCCGGTAGATAGCACCTTGATTCCAACTGGCGAGTTGAAGGACGTTAAAGGGACTCCATTTGATTTTACAACTTCAAAAACTATCGGTAAGGACATTCAACTAGATGATGAGCAATTGAAATTTGGAAAAGGTTATGACCATAACTGGGTACTTAACGGGACTAAGGTTGATGGATTGAACCATGCTGCCACATTAACTGGAGATAAATCCGGTATTGTGATGGATGTATATACCGAAGAGCCAGGGATACAGTTTTACAGTGGAAACTTCATGGCAGATAATGTAACCCTAAAAAGTGGTGTAAAGGATAGCTTCCGTACTGGTTTATGCTTGGAAACACAACATTTCCCAGATTCCCCAAACCAACCGAACTTCCCTTCGACTACCTTGAATCCAGGAGATACCTATACCAGCAAATCTATTTATAAGTTTACGACTAATTAATCTCAATGGAAACCAAAGACTATATTGTATTCCTGTGCTACTTCATCATTGTTGCAGGATATGGACTTTATATTTATTATAAAAAGAAATCAGCCTCTGGAGATTCCAAAGACTACTTCCTAGCAGAAGGTTCTTTGACTTGGTGGGCCATTGGAGCCTCCCTGATCGCCTCGAACATCTCTGCGGAGCAATTCATCGGGATGAGCGGTTCAGGCTTTAAGATCGGTCTTGCAATTGCTACCTATGAATGGATGGCAGCGGTGACCTTGGTGGTAGTAGCGGTGTTCTTTCTCCCGGTATACCTCAAGAACAAGATCTTTACCATGCCGCAGTTCCTGAATCAGCGGTACAATGGCACGGTGGCCATGATCATGGCTGTTTTCTGGTTGCTGTTGTATATTGTGGTCAACCTTACTTCGATCCTCTTCCTAGGAGCGCTGGCCGTATCCAGTATCTCTGGCATTGACTTCCAGGCTTGTATGATCGGACTTGCTGTTTTCGCTATCTTCATTACCCTAGGTGGTATGAAAGTAATTGGATATACGGATGTTATCCAGGTATTCTTCTTGATCCTAGGAGGTTTGGCGACGACTTACCTGGCGTTAAACCTAGTGTCTGACCATTTCGGTGGTGGAGGCGTATTGGATGGTTTGGGAATCGTTCATAACAAAGCCCAAGATCACTTCCATATGATCTTGAAACCAGACAATCCGAATTATATCGATCTACCGGGGCTTTCAGTTCTAATTGGGGGTATGTGGATCATCAACCTGAATTACTGGGGCTGTAATCAGTACATTACCCAACGTGCATTAGGAGCGGACCTTCCAACAGCTAGAAACGGACTGTTATTCGCTGCTGGATTAAAGTTGTTGATGCCTTTGATCGTTGTGTTACCAGGTATTGCTGCCTTTGTATTGTACAATGATGGCCTATTCCAACAAGAAATGTTAGCGGGAGGGGAGTTGAACCCCGATAGGGCATACCCGGTTCTGCTGAATCTATTGCCAACCGGATTGAAAGGTCTGTCATTTGCAGCCTTGACCGCTGCGGTGGTAGCTTCATTAGCAGGAAAAGCAAACTCGGTGGCAACGATATTTACCTTGGATATCTACAAAAAGATCTTCGATAAAGATGCTTCTGAAAGGAAATTGGTGAATGTAGGAAAGATCACGATCGTGGTATCCATGATCTTGGCTATCTTCATCGCTCCTTACCTAGGTATTGATAAAAAAGGTGGATTCCAATATATCCAAGAGTATACAGGATTTGTATCTCCGGGGGTATTTGCGATGTTCCTTTTGGGATTCTTCTGGAAGAAAACGACTTCCAATGCAGCGCTTTTTGCAACCATCGTTGGTTTCCTATTGTCGATCGTATTGAAGTTCCTTCCGGGCTATATGGACCTTTCATTTTTGGCATCCACAGGATTTGCAATCCCTGTGGACGGCGTGTATGAAATCCCATTCATCGATAGGATCGGTTTTGTGTTTATATTCTGTCTTATCGGAATGTACATTATCAGTATGTACGAGCACAAAAAAGGCGTGGTTACCCACGGACTTGAAATCGATGCTACGATGTTCAAAACAAAAACGGGCTTTGCCGTTGGTGCCTTAATTGTTATCGGTATCACTGCAGCGCTTTATGCCATATTCTGGTAATAACCAAAGCTAGAAGGGGACAAATCCTCTTCTGGCTTTTTTCATAATTAACCCAACCCTACCATTATGAGAAGCTTTCTGATTTGTTCAGCGGGACTGTTGTTTTCCGCGAGCCTTTGGGCACAAAGCCCTTCACAAAGGATTTATCCTATTAATTTTTCCAAGGTTGCCATCGAAGATAATTTCTGGTCACCCCAATTGGAAAAGGTCGCCAATGCTACCATTGATGCCTGTGTAACCTATACGGAGGACAAAACGGGGCGTATCAGGAATTTTGAGAAGGTGGCCCAGGGTTCTGGCAAACATGAAGGGATTTATTATGATGATTCCGATGTCTATAAAGCGATCGAAGCCATCGCGTATTCACTGAAGAACTATCCAGACAAAGAACTTGAAGCCAATACGGATGTATGGATCGATAAAATAGCCGCTGCTCAACAACCTGATGGCTATTTGAATACCTATTACACCCTAAATGGCCTGCAAGATCGCTGGAAAGATATGGAAAGGCATGAGGATTATTGTGCCGGACACCTCATTGAAGCGGGTATAGCCTATTACAATACCACCGGCAAGGATAAATTGCTGAAGGTAGCGACCAAGTTTGCAGATCATATTGATAATTACTTCAGAGTGCCCAATAAACCTTGGGTGTCAGGCCATGAGGGAATTGAATTGGCTTTGATGAAATTATATCATCATACCAATGAAAAACGCTATTTGCAATTGGCAGATTGGTTTGTTGAACAGAGAGGAAGAGGTCATGGAGTAGGCAAGATCTGGGATGAATGGAAAGACCCTGATTATGCACAGGATGCTATTCCAGTTCGTGATCAAAGAAAGATAACCGGCCATGCCGTACGTGCGATGTACCTCTATACTGGGGTTGCAGATATTGCCTCTGAAACCAAAGATGCAGGTTATGTAAAGACCATGGATGCCATTTGGGACGATGTGGTAAACAAGCATTATTATATCACCGGTGGGATCGGAGCCCAAGGTTCCAATGAAGGATTCGGAAAACCTTATGACCTTCCGAATGAATCCGCCTATTGTGAAACCTGTGCATCCGTAGGAATGGTCTTTTGGAACCAGAGGATGAACATGCTTTCTGCACAGGCAAAATACATCGATGTCCTGGAAAGAACGCTGTACAATGCTGCCATTGATGGAATCAGCCTTTCTGGAAACCGTTTCTTCTATGGGAACCCACTGGCTTCAGATGGCAATTACGAACGCAGTGAGTGGTTTGGGACAGCCTGCTGTCCATCCAATATTGCCAGGTTGGTATCTTCCTTAGGTTCATATATCTACAGCCGCTCGGCAACTGACCTCTATGTCAACCTATTTGTTGGCAGTGAAACGACGGTAGACCTGAATAAAAACGAGGTCTTTGTGAAACAGACAGGGAATTATCCTTGGAACGGACAAATAAGTATCGAAGTGAGTCCTAAGAAATCCAAAGAATTTGCAGTCTTTGTTCGTATTCCAGGTTGGCTAAAGGAACCTGTTCCAAGCTCTTTATATCATTATAAAAACAACAAAACCAATAATTATACAGTAACGGTAAACGGCAAGCCGGTTAATGCTGCAGTAGAAGATGGTTATTTGAAGATTGATAGAAAGTGGAAAAAAGGCGATAAGATCGATATGCTGATGAACATGGAAGTCCAGCGCATTGTATCATCCGATGAGTTGAAACAGAATCAAAACCGCATTGCCTTACAATATGGCCCCTTAGTCTATGCGGTGGAGGATGTGGATAATCCAAATGCAAAGAATGGACTGTTTATTCCGGAGAATACCCAGTTTCAGGTGAGCTTTAAGCCTGATTTATTTGGAGGAGCCAACGTGATCCAATTCAAAGCCCCTATCGTTGCTATCGATCAGGCAAGCAATCAAGTGTTGCAACAAGAAAAGGAAATTACAGCAATTCCATATTTCCTTTGGAACAACAGAGGAAAGAGCGCGATGCAGGTCTGGATACCAGAGAAGTTGACTTCCGTTAGGATTGACTAAAGAATAAGATCAAAATAGAAGAAGCGGGCTTAACCCGCTTCTTCTATTTAATTCCTTCTAGTGCATGTTCAAAATCTGCAATCAGATCGTCTATATGTTCAATCCCGACTGAAATCCGGAGCATGCCATTGCTTATTCCGGAAACGGATTTCTGTGTTTTATCATGATGCGAACCCCACATACTGGCCGGATGGACCACCAAGGATTCCACACCGCCTAAACTGGCTGCATTGGCAAATACTTCCAGTTTGTTCAATACCGATTGCGCATTTTTATAAGCATCGTCTTCATTCGCCCCTATGACCTCTATGCAAAGCATGCCCGTGCCACCGCGCATCTGTTTTTTGACCAGTTCATATTGAGGGTGAGAAGGAAGCCCAACATAGCCAGCATATTTAATTGCCGGATGTTTTTCAAAGTATTCGGCCAAAGCCAATGCATTGCTGTTGATTTGCTTCACCCGCATAGAAAGCGTTTTAAGCCCACGCAATAACAACCAAGAGTCAAAAGGACTCAACGATCCGCCCAGCATCAACGATCTTTTCCATACCCTTTCAATAAATTCCTTGCTTCCACAGACTACCCCGGCAGTTAGGTCACTGTGACCACCCAAGTATTTGGTCGCAGAATGAACCACGACATCAATCCCGAACTCCGTAGGAGTCTGGTTGATAGGCGAAGCAAAGGTATTGTCCGCCATCGTGGTCAGTTGGTGCTTCTTTCCGAGCTCAGCGATAAACTTCAGGTCGGTGACATCTAAGTTTGGATTCGAGGGCGTTTCAATATAGATCAATTTAGTATTGGCTTTAATGGCCTTCTCAAAGGCTTCGTTGTCTTTTTGGTCCACGTGGGTTACTTCCACTCCATACTCGGTCAAGAAGTTCTTAAAGAAGAGCATAGCGCCAGAATATAGGGAGTTTTGTGTCACCACATGATCGCCAGCCTTCACAACTGATAATATGGCCGTGCTGATAGCTGCCATCCCCGTTGCCAAAACCAGGGCATCTTCCGTTTTCTCCAAACTCGCTACAATTGCCGCAGCCTGTGAGTTGGTCGGATTACCATGCCGATGGTAAAAATTAGGATTCTTGGTCTCTGTAGCAGAAATGATATAGTTCTTTAAATCTTCATCTGCAAAATAGGTAGATGTCTGATAAATGGGTGTTACAACAGCTTTACTACTGTTGAATTCTTGGCCTTTATGGATGAGGTCGGTTTCTAAATGAGCCATAGTAGGTTGGGTTTAAAAAATAAAGGACTGAAAATTAAAAAAATAACTTGTAAATACTTAATTTCAGCAACGAATTATTTTAAATTATTAAACCCTAATTAACCTCTAATACTATGAAAAAAATACTGGCCATCCTGGCTTGTTTTATTTCCACACTTTCTTTTGCGCAAATCAAATCCCCCGCTGAATATCTAGGCTATCAGGTGGGAACCAAAGTAACGCCGCATTGGAAGGTTTTGGAATATTATCAGTATGTGGCAGATCAGGTCCCAAACCAAGTGAAAATGGAATCTTATGGAGAAACCCCTGAAGGTAGACCCTTAAAGGTTTTCTATATTTCTTCTGCCCAAAACATCGGAAACCTTGAAAATATCCGTACCAATAACTTGAAGCTTGCTCATGCTACGCAAGGCGAGGGAAACAGTAATGGTCCTGCCATTGTCTGGATCAGCAATAACATCCATGGGAATGAAACTTCTTCTATTGAAGCTTCCATGATGACCTTATTCGAATTGGTAAATCCCAACAACAGCAAGAGCAAAGGTTGGTTGGATAACACCCTGGTTATCCTAGACCCTTGCTTGAATCCTGATGGAACCGAACGTTATAACAATTGGTACAACGGAACCGTGGGCATCAAGTACAATCCGGAGATCTATGCTAGAGAGCACCGCGAACCTTGGCCGGGAGGTCGATATAATCATTATTATTTCGATATGAACCGTGATTGGGCTTGGCAAACGCAGAAGGAAAGTACTTTCCGTGCAGCCATCTACAACAGGTGGTTGCCTCATATCCATGCTGATTTCCACGAACAGGGAATTAACTCGCCATACTATTTTCCACCGGCAGCTGAGCCCTTCCATGAGGTGATCACGCCATGGCAAAGGGAGTTTCAGACCACCATTGGAAAACATAATGCAAAATATTTTGATTCCAAAGGCTGGCTTTACTTCACCAAGGAACGCTTCGACTTGTTTTACCCCTCCTATGGGGACACCTATCCCATCTATTCTGGAGCCATCGGTATGACCTTTGAAAAAGCAGGAAATGGTTCTGCAGGATTAGGAGTCTATACCGATGAAAAAGATACATTGACATTGGTGGACCGTGCTATCCAGCACCATGCTTCAGGAATGAACATTATTGAAGTGGTTTCCCAAAACTCAGCTAAGGTGGTTTCTGAATTCAAGAAATTCGGAGATGATGCCGCAGCGGGTAAACTTTCTTCTTACCAAACCTATGTGATCAAGTACGATTCTTCCCGTGATAAGACCATGCGCTCCCTAATAGAACTATTGGACAAGAATAAGATCAATTATTACTCTTCCTCAGGTTCTGTAAAAGGCTTTGATTATTTCAGTAAGAAGGAACAGAACCATAGCCTGACTGAAAAGGATTTGGTCATTCCGGGCAATCAATCCAAAGCGGCCTTGATTCGCGTACTGTTTGAACCGGAAGCGAAATTAACGGATTCCATTACCTACGATATTACCGCTTGGTCTTTGCCTTATGTTTATGGTCTTCCAGCTATAGCTTCCCAAACGAAAATCAGCAACCTTAATCCTTACCAATTAGAGACTATCAGCAATGCGACTGGTTCTAATTTTGGATATGCGGTAAAATGGGATGGTTTTTCTTCAGCAAAATTATTGGCTGCCCTATTACGCCATAAGATCACCGTTAAAGTCTCAGATCAGAGCTTCAAGATCGGTTCGGATGAATTTCCAAAAGGATCACTCTTGGTCATGAAGAACGGCAATAAACAAGCGAATGTAGAAAAGATCATGAAAGAAGAGGCGGACAAGTTACAGGTGAAAACCTATGCTATCCAATCTGGAATTGTAGAAGGAGGAAAGGATTTGGGAAGTTCCGATGTGAAGACCATCAAGGCTCCAAAGGTCATGATGATGGCTGGCGAAGGTCTTAGAGCGACCAATGTGGGCGAGGTGTGGCATTTCTTTGATCAGCAATTGCAGTATCCAATTATCCTGATCAATCCTACCGATTTTGCTAGGGTAGACTGGGATGAGATCGATGTATTCATTATGCCTAATGGGAATTACTCTTTCCTAAAGGACAAAGGCCAGAGCGAGGAGTTTGCAAGTTGGATTAGAAAAGGTGGAAAGGTCATTGCTCTTGAAAGTGCAGTAAGTCAATTGGCTGCACAATCTTGGTCCGAATTGAAAACGGTAAAACAAGATACCTCTGCTAAATCTAAACCAAGTCCATTGAAGAAATATGGAGATCGTGAAAGAGGTGCAATGGAGAATTATACCTCTGGAGCCATCTTCAAACTGACCTTCGATAATTCCCACCCATTGATGTTCGGTGTTAAAGATTACTTCACCCTGAAACAGGATGACAATCTATTTCAATATTTCGAACCAAACAAAGGTTGGAATGTGGGCTACATCACAGAAAACTCAAAGATGAGCGGGTTTGTAGGTCATAACTTGAACAAAAAACTGAAAAATGGAATGGTCTTCGGAACGCAGAACCTTGGTAGGGGTTCGGTTATCTATTTGACGGACAATGTGTTGTTCAGGAATTTTTGGGAAAGCGGTAAGCTGATCATGGCTAATGCGACCTTCCTAACGGTTGAATAAAAATACCCTATATCGGGGATTGTATCATGTCCTAATGTGGGTTACTTTTGGGTAACAACATTAGGACATTTTATGTACGTTCATTCGAAAAGAAAATCAAAAAGAAAGTATAGGTTACTATATGTATTAAAATTTATTGGAGGTTATTTTGTCTTCCTCTATAAATTAGCCATTCGACCTTAAAGTCTTATCGCATCTGTTTCAACAATTCAATAGCATATTCAATACTGTTCACATTATTGATAGCTATACGCAATTGACCTTTTACTTCTTTCATATTGGAATTGTTGGCATGTTGCTGAACGAAGCCCAGTACTTTTCCAAAACTATCCGACTGATAGTAGCTAGATTTCGGATTTTTAACGAAATACCCTTTCAAAACATGTTTCTTGTAGGATATTTTCTCCAAACCGATCTCCTTACCCAGCCACTGCAGCCTTAAGGTATTGAACAGTTCAAACACCGGCTCAGGTATTGGCCCAAAGCGATCTATCAATTCCTTCTCAAATTTCTGTAACTGTCCTTCATCCTTCAACTTCGAAATATCGTTGTACAGATTGTAGCGCTCAGAAACATTGGTCACATATTCATCCGGAATCATCACCTCCAGATCCGTATCGATCTGCGTAAAGCTTACGTATTTTCTGTTTTCCTCATCGGCAAATAGTTCGCCGAACTCATCATCTTTCAGCTCCTGTACGGCCTCATCCAAGATCTTATTGTACATTTCAAAACCGATCTCGGCAATGAATCCCGACTGTTCGGCACCCAATAGGTTACCTGATCCACGGATATCCAAATCTCGCATCGCAACATTGAAACCGGACCCTAATTCAGAGAACTCCTCGATAGCCGATAGACGTTTATATGCTTCGGTGGTCAAGGTTGATAATGGCGGGCTCAAGAGATAACAGAAGGCCTTTTTGTTCGACCTTCCTACACGGCCTCGCATTTGATGGAGGTCACTCAGACCAAACATGTGCGCCTGATTGATAATAATGGTATTCGCATTAGGAATATCCAAACCCGCTTCAATAATGGTTGTCGCAATCAATACATCATATTCATGGTTGATGAACTTCAACATGACATCTTCCAGGTCGTCCCCTTCCAATTGTCCGTGGGCAATTCCCACACGTGCCCCAGGAACCAATTTGCGGATCAGCATGCCCAATTGAGGAAGGTCTGCAACCCGATTATGGATAAAGAAAATCTGACCGCCACGATCGATCTCGAAGCTCACCGCTTCTTGTATTAAACTCTCATTGAAGACGTGTAATTCAGTCTGTACGGGCTGCCTATTAGGTGGAGGGGTCGAGATAATACTCAAATCCCGCGCTCCCATCAGGGAGAAGTGTAAAGTCCTTGGGATCGGTGTTGCCGTCAAGGTCAATGAGTCCACATTGGCACGCATGACCTTTAACTTCTCTTTTACCGATACCCCAAATTTTTGCTCCTCATCGATGATCATCAAGCCTAGATCTTTGAATTTCACATCCTTGCTGACCAAGCGGTGGGTCCCGATTATGATATCTATTTTACCTTCTTCTAGTTTCTTAAGGGTTTCTTTGATCTGCTTGCTGCTTTTGAAACGATTGATATAATCAATGTTTGCCGGCATGCCTTTCAATCTTTCCGAGAAAGTACGGTAATGTTGCAGCGCCAAAATGGTCGTAGGAACCAATACCGCTACCTGTTTGCTATCTGCTACAGCTTTAAAGGCAGCACGCATAGCGACCTCGGTCTTACCGAAACCCACATCCCCGCAGACCAATCTATCCATTGGATGCGGCGATTCCATGTCCTTTTTCAGGTCAGCCGTAGCCTTTTCCTGGTCTGGTGTATCCTCATAGATAAAGGAGGCTTCCAATTCCCGTTGCAAATAGGTATCCGGACTGAAAGCATTTCCCGTTTGGGCTTTTCGCTTAGCATAGAGCATGATCAAGTCCCGGGCTATATCCTTAACCTTTTTCTTGGTCGTCCTTTTCAGTTTCTCCCAAGCGTCCGTTCCCAATTTATTCATCTTCGGAACAGTTCCTTCCTTCCCAGAATATTTGGAAATACGGTTTAAGGAGTTGATATTGACATACAGTAAATCATTGTCTGCATAGACCAAGCGGATCATTTCCTGGCTCTTGCCGTTCACATCCACCTTTTCCAGACCGGCATATTTTCCTACACCGTGGTCGATATGGGTAATGTAATCACCCGGCTTCAATTCACTCAATTCCTTCAGGGTGATCGCCTGGGAGCGCTCATATCCCTTTCTACGTTTATATTTATAGTATCGATCGAATATTTGGTGGTCGGTATAACAGGCTACTTTCAGCTTGTCATCCCTGAAACCCTCTCTTAAGGCCTTGTATATAGGCGTGAAGGTTACGGTCTTGTCCAGATCCTCTAATATGGCATAAATACGTTCAATCTGCTTGGTGGAATCCGAAAAGATATAATTATGGATGGCATGCTTTTCATTTTCCTTAAAGTTATGGATCAATAGATTGAAATCTTTATTGAAAGAAGGTTGTGGGTGGGTATCAAAACTGAATTCTTCATCCGGTTTATAGAAAAATTGCTTTCCAAATTCCACCAATGGGTACTCAAAGAGCATGGCATTGAAGTTTTTGTCATCTGTAAAGGTAAATCTCGGATCCACCCAATCCGGATTATCCTTGATTTCCTTTTCTGTCAAGGCTTTCCAATATTTGGAAGCCTTTTTATAGCCTTCTTGCAGGATGTCCAGCGTAAACTGAACATCCTTGATCCAGATAATGGAATCTCTCTCAATATATTCCAATAATGAAATATGGTTATTGCTCAGGAATTTTGCTTGTACATTCGGAACAATAGTTACCGAATTGATCTTGTTGACTGAAAGTTGGGATTCAATCTCAAAGGTCCGGATGCTATCGATTTCATCGCCAAAGAACTCAATCCGATAGGGGAGGTCATTTGAAAAAGAGAAGATGTCCACGATGCCACCGCGGATTGCAAACTGTCCCGGTTCATAAACAAAATCGACGCGTTCAAAATCATATTCATACAAGAACTCATTGATGAAATCAATGCTCAGCTTAGTGCCAACCCGGATTTCCAATGTATTTTTTTCGAGGTCCTTTTTGTTGATTACCTTTTCCGAAATGGCTTCAGGATAGGTAACCACGATTTTTGGCAATTCAGAATTTCGGTTCAGTGAACTCAGCGTTTCCGCCCGTTGCAGAACATTGGCGCTGTCCAAGATGGTAAAATCGAAGGCCTTCCTGTAAGATGCCGGAAAGAACAGGATTTGATTATCAAATAAGCTCTCCAGGTCACTCAAGAAATAAGAGGCCTCCTCATGGGTAGGCAAAATAAAGACGTTCAACCGTTTTTCTATCTGGTAGCAGGCGGCAGCGACCATGGCATCGGACGAACCTACCAATCCCTTTAAATGGACCTTCGGTTTGCCGTTCTGGATACTACTGGTAAATCGCTTGACTTGTTCGGATAGGATGTATTTATCTAATATTTCTTGGATGTTCACGCTAGTATATTTTTGCAAATTTACAAAAATGCTTGGGTAATAGGAATGGATATCAACCTATAAGCTCTGATCGAGCTTATGCTGTTCAGCAAATTCAAGCACATATTCCATTTGGTCTTTCAAGTCAAATTGTAGATCCTCATGAAGATTGCCATATATTTTTACGGCATTTTTGATCCTCGCACCCACATAGCTATGCAGTTTGAATGCAGGAGATAATGCGGATGGACCAAATAGGGAGGGATACCGGTCAAAGGCCTCCTGTAAGATCAAGAGCCTACATTCCACCACGGAAAACTTATCCTTAGTGATCTTCTCATGCTCATTGATCATGCCGCTCGCTTGGCGCAAGCTGCTGTTCAGGCCTTTGTAATTGGAATACATGGGCAGGTTTTTGACCTTATTGCTATTCACATCAAACAAAGATTCCAACGCATTCTTCAGATCGAAAATCCGATCCTCCAAATCGGCCTCATCCTCTAAGAGCTCATAGTGCAATTGCTTCAAAAGCATCTTGTCCTTATTGATTAACCTGACCAATAACTTGTCCTTTTCCTTTGCCGGTAAATTGAGTACCGCTTCCTTGAGCTCCTGATCCTTGTGTAATGACATAAATAAAGATAAATAATATTACAAATAATACCATTCTCAATTTAGGCAATGGTATTAATTATCCCCGATTATAAGGGGTAAATAAATCCAATAAGTAAATAACACCATTGATGGCTGTTTTTATACCATTATTCATGGTAGTTATTGGTTACCTTTGTATCGTATGGGCAAGATACCTGTTTTAGAGCAATGTACAGTATCCTACAAGGAGGATAAAAACTTTTTGGCAGACCGTCTGGAGGTTTACCTAGGTAAGAACAATAACCTGGTTTTTCCACATCGACACAATTTCTACCAAATGTTGTTATTCCTTTCAGGAGAGGGGATGCATGAGATTGATTTCAAACAATACCCCATCGAGCGTGGTCAGGTATATTTCATGGGACCAGGACAAGTGCACTCCTGGATGTTTGAAGGGAAAATGACTGGCTATATCGTCAATTTCGATATCGACTATTTCAAGTCCCTTTTGATCCAACCTGATTATGTGGAGAATCTAGACTTGTTTTCTTCCTTGAATGAAGGTGTTTTCACACTAGAAGAATATCAGGTCCGCGAAATTTCCCGCTTATTCGATCAATTGATCGAACTGAGCAGTCTACCTGTAGCAAAAGATCTAAAGCGTTCTTTACTTCTTTATATTCTGCTGCGGTTTGACCAGGCATATATCCCCAATTTCCCGGCGAAGAGCATCGACTATCATCTGGTGTTGATCAAGAACTTTATTTCCCTGGTCGACCAGAATTTTAAAGAGCTGCATTTGCCAAAGGAATATGCGGAGTTATTATTTGTCACTCCAAACCACCTCAATTCGGTATGTAAGGAATACCTGGGGACCCAAGCTGGGGAAGTAATCCGAAACAGGATCATGTTGGAGGCCAAGCGATTGCTGATCTTGCCAGACTGGACCATCTCACAGGTGGCCTATGAATTGAGTTTTAATGATAATTCATATTTTACAAAATTTTTTAAAAAAGTAGAGGGTAAGACCCCCGAAGAATTCAGAAAATCACAATGGACATAAATATCAATATGGAAACAAAATATACCATACCTTCGGAATTAAAGAGTGCAATAGATGGTAAATGCCCGAGATGCAGAACCGGTAATATGTTCGCAGCACCTCTTTTGAGTTTTAAATCTAAGAGAATGTTGGAAAGATGTCCAGCATGTGAGTTGAAATTTGAAAAAGAACCCGGCTATTTCTATGTTGCCATGTATGTCAGTTATGCCCTTAGCGTTGCTGAATTGGTAACAGCCTGTGTATTGACCTATTTCCTATCCGGTAATTTGGAAAGCCCTTGGTTATATGTCATCGTTGCCCTAGCAGTCACCTTGATCATGGCGCCATTCAACAACCGCTATTCCAGAATCATCTTATTATACTTGATGACACCATCCTTCAAATTCATCCCTAAAATTTTCCAAAGGGTCAAAGAAGAAGGTAAGTAGCATTACCCCATAAAAAGGCGGGTTTTGTTTAACAAAAGCCCGCCTTTTTATGGGGGTAGATATGAGATTTGAGATATGAGTATTGAGATAGAAAGTGTGTCAAAAAATTATCTTTTTTAAAGGATAGATATGAGATGTACAGATATCAAATTTAATATCTCCCATCTCATATCTCAAATCCCTTCCTACCTAATCGGATTATCTTTCAAATATTTTTCCCATTCCCAAGCTGATGACATCATTTCGTCTATTCCTAGCTCGGCTTTCCAACCCAATTCTTTTGTTGATTTAGTTACATCGCCCCAAACTTTGATGATATCACCTTCACGACGTGGGCCAACCTCGAAGTTCAATGGTTGTCCGGATGCTTTTTCGAAAGCTTTGATGGCTTCTAATACCGAATAGCCATTACCTGTTCCGATATTGAAAACATCGTAATTGCCATTAGGATTTCCTTTTTCCAGTAATTTAATGGCAGCAACATGCGCTTTCGCTAGATCCACAACATGGATGTAGTCACGAACTGCTGAACCATCTGGAGTCTCATAGTCATCGCCAAATACGGTCAGTTTCTCTCTCTTGCCGATGGCAGTTTGCGTAATGAAAGGTAATAAGTTTTGCGGAACACCAATTGGTAATTCACCGATCAGTGCCGAACTATGGGCACCTACTGGATTGAAGTAGCGCAAAGCAACAAATTGATAGTTTGAAGCTGCTTTAGCCGTTTCCTCTAATATTTCCTCTGCGATCTGTTTGGTGTTTCCATAAGGAGAAGTAGCTTTCTTTACTGGAGCACTTTCCGTTACTGGAAGGGTATCTGGTTCTCCATAAACGGTACAGCTTGATGAGAAAACGAAATTGATCGGTTTCTCACGGTAAGCTTCTAGTAAATTGATTAAGGAGAAGAAGTTGTTATGATAGTATTTTAATGGGTTCTGAACAGATTCACCAACTGCTTTGGAAGCTGCAAAATGAATAATACCCGTGATATCAGGATTTGCTTTGACAAATTCGTTTACTTTATCGGTATCACATAGGTCAAATTGATGGAATTCTGGTTTTACGCCAATGATTTTTTCAATCTGGTCCAAGATCTTGATATTGGAATTGGAAAGGTTATCAACTAGAACAGGTGTATATCCAGCATTATGCAATTCTACTACGGTATGTGATCCAATGAATCCGGTTCCGCCGGTGACAAGTATTTTGCTCATTTTATTTATAATTATATAGTTGGGTGTTCTTAAAATAATGTTCTATAGTATTCA
Source organism: Sphingobacterium sp. NPDC055431 (assembly GCF_053644255.1). Lineage (NCBI taxonomy): Bacteria > Pseudomonadati > Bacteroidota > Sphingobacteriia > Sphingobacteriales > Sphingobacteriaceae > Sphingobacterium > Sphingobacterium sp. NPDC055431. Next base: position 252,864 of record NZ_JBSHLH010000002.1, read on the forward strand.
ATTGTTTTCTCAAGACCTTCTTTTCTTCCGATTTTTGGCTCCCACTGCAGAATCTCCCTAGCCTTGCTGATATCGGGGCGTCTTTTCTTAGGGTCATCAATCGGTAAAGGCTCATAGATTATTTTCGACTTACTGTTGGTCAATTGGATGATTTCGTTCGCCATGTCGATCAAGGTCATCTCATCTGGATTACCGATGTTGATCGGTAAATGGTAATCGCTGAAAAGCAGTTTGCAGATCCCTTCTACCTGATCTGAAACGTAAATAAAGGACCTTGTCTGTTTTCCATCTCCAAAAACGGTTACATCCTTGTCCTGTAAAGCTTGGGAGATAAAAGTTGGTAATGCCCGACCATCTTCCAGCCTCATTCGCGGGCCAAAGGTGTTAAAGATCCGTGCAATGCGAGTTTCCATCCCATGGAAATTATGATAAGCCATGGTCATGGCTTCCTGGAAACGCTTGGCTTCGTCGTAAACGCCTCTTGGGCCAACTGGATTTACATTTCCCCAGTATTCTTCATTCTGCGGAGAGACCAAAGGATCCCCATAGACCTCAGAAGTCGATGCAACCAAGATCCGCGCATTTTTGCTCTTCGCCAATCCCAGAAGGTTATGTGTGCCCAAAGAACCTACTTTGAGGGTCTGGATAGGGATCTTTAAATAATCAATGGGACTTGCCGGCGAGGCAAAATGTAAGATATAATGTAACTCTCCGGGTACATGGACAAACTTGGAGACATCATGATGGTAAAATTCGAAATTGGAAAGATGAAAAAGATGTTCAATGTTCTGAAGATCTCCTGTCACGAGATTGTCCATTCCGATGACATGAAAGCCTTGATCAATAAAATGGTCGCAAAGATGAGATCCTAAGAATCCAGCTGCTCCGGTTATTAATATTCGTTTGCGCTTGTTTTCTTGCACAATAGTGAATTTGAAAAGGTTTAAATATCTTTGACGAAGATAAGTAATATTTTAACATGATGCGTTTTCTTTACGACCTAGGGATTTTAATTTACGGCTTGCTGCTTCGCGTATTCGCATTGTTCAATGCGAAAGCCAAGTTGCTTGTTGATGGTCGTGATGGACTGTTGCAGCATATAGAACAATCGGTTGAAAAAGGGCAGCAATACATTTGGTTTCACTTTGCTTCATTAGGCGAATTTGAGCAAGGTAGGTCAGTTATGGAGCAAATAAAAAGTCGCCATCCTCAGGAAAAAATTATTGTAACATTTTTTTCCCCATCCGGATATGAGATCAGAAAAAACAGTCCTTTAGCCGATCATGTGTTTTATCTTCCAGCAGATACCGCTAGCAATGCGCGTCGATTTATCGATATCATCAACCCGAAGTTGGCCATCTTTACCAAGTATGAATACTGGTACCATTACTTCAAGGAACTCGATAAAAGAAAGATCAGGTTATTGATGATCTCGGCGATTTTTAGGGAAAACCAAGTATTCTTCAAACAATATGGGGGCTTCTTCCGCTCAATTCTCAAGAAGGTTTCCTATTTCTTTACGCAGAATACCGAAAGTGTGAATATGCTGAAATGGATTGGGGTTACGAAGGCAGGCTTGGCGGGAGATACACGCTTCGATAGGGTCGTGGAATTGCCGAAAGAACATAAACTGATCCCTGAAGCACAAACTTTCGCCGGGACCGAGGATATTTTAGTCGCAGGAAGTACTTGGCCAGCAGATGAAGCCCTGTTAAAAGTGTTGCTTGAAAACAATAAGGATTTGAAGGCTATTATTGCGCCACATGAAATCCATAAAGACCATATCGATGCCATGTTGAAGCTCTTTCCGCATGCATTGCTGTTCTCAAAATTCAATACCTATACCGATCAGCAAATTGCTGCTTCTAGGCAATTGATCATTGATAATATTGGAATGCTTTCTTCTTTGTACCATTATGGCCGTATGGCCTATATTGGAGGAGGCTTTGGTGCCGGTATACACAATACGTTGGAAGCAGCAACCTATGGGATGCCCGTGATATTTGGTCCGAAGTATGAGAAGTTTCAGGAGGCCATCGACCTGATGGAAATAGGAGCTGGTTTCTCCATTTCCAATGAACAGGAATTGCAAGATGTCTATAATGCCTTGTGTATAAGTGAAAAGCTGGTGCAGGCCAGTATTGCTGCCAAAAACTATGTCCAACAGCGATCTGGAGCTACACAAATCATTATGAAATACCTGGAAACTGAAAAATTATTGGGTTAATAATCCTGCTACTATAGGTAATCCTTAGGATATTTCCCTTTCACATGGGTTCCGAAACCAAACATAATAGGTTTGAATTCTCCTACAGGATCCACATTGGAATCCGCTTTGATTTCATTTTCCAAACCAACCGCCCAGTAAGAGGCATTCACGATCAGCCTTCTTAGGTTCTTGTCCAATAGGTCAATGGAAGATCCCATGGTCGTGGTGAAAACTTTACCTTTTTTACCACCAGGGATTTGGTAATCCTTGGTCCAAGCAACCGGCATAATTGATTTCTTTCTATTGATAGGGCTTTCTGCGGTCATTCGCAAGGTCGGTTGACCGAAAACCAGGATTTCTGAATTCTTTAAGCTGTTTTTGATCCCATACACATCTGAAGGCACCCAAATGTCCTCAACACCCAAAAGGATAGGGTTTTTGGCATTGATCTGTAGACCATTCATCAAACCTAAAGAGCCTTCTGTGCCATGGTCTCCATGGTGATTGATCCAGGTTTCCCCTAAAATAAATCCACCAAATCCACCTTTCCAATCTCCTTCTTGATTACTGAATCCATAATGCTTATATGCACTTTTAGATTCTTTCGGGAAGTTGAATGCATGGGTTGCTGTACGTAATCCGATAACTGGTTTTCCAGCTTTAAGGAAATTGTCAACATGTTTCATCTGTTCATCTGGCAATTCTCTGAACCGACTTGCTATGATCATTAAATCTGCATTCTCCAGGTTTTCAAGTCCGGGGATGTTCTTTTGGTATTCAGGGTCAATCTGTTTCGTCTCTGGGTTTATGGCAAAGAGAACGAAAGTTTCAAACCCATGCTTTTGAGTTAGGATTTTCGCCAGCATGGGTAAGCTTTCCTCAGAACGGTATTCTTCATCTCCAGAAATCAGCACCACTTTCTTGCCTTTGGCCTGCGCCTTTTCAGGGGTAAAGTGTAACCAATTATTTTGCTGGGCAATACAATTGCTTAGGCCAAAACTGAAGGATAGAAAGGCTATCAACAGGAGTTTATTGGTCCAAAATGAAAGAATAGAGGTGGTTCTGAGTTGATGTGTCATTATTTCTTATGAATGTTTTCGAGTTATATAGTCTCTACCTGTGCATTTGAGGTCCCTTCTTCGGTTTCGTGCTGACCTTTGTAGGCTCTCTTTTGCCAGAAATGGAAGAACAAGAACAAGACAATTAAAATACCTGGGAAGATAGCCAATTTAGCAAGGGTCACCTGACCTACTAATAAATCTAAATTTTCTATCACTTCTCCTGATTGTTGTACAGCAGCTTTAGAACTATCAATCCAACGACCGATTATTGGTTGGAAGATGGAAGTCGAGAACATTCCTACACCACCGATCACGGACATGCCGATGGCACCGCTCAATGGTACGCGCTGTGCTGTTGTGGCAATCATGGTAGGCCAGAAGTAACATACCCCAATCGCAAATAATATGGCTGCTACGTAGACCATTCCTCCTGTTGCAACAGAGAATAGGTAAACACCAATGGTGGCAAAGATGGCTCCGCCCAGTAATACACCGGTTTGGCCTAAAGCTTTGACAACTGGTCCAGCAAAGAATCTGCCTACTGCCATTAGACCTGTAACCAAGGCTAATACCAACATAGGACTGGCACCACTATTTGCCATAATGATTCCTACCCATTGTTGTGGTCCAAATTCAGAGATAGCCGTTAATGCCATACAGCAGAACAAGAAGATAAAGGTAAGCGAGAACATGGCCTTGAAATTATTGGAAAGAGAGGTTGCACTTTCTTCTTTTGGTTTAGGGAATGCTTTTCCGTAAAAGATGATCGCATATAAAATTGTTGGGATCATAATGATCCACATCTGAGTTTGCCAAGTTGCACCCATTTTAGTCATGACCAAGGAAATCAAACTTCCCAATACGATACCACCGGGGAACCACATATGGAACCTGTTCAGCATCTTATCCATTTTCTTGCCCGAATATAGATCGGCAATCAAAGGATTACAAGCCGCTTCGGTACAGCCATTTCCTAAACCGATAAATAAAGTTGAAATCAATAAGGTCGAATAACCAGTCGCAAAGATGGTCAACAATATCCCAAGGGTATGGGAAACGAATGCAAAGCGCATAATATTGCTAGGGCCAATTTTGTAATAGAAAATTCCTCCCAAGATCATGGAGATCGGGAAGCCGAGAAACCACATGGAATTGATAAATCCCAGTTGTTCGGCAGATAAATTGAAGCTTTGACCTAGCTGAGGTAATATCCCAGCACGAATTGAAAAGGTAAGACCTGTAGTGATTAGGGCTAGACAGCTTCCTAAAAACAAGGCACTAGGGTTAACTTGTTTACTCATAATGTGGTTTATTTGTGGTTAAATTATTTTGTGTTGATTTTAAATCAATCAACAAGATAACTTATTTTTTCTCAAAATTCACTAGATTATTTTTGATAAAATGATATCCATGTTCTGCAATCTCCCATGGATCGGAGTATTCTCGCCATACATTGATGGCGTTCGCAAAATCCGGATCCGCTCTTGAGAAGGCCTCAATCGTGTACCAGCCAGAATAATTGACCTCATTAAGGGTTTGAAAAACCTCATCCCAATGCACCAATCCTCTTCCAGGAGTACCACGGTCATTTTCGCTGATATGGACATGCGCCAAAACTGGAGCAATTTTCTGGATAGAATTTCGCATACTTTTTTCCTCAATATTGGCGTGGTGGGTGTCATACATTCCCTTTACATGCGGATGGTCGGTCAGGTCGATCAAATAAGCTAAATGATCGATACAGCTTGCCAGATAGTTTTCAAATCGATTGACCGCTTCAGGCGTAAGGGTTATTCCAGCCTGCTGGGCATGGTCGCCGGCTGCGCGCAAGGTTTCTGCTGCCCAATGGTATTCCTGGTCTGTAGGTGCCGCCCTGGAAAAATAACCATGAGCAGAATGAAAGGGTCCGCATAAAATCGTCGAACCCAAATCATGTGCTCGGTCAATTGCCCACTTTATTCTATCTAATCCTCGACTTCGACTTGCCGTGTCTGTCGAGATGGGACTTTCATTTTCGCCAAGTGTAGTTACCGCGTTGACTTCCAAACCTAGGTCATGGGCATGTTTTGCCAATGCCCTATATTCTTCTTCATCGGGAGATCCTATAAAGACTTCAACACCATCATAACCTATTTTCTTTAATCGATCTAAAATGGGGAATGCCTTTTCGGTAACTCCTGCAGTCCATGGTAAAATGTTAAATCCTATTTTGTTCATTCTTTATATATCTTTTTACAATTAATCTTAGTTTTCTAATGGATGTTCTTTTAATAGATCTTCTGGCGAATAGAAGCCCTTTTTATCTTTAATGGACTCCCGGATTTCCTTTACCTTAGCTGCAGAGATTGGATTTGCCTCATTGGTAAATGAATTCCTGACATAAGTCAGTACGTCTGCAATCTCTTGGTCGTTCAGCATCATTCCAAATGGAGTCATCGGTACCTGACCTGGATACTTCTTGCCATTGACCTCAATTGGTCCCAATAGACCATTCAAGGTTAATTTGATCAATCGATCTTCACTTCCGGTAACCCATTTGCTCGCATTCAACGGCGGGAAGCCAGAGGCATCCAATCCTTTGCCGTTCGGTTGGTGGCAGGTAACACAGAAGCCTTCTTTCGCATAGATCACAGCGCCTCGTCTGTATTGCTCTAAGGCAGGGCCAGTCAATTTCGTTGCCGTTTTACTGGTTTCCGATTTCTCCTTCACCGATTTGTTGTTCAGATGAGCTACGGATGTCAAGTATGCTGGTTTGTTCCACTTGTCAAGACTGCTGGTATCGATCGCATTCATCAAGTCTATGCCTTCACTTGGCTTCAGCCATGATGCTGCTGCAATCAACTCTAATTTTACACGACCACTTTCATCTTTTGTTGCCTTGGCCATCAAATCTTTATAATTCTTGATCTTATCGGTATTATAGCGAATGGCGTGGATTGCTGCAGCTCTCGCATGATAGTCGTTAGATTCCAATAATTTTTGGACAAGGTCTGCATTGATCTTATTTGCCCCCCAAGTAACCCACATCGCTTCCAATAGGTTGTGCAGGTATTTCGGATCTTTAGTATCCAATTTCTCAGCCCAAGCGGTTGCTTTCTTGGCAACTTCATCATCATCGCGCATTCTCAGTTCCGTACGCGTTCTATAACGGGTCCTGATTTCAGGGAATTTTAGGTTCTCCAGCAATTCATCGATGGATGCACCATCTATCTTCGCTGGTTTTACCAACGGCCTAGACGGATAGGTAATTCTATAGATACGTCCGTGAACGTGGTCACGCAGTGGATCGCGTGCGTTGTGCTGCATATGTCCAATCAGCATATTGTGCCAGTCAACGATGTACAGCGAACCATCTGGGGCAATCTCTGCATCAACAGGACGAAAGTTCTTGTCATCGGACCAAAATAGATCCTGCCTGTGCTTAGATTTATAGCCGGTTCCATCATCTACAAAGGTATGTTGCTTGCCTCCTAAGAAGCCGATGGTATTGTTCAATAGGTAATCGCCTTGAACTGAATCAGGGAAATGGCTTGATGAAATAAACTCCAGTCCTGAAGTAGGACGCACACGATGATTTTCGTCCACTAAAGAAAAGGACTTGTCGTTGGATTCCCCATATCTCGGTTTGATACTTCCGGGAAGCATCCATCTCACATCTGGTCCAGAAGTTTCCAGATAGATGGTTTGTCCCCATTCATCCGTAGCGATTCCCCATGGATTAGGAATAGATACTTGGGCTACACGCTCCAATTTCTTGGTTTGCGGAGCGTATCTGTAAAATCCGCCATTGACTCCTCGAACTGGTCCATAGGAAGTCTCTACATTGGTATGTAGGAATACACCCTCTGCCATGAAGATCGCCCCTGAAGGATCCATGCTATAGGCACTGTGGGCATGATGGGTATCATGATCATCAAATCCGCTTAAAATAACCTCTTTATGATCAGCTTTGCCATCATTGTCGGTGTCTTTCAATAGAACCAAATTCTTTCCTTGGGATAGATAAACCCCTTCTGGAGCAAATTCAAAACCAATCGGAAGATGTAAATGGTCTGCAAAGATGGATTGTTTATCAGCTTTGCCATCGCCATCGGTATCCTCTAGGATAATGATCTTGTCATTTGGTTTTCCATCACCAGCTTTATAATGTGGATAGCTAGGCATGGTTGCTACCCAAAGCCTACCTTTGGAATCAAAGGATATCTGAACTGGGTTTGCCAAATCTGGGAATTCCTTTTCCGAAGCAAATAGATCAATCTTATAGCCCGGTGCCGTATGGAATTTGGCTAATGCTTCTTCTCCATACAGGTATCTAGAATTTGGATCTTGTCCAAAGTCATAATTCGTTTTTACTTCAGGTAGCTTTAGGGTGTTTTTATCCATCGCTGCCAAATCATAGGATTCACCTTTTGCGGCCTTCCAGATTGCAGTATCACGGATATAGCCCATTTCGCGGAGTTTCTTGATTTCAAAAGGATAATTCTCTGGACCAAACGGATTAAAGCGACGGCCGTATGCATGCACGCCATTTGGGATCTTGAAGTCCTGAGTCCAGATCCAGTCTTTTTCTAAAACCGCATTCTTGATTTCATCTTTATGGATTGAAGCCTTTCCTTCGCCTTTACCGAATATGCTGGTCACCAAGTAATCAGCGAATATTCCATAGGCTTTTTCCGAAAGCTGTGAACCATCGATGGTCAGATAATCAGAGCTCTGATCATACCATTTTTGGCTGATGTCAAAAACATCAAGGAAAGGGACTTTCTTGTCTTTCGCCACCTGTTCCATCGCATCCGCATAGAGCTGGATGTTTTTGTTGAATTCTTTTCCGTCTGGTAGGTCATATGTATCGGTCAAATCCTCAAAAGCAATAGGGGAGATCAGCACTAGAGTAGTGCCCTTACCACCATTGTAATCTTGGCTGTTGGTATGGTCAATAAACGCTGCTATTTCGCCCTTGAAGTCCTCAATGCCTTCAGGTCCTCGGAAGGATTCATTATAGCCGAAGAAACCAAGGATCACATCAGGTTTCAATTCTATCAACCATTCATCTTCCGTAGGGAAATGTCCTTCACTGCCTGTATTGATATCAAATTCAGGATTGAACTTTTCCGCTCCCGGGAATGCCCAAGGGGAGTTCCTGGAAGGGTGGGGTCTAAAGCCAGGGGTATTGCCGGGGCTACAGATATTTCGGATAAATAAATTATAGTCAGGGAATCTTGTTTGAAGTTCGGTGTCAAAATCACCATATTCCATCATCCTTGAACCCAAATTGTTTCCAATTAGGACGATGCGGGAATCTTTTTGGATCTTCACTGGCTCCATGGTTGGCTTGTGCGTACAACTGGATAGGACTAAGATTAAAGAGAACAAAATAAATTGCCTAAAACTGTTCATATTAATTGTTATAGCGGTCTGTTTAGATTTATGAGAATCGATACAATTCTGGTTAACCAAATATAACCTTATAATCAATGTTGGGTGTCATGTACTGTCCTGTTGTACAAAAATTTTACAATAACCCTGTTTTTGTGGAAAGAAAATGGTTTTGGTATTATCTTTTAAAGTAATACCAATGGGTTGAACTATAAAATTATGGTGGATAATCGGGGAAATAGGTGTTAAATCTTCAATTTCTAAATCCCATTTCCTCAAAAAGAACAAAAAATAGATAGACCTCGAAAGATGGATATGAGTACGGTGTTAGGCATTCAGAGCACAATTGTCAAGGTATGGGCATGGTCCAAAATAGATGGTCCGATCAAGGTAGGACTGGCATTTGGGTTTGGTTGGAGGTCTTCGGTGTCCAACTTTATTTCTTTTTGAGACTTTCATAAACCATTTGGTGGTAAGGCATTCCAATTCCCATCTCTTTTGATTTAGCCTCGAAGAAACCTATAAGCTCTTCCATTTCGTTCCTAGGGTTGTTACCCTGTAAATCCGAATGAAGGGAAGTGGTGGCGTCAATAGGTGTCGCCATCAGCATACCAATGATATTTTCCTTGGTTCCTAGATTTAGTCTCACGTTCATTTTTAAAGCCAAATCAATACCTTCGTCCAGGAGCGCCAGAAACGTATCGAAAAAATCCCGGTTACTTCTAATCTGTCCAAATGTGGCGTTAAAGTAACATGTCGATGCGGCAGCCGAAGAAATAAAGAGAAATTTGGTCCAGATCACAGGTTCAATCTCTTCTGTAAGTCCAGCATCAATCCCAGCTGAACGTAGCAACTGGTAAAAATATGTAAGGCGATCGTCCGTCTGGCTGGGTATCCCAAAATGCAGTTTTTCAAATTCTGAAAATTTTTCCACAGCACCGTCCCCCACCTTCCTCACGACTATGTTTGTACATCCGTAACATACCAGGGCAGAGGGGAACCTTTCCTTGATTTGCAAGACCGATTGAACCCCGTTCATCAGGGGTATGATAACAGTACGCTCGCCCACGGATTGCGAAATGCAATCCAAAATGCCCAATAAGTCTGGGGTCTTGGTGCAGATCAATATATAATCGTAGGTTCCCTTTCCCCTTGCATCGTGGAACACATCATCAGGTTTACCGGTAATCTCCAATCCTCCATCTCTTACCATCAAACCTTGTTCCTGAACAAAGGAAACTGATTTTTCCCTCACTAAGAATTCTATTGACAGACTTCCATCATTTGGGTTGGAGGCACAGAGCTTGCAACCAAAATATCCTCCAATTGCACCAAGTCCAGCTATCAATACTTTTGTTTTTTCTATCATGTCCGTTTTTGTTTAGATGATTACCAGTCTTTGGGGTTTTCAGTCACCATGTTATGATATAGTCATAAAGATAATATACATTCGTAGAAAAGGAGGCTCAGAACAATAAACACGCTAATTTATACCCTTGTGTTTCCAGTCACGTCCCAGGAATGCTTAAATTATCCATTGGTCAATTTGGATAAAAAGTTCCTTAAGACTATCGCTTGGTTGTGTAGGGGATCCCTGGCACTATAGAGAAGGCAAAGGTTTTCTTTTTGCGCAATGTTTCCTAATCTTAAAAGGTCGTTTTTTTGACTATCTAATTCTGTTTGATACCTAAGGGAGAACTCATCAAATCTTTCGGGTATATGTCCGAACCATTTTCTCAATTCAGTTGAAGGAGCGATATCCTTGTTCCATTCATCCAATTTGGCGCCATTTTTCTTTACTCCTCTGGGCCAAATCCGATCAATTAAAACCCTATACCCATCAAGGGGTGACGGGGGCTCATATATCCTTTTAATTTGGATTTCCATAATATTATATGTTAATATAAGGAATATGAAAGGTTTTTGTTTTGATTTTTCAAAATTTCATCTTGGATTGCCAAATGAATTGTCTTCTTTCCAGTTTATGCATACATTAGTTGTCAAATATTCGGTTTTAAAACGGGTTCATGTACTTTGATAGAGAAATCTTCTCTGGACAAGTTCCGATGAACGCTAATATTTGTTGAGAATAAATTGTATTGACTTAGAACAGTTATACAATAAATGTTATGAATTATAAGGATTTCGTAATTATTTGATTTGTTCCCATCCTCCGTTTTTGTCTCAGATTATTATGTTTGGATGGTTGTTATGGGAATGAACCTGTTAAAAGCAGGAATGAGATTTGAAAAAGAAAAAAGAAAAGGGGCAATTTGGTCAAAATGCCCCTTTTCATTATTAATAATAAGTATATCTCCTTACACCAGCGATATGTCTTGCCAATCGCATGACTTGGTGAGAATAACCATATTCATTATCATACCATACATAGATAATGGCTGTTTTTCCATCTTCCGAAACGATATTTGCAGGAGCATCGATAACTGAAGCTGCTGAAGTTCCGATGATATCTGAAGAAACGAGTTCCGAATTGTTGGTATAGCTTATCTGTTCAACCAGGTCGCCATCCAATGCAGCCTTTTTCAGGAGATCATTCAGTTGGTTCAAGGTTGTTTTGTTATTTAATTCTAAGTTGAGGATTGCCAATGATCCATTTGGTACAGGAACGCGGATGGCATTGGAGGTGAGCTTTCCAGCCAAGGCAGGCAATACTTGTGCCACTGCTGAGCCAGCACCGGTTTCTGTGATCACCATGTTCAATGCAGCTGCACGGCCCCTTCTGGATTTCTTGTGCATGTTATCGACTAGGTTTTGGTCATTGGTATAGGAGTGAATGGTCTCGATATGACCTTTACTGATGCCCAATTCTTTTTCTAAAACTGCCAATACCGGTGAGATGGCATTGGTTGTACAAGAAGCTGCTGAGAAAATATGGTCCTTTTTAGGATCTGCATCCAATTCATTTACTCCGTAGACGACATTAGGAACACCTTTTCCAGGGGCGGTCAATAAGACCATTGCAGCTCCTTTGGATGTCAGATGCCTAGCCAATTCTTTATCATCACGGAAAGCACCTGTATTATCAATAACTAAGGCATCTTTGATACCGTATTTACCATAGTCGATATCTTCAGGGTTTTTGGCAGAGATAATGTACACGGGAATCCCATTGATGATCAATGCCCCGTTTATAGCATCAACTGCAACTTCGCCATCAAAGTTTCCATGGATGGAATCTTGTCTTAGCAAAGCTGCTCTTTTCTCCAATGTTTTTTTATCAACCTCATCTCGTGTTACGATGGCTCTTAAACGCAATTGTCTGCCTGCTCCAGCCTTGCTAATGAGTTCGCGAGAAAGGAGCCTTCCTATCCTTCCGAAACCATAAAGAACCACATCTTTTGGCTGGAAAGGTAAGTGTTGATTGGCTGGTTCCAACTCTTTGCGGACAAATTCTTGGACGTCAGCTTCTTGGATGCGTTGTTTGCGGATGTTCAATGCCAATTTTCCGATATCTAACCTTGAAGGATTGAGATCTAGGGCATAGATAGCCTCGGCAACCTTTAAGGTTTCCATAATATTCAACTCAACACCGGTATACTCTTTTGTTTCTTGATGTAGATTCAGAATAAAACTAACTCGGCGATCGATCAATTGGTTTCTGAAGAGCACGAGTTCTATGGATTGGTTAAACCATAAGTCGCTTATTATTTGAATAAGCTTAACGCATGCATTTTGGTTTGATTTGTAACTTTTGATCTGGTCCTCAAAAGTAGAATTGTGTATCATAATTATTGAATGAAGAAATTTCACACAAACTTAGAGCTTTTGTATTGCTTAAAAAATTAAAATTGAAAATTTGGCAAGGAAAAGCTATTTAAGGTTTGTTATTTTTGTTATTTTTTAAAAATGGCAATGATATTTTGGGAATATATCAACATTCTTCTCTTGTTTGCTAAACGCTTTTTGCTTATTTTACTTAATAAAGTGCTGTTTGGGATAAATATTTAATAATCTAGGTTTATTACACATTTTAATGAATTGTAAAGAATTCCTTACAGAAGTTGCTTAAAACGTTTTAGTTGCTATCTTTAAGCTAATCGATAAGAGATAATAAACCTTTAATCCAGAAAATATTTCATGAGGAATACCTAGAATTCAGTTTTTTTGAGTCTTGGACCTCCGCTATATCTATCACAGACGATTTACAGAATTACCTATGATTAATAAAACAAATGTCCTTGGGGTTTTTATATTGCTGCTGACACAAATGTTGTCAGCGCAACATATCAAGAATGATTTACGAGCACCAGCTTTTCCCCTGATTACCTTAGACCCAAATACCAGCGCATGGTCTTATACCAATAACCTATATGATTCCAATCCTTCACATTGGTCGGATAAGAACTTGCCTTTTATGGGAGTGTTGAAAGTGGACGGACAGTTCTATCGATTTATGGGAGCCGAGGATGTAGAGATGCTAACGGTAATCCCGAACGGAGAGGACAAGGCATGGGATGGAAAGTATGTAACCACGGAACCAGCAAAAGATTGGTCTGCCAAGGGTTTCGATGCTTCTAAATGGCAAGCTGGGAAAGGTGCATTTGGTACAACTGAAAATGAATCGCTGAGCAAGACCAATTGGACCACAGATAAGATCTGGGTAAGGAGAGAAGTGGTACTTGCAGAAGATCTAAGCAATAAATCCGTGTACCTGGAATATTCGCATGATGATGATGTCAAGATCTATATGAATGGCATTGAAGTAGTCAACCATGGTGGAACTGGAAAGAATAAACGAGTTAAATTATCTGAGGAGGTAGTAAAGACCTTAAAGAAAGGCAAGAATAGTATTGCCGCCTACTGTTTCAACGGAGGCGCAAATGGCTTTCTGGATTTTGGACTGTTGGTGGAGCGTAGTGATAAGGCCTTTTTTGCAAATACAGCAAAGCAGATTTCTGTAGATGTACAGCCTATGCAGACTCTATATACCTTCCAATGTGGAGATGTGGAATTGAAAGTGACCTTTACGGCTCCAGTATTTTTGGATAATCTGGAATTATTGTCTAGGCCGATCAACTATTTGAGTTATGAAATCAAATCGCCACAACCGAAAGAAATTGAGCTGTATTTTGAAGCCTCCCCAAATTGGGCATTGAACCTTCCGACCCAGGAATCGGTTTCAAGTAGCTTTGAAAAAAATGGAATTACCTATTTAAAGACAGGGTCAACATCGCAAAAGATATTGGGCAGGACGGGAGACCATGTGAAAAACGATTGGGGATATTTCTATTTGGCCAGTGAAAGTGCCGGAACAACGGCAAAGGTAGCCCCGAGCATGACATTGCGTTCTGCATTTGCTTTAGGAGCTGCTACCGATGCTGATCAAAAGGGCGGAGTAAAGCAATTGGCATTGACCAAGAAATTGAAGGTCAATGGTACGGCAAAAGGCAAAATTGCCATTGGCTATGATGATTTGTATGCCATTCAATATTTTAATACCAACCTAAGGCCTTATTGGAACCGTAAAGAAAACAGCAGCATTGAACAGCAGTTTGAAATCGCCTTTAAGGAGTATGATCAATTGATGGCGGCGAGCAAGAAGTTTGATGATAGATTCATGCAAGAATATCAGCAATATGGAAAAGAATATGCTGAGCTGTGTGCTTTGGCTTATAGACAATCCATTGCTGCCCATAAACTGGTAGAAGCGCCTAATGGTGACCTGCTTTGGTTGTCAAAAGAAAACGACAGTAATGGTTCTATCGGTACGGTGGACATTACCTATCCTTCATCACCTCTGTTCTTGATCTATAATCCAGAACTTGCAAAGGGCCTGGCCAACTTTATCTTTTATTATTCAGAGTCTGGAAAATGGCAGAAACCATTCCCTTCGCATGATATCGGTACCTATCCTGTTGGAAACGGTCAGACATACGGTGGGGATATGCCGATCGAAGAAGGTGGAAATATGTTGATCTTGACTTACGCCATTGCAAGGGCAGAAGGAAATGCTGATTATGCGAACAAGCATTGGGCTACATTGACCACTTGGGCAGATTATTTGGTCGAAAAAGGCCTAGACCCGGAAAATCAGCTTTGTACAGATGATTTTGCAGGTCATTTCGCCCATAATGCGAACCTTTCAGTCAAGGCTATTATGGGAATAGCATCCTATGGTCATTTAGCAAAGATGTTGGGGCAGGATGAAGTAGGCACGAAATATATTAATAAGGCTAAGCAAATGGCGAAAGAGTGGGAGCAGATGGCAAAGGATGGCGATCATTACAAGCTTACTTTTGATAAATCAGGAACCTGGAGCCAGAAATACAACATGGTTTGGGACAAGATCTTTGATATGGGGATTTTTGATCCGAAGATCAGGGAAACGGAGATCAAGTACTACTTGACCAAACAGAATAAATACGGGCTTCCTTTGGACAGCCGTGAAGCCTATACCAAGACGGATTGGATTTTTTGGACAGCTACAATGGCGGATAAACATGAGGACTTCCTTAAGTTCCTAAAGCCTGTTTATCTGTTCATGAACGAGTCAACAACACGGGTGCCGATGTCGGATTGGATTTGGACAGATCGTCCTGAACGCAGAGGATTTAAGGCAAGAGCGGTTGTAGGTGGGTATTACATCAAACGTTTTGAGGATTTGATTAAAAAAGGAAATTAAGATCAGGTTATATATTAGGTTAATTAGAGAGGGGGGTGCGAAAGCATCCTCCTTTGTTTTTAATCGACGATAAATAATTCGGCTGCTATCTGATCCGCCAGTAATTTTCCGGATGGGCTTAAGCTTATAATGCCTTCTTCAGAGATTAAAACTAGCTCCTTGTGAAAATATTCCTCGATGTTCTTAAGGATGCTGCTCAGGTAATCGTTTCCAAATTCCTTTTCCACGTAGTTTTTGTCGATTCCCCATTTGGTTCTTAAAGAGGTCATGACATATTCATTGAATCGGTCTTTCTTGCTCAGTTGTTCAGTTTCAAACGGGAGTTCTTTGGTTAGGATACCTTTGATGTACAGGGCATTATTGGCAATATTCCAGGACCTGGAAGTTCCGTTGAAGGAATGTGCTGAAGGGCCTATGCCTAAGTACGGTTTTCCTTTCCAGTAATTGCTGTTGTGACGGGCGTAACGATCCGGCTTAGCAAAATTGGAAATCTCATAATGTTCATATCCCAAGGAAGTCAATGTATCGATAAGCATCAGCATCTGTTCGGCGCTCTGTTCTTCATTGAGAGCAGGGGTTTTTCCCTTGTTGATCAGATGCGCCAATGCGGTTTTCTTTTCCACTGTCATGGAATAGGATGAGATATGTGGGACTTCCAGGTCAATCAGGGATTGCATATTAGATTTCCATTTGCTATTGGTCAATAGGGGATAGCCATAGATAAGGTCGCAGGTAATGTTTTCAAAACCTGCATCTTGAACGCGCATGATCGATGATCTGGCTTCTTCGGAATTATGGGCACGGTTCATCCATTTGAGGTCCTCCTCGAAGAAAGATTGAATGCCGATGCTAAAGCGGTTGATTTCGGTGTTGCGGAGTTCCTGGACTCTCTTTTTATCCAAGTCGTCAGGATTTGCTTCAAGGGTGATCTCTGCATCCGAACTGATTTCAAAGTATTTGGCAACTTTGCCGATTAAGGCGTCGATTTCCTTTGCTTGGAGGATGGAAGGGGTTCCGCCGCCAAAGTATATGGATTCTACTTTTTTGTTCTCGAGGTAGGAGGCTCGGAGTTCAATTTCCTGATGCATGGCTTGGAGCAGGTCTTCCTTGTACTTTAGGGAAGTGCTAAAGTGGAAGTCACAGTAGTGACAAGCTTGTTTGCAAAATGGAATGTGGAAATAGAACATGGGTGCAAATATAAGTATAGATAAATTATGATAGAAATTAATAGATTTTAAAATTAAAAACCTTATTTTCAGATTATTAATTCGATTAAAACTATATTTTTTTTATAAGTTTATGTGAGGATTTTTGGAAGTTTTGTTACTTACCTTGTTACTTCTATATTACAAAAAATAACAAAAGTAAAACATGATTAAAGTACGTTTTATACCATTAAATCAGGTGTGTTCAGTACATATCTAGATATTTAGTACAAGACTTCAGATAATAAATCTGAGCGAAGTTATGAATTTTTAGGCATCCATGTCCATAAAGATTATTCAAGCTCGCGGGTTCGGATCATGGAAAAGGATTCTGAGAATATTAAGTTAGTACTATAATAAATAAACGTGAAACTGATCTCAATTTTGCAAAACATGGATATGAGAAAAAATCGGGGCCAATCATCAAAGAAGAAAAACAAAATATTAGCTGGGGGGGTATAAGTTTAGAAGATAGTATTATGTCAAATTAAAAATTACTTACTAATCATCAATTAAGCAATTGATTTATAATACAATTACACATTCTGGGTGCTCGCTCAGTTTGGCATGAGGTAAGGATATTTATCAGATAGATTTGATATAAATTATTTGAACTTCTTTGTAAATAGTCAAAAATATCTAAACTGTTGCAAAGATATTTGATATATTTTTTTGCGCACCAAAATCCTTAGGTAATCAAAACCATCGAAATTGATTAACAAATCCATTTGTGATAAATTTATACACATCTACCCAACTAGATAATCAAAAACCAGAAAAATTGATTAACAAAACTATTTGTTATAAATTTATTTTTAAGGTTATTTAATAATAATTATTGATCTAGAATCATAGATCTGCCATTATGTACCTCAAGGTACATTTTCGGAGCGATGGGTAGTTTAGCTGCTTTTTGGTTTATTGAATTTTGATCTCAGTAGCTAACAAAATTATTATTGGAGTTTGCCATTGAAAGCGGAGAGAATTCTATTCTCGAATCCCCAATTGAAGGACGCCAAGTGCTATTAGAGGTTTCAAGTGTAGAAATTGGGAAAGCTGTTGCTAATTATGTGGAGGCAAGGGGGTAGGGTTGAGGTGTCAAAATACTGAGATTAAACAAAATAGGGGATCCAGGTATGTGTGATTGGTTTAAAAATCATCAAGGAAAACTAAGTTTATTAATCTATACTTATTTCCTGCCTTCATTATAGAAAATATATAATCCATCCTTCCCGGCAACTATTATATCTTTTCGCCCAGTGTTCATGAGATCAGTTACAGAAAAGTAAATCCCAGCACCTTTACCTTGATCAAAGGGGCCATAACTAATGATATTCTTTGTGAAGGACTCCCCATTCCATTTGAAATAATATAAACCTATCGGGTCGTTAGCTCCGGGGTCTTTTCCGTTGTGGGCTCTATATCGCTTACCGGTGATGAGCTCTTCTTCTCCATCGCCATCAATATCAATCCATTCCATGGTATGGTATTGCGAATTGTTGAGATCAATAGGATGTTCTATCCAATCTCGTTTACCGTCAGAATCTATCTTTTGTTCATACCAACGAAGGCCATAGGAGTGGCCTTGACCAACGATAAGGTCATTTATACCATCTTTTTTGATTTCCAATACTAACACTGGAATGCTTGCATCTCCAAAATCAAACTCCTGGTGTAAGGTCCATTTCCCCTTAAGATCTTTTGGAGCCTCTAGCCAACCATTATTGACAATGATATCTATCCGTTTATCGCCATTTACATCTCCAAAACCCATTCCATGTCCTTGAGTTGGAGCCACATCGACCTTACTGAATTTTCCAGTCCCTTTACCATTGGAGTCGGTGATTAATTTATAGTACTTCAAGGGGTGCCCAGGATTGTTTGGAATGATTTCTAGGTTCCCATCTCCGTCAAGGTCAAACCCCCTTGCCGTCTCAATATTGCCGGTTGAATCAATCCTATGTTTCTTCCAATGCCCATTGTCTCCAGGATTCTCCATCCAATATAACGTCCCGGCAAACCATCCTCCGGTTATATAATCCATCTTACCATCTCCATTGACATCCATTGGGATATGCATAAATTCATCCCAGTATTCATCTACGCGTTTTACCTCGGAGATAAAATGTCTTTGCACATAGTCTGGTCCTTCATACCAAAAGGCTCCAGACACCAGATCTGGCTTCCCGTCTCCATTCACATCAAATACGCCTACAGATTCATAGGTTTCCGATGAAACCTTCACTTTTTTGAAGTGAACAGGCCCGACAAAGTTGTCCTTTTTTTGATCCTGACCAGAAGAGGATAGTATAAATCCTAGGCTTAGAATGGTTAATAGTGTTAATCTCATATCTTCAATTTAACCAATTGGCAATATAGGTCCATCATGGGCTGTCATGGTTTTAGGAGATTAATCAAAAAGCTGTAAGCAGTTAGTGATAGCCTTTCCAAGACATGCTTGATAATAAACGAGAAAGACATAAGGTCGCCTGTTCAATTCCTGTAAGATCATATTTTTATCTTTTGGTATTCAAAATGATTTGTGATTCATACTTCCAACAATAAAATACGCTTAAAGAGAAATTAATGTTAATCACAAGTTAATTACCGCTATATGAGTGGGGCTGTTATTTATGGCCTCATGTTCCACCTCCAATCAAGATAAGTCCAATGGACAGATTGCAAGGATACCGTTAATCAGGGTGTACTTGATACCAAAGTGGTTATTGAGGATGTAGAGAAAACAAAACCTGCTCAATCATCACGAGCTGCAATCGCATCAAAATAAGTGAATGATGGCACATTGAGCTTTACCAAAGCGAAAGTTGTCGGAGGCTTCCTAAATGTGAGTTAAGATTAGACAACACTGAAAAAAATGTAATAAGCATCAACTTTCCTGGTGAAAACTTTTATCAATTCGATGAACCAAATGCAAAAAAGTACAGTCTACTGAAAGAGGACGCCGGAAAATTTATGTCTATTCCTCGCAAAGAAAAAGGTAAGTAGCTTTTGTACTTAGGATCAGATAAGATGGCGTTGATCTGCTAGAAATTTGCTGTTCTGTCCCCAGATACCAAAACCATTAGTTTGACACTAAGTGATTACGGTAGCTTTGACGCCTTACCAATAATCAGGTAATATGAGAAAAATAGAAATCTTATGCGAACTATCTTTCATGGTTTGGTTACACCCTGTAATTCGGAAGCAAAGAAAGTAACGCTGCAAAACTCAGCAGAATTGACCGCTACTGAAGATTCCATTGAAGATAATGAGAAAATGAGGAGGTTGAGCAACGCTCCTGGGGGTTGAAGTGAAATACCTATATCCACAAGTGTCAGTAAATAAAAAAGAAGGCCACAAATATACACGAGGGCACTGAAAAACTATCCATTAAAAAAGGGCTTATGAATTTTTATGTTCATAAGCCCTTATCTTTTGTCTATTTGAATGCTTCTATATTTTAAGTCGCAAATACTCGATTCTCAAAGGGTTTAACACATGGTTTTCAAGCATTTTGAAACCTCTAAATTTTTAAGAAGACTTTTTCAGTGCCCTCATATACACTTCCGGCCTTTTCTATGATTAATTTAGAGTACTATTTCAACCACCAAGGTTTGGCTGTAATTGCATCAGAACCAGAGAACTGGCTAGCTATTGCAGCGGCTACATTGGTTGCATTGGAGTTGTATTCCGCTTGCGGATACATCCATCTGTATGCAAAATGATTCGGGTTAGTCTTTGCAAAACTTGGATACCCCGTACGTAGATGGTCAAAATATGCCGACCAGCCTCCTTGATGGAAGGAACGGAGATATCTTTGCATCATAATACGCTCAATTTGTTCTTCCTTCCCACTAACTGCAGAAAGTTTTACCGTGTTTTGTGCCAAGTAGGTATTCGCTATACCCTCATTTATATAGCTGCCAAGACCTTTTGCATAAGTTTCATAGAACTTGAATCCAGCCTTCACACCCTCATTATAAAAAGTGTCAGCATTCCCAGATATCCAACCTCTAACAACCGCTTCAGCCAAGATTAGCTGTTGCTCGCTGTAGCCCAACAATACCGATGGTTCATTGGTAGGATCCTTCGTAAAGCGATCGGCAACCTTTGAAACATTACCATTGGTCGCTTTCTTGTTGACCTCATCATAAGGTCTGATCGGGTTCCCACCTTCATATGCCGTGAAATCGTTCACTGCTTTACCAGCCTTGGCTGCGTTTGGAGTCCTGGTGAACAATACGAATAAACGAGCGTCTTTAAGATCTTGTAATCTTTTGATAAAAGTCGAATCCACGTACATACCAGAACCATAACCACTAGAGTTGAATTCAGGATATCGGTTTCCGATCTGATCTAAGTACAATAATTTAGCATCATCAGTACCCGAAGTGAATAAAGGTTCGCTGCTAACGATCTGGCTGAACTTAGCTTTCGGAGAAATTGTTCCATCTGCCTCTTTTGGCGATAAAGTCATTAAAACCTTCAACCTGAAAGCATTCACCAATTTGCGCCATTGCGAAGCCGTTCCGCCGTAAATGATATCTCCTTCGATTCTGTTTTCAACTTTTGATAACAAGGTATTTGCCTCTTCCAACTCCTTCAAAATCCCTACAAATACATCGTTTTGGCTATCGTATTTAGGAGAATAGTTGTTTTCTTTTTCACCTTTCAATGCATCAGAATAAGGAACATCTCCAAAAGTCATCGTTAGGTTATAGAAATAATACGCTCTGAAGAATTTACCTAAGGCGATATAGTCTTGCAAGTTTCTTTTCTCAGCTTCCTCGATCATTTTCGTTACATCACGCAATTTTCCGTAAGCACTGAAATCGCCACGTTGCCATGCATAGATCTGATTAGAGTTCTCACCATCAGTCTGCACAATCATTTTCAGGGCGTATAAAGGACCAGTTCCTTTAAAGGCATTGAATGCTTCCCATTGTATTTTTGTCAATAAAAACTGTGGGTGTGTTGTAGACGATTCGTTGGGATTGATATTGATCTCTTCCAATTTTTTACAAGAAGAGGTTAAGCTCACAAAGAGAGCAAGAAATCCCAATATGATAATATGTTTGATATTCATGGTTTAGAATTTAAAGTTTAAGGATGCTCCAATGTAACGTGCAGACGGATCTTGAAGGTTGTTGTCATCACCATAGTCAGGATCCAAGAATGGAATGTTTTGCCACATCAATAGGTTGTAACCAAAAACAGTTGCATTGATTGACTTCACTTTTGAAGTTTTGATGAATTTATTGATGTCATAAGCTACAGATAAGCGGCGAAGCTTAACAAATGAGCGGTCAAAGGTATTTGCAAAGAATTTGTTCTCATCCTCAGTTACCCTTGCTTGGTAAGGATAGATCTGGCTCCATGTCTGCCAGCTCACAGCCTGTGTGTTTTTCTCGTAGGTACGGGTATCAGAAACCACCTTCCCGTTCACATCCCTTACCAGCTCACCACCTGTTACGATTACACCTTCCGGCACATAAACATATTTTCCAGCAGTGTATTCCGCATCTCTATACTTGGTTGAAGATGGGTGTTTGCCACCCCACCACATTTTTTCATGGGTTACAGAGTTGATCAATCCTCCAACAGATCCATCAATATCTAGGTTTAATGAGAATCCATGGATATTGAATCTATTTTGGAAACCAAATCTCCAATTAGGATCCAAGTGACCTACGTTCTTAGCATAACTGTCACGGATTGGCATCCTAGTCGCATTGTTCAGGATCACTTGACCATCAGCAGATTTTTGCCAAATGGTAGCATAATAGGCATCAGCACGGTCACCCACCATATAGTTGCCAAATTTCTCAGAGCCATGGATCGCAGCGAATTTTTTCACCTGTCTGCTCCAGTTAACCGAGAAATCCCAGCTGAAGTTCTCATTCTTGATCGGATAGATATTCAACATCAACTCTACACCTTGGGTTTTGAAATCCAGCACATTGGACTTTCTCAATGGGAATCCAGAAGCTTCTGAGATCGCTAAATCCCTGATCTGGAACTCATCGTAAACATTGTAATAAGTTGCTTCGGCATTTACTTTATTGTTCAGGAAAGAAAGCGCTAAACCTGCTTCGATAGCCGTAGACTGCTCAGGTAAAATAGCAGGATTCGCAAGAACATCCCTATAAGAAACAGATGGAGTCGATCCATAAGTTAAGTTCTTTCCATAAGTCAAATAAGTACTATATGGATCTAAGTCGTTTGATACCTGTGCTAATGAGGAGTACACCTTCAAATAGTCAATTCCAGCAGGTAATTTGAAGTAATCAGATAAGATTGAACTCAATGAAACCGCAGGGTAGAAGTAAGAGTTATTTCCTTGTGGCAATGAAGAAGACCAGTCATTTCTTCCGGAGAAGTTGATGTACGTCGATTTAAATAAATCCAAGTTCACTGATCCGTATACCGAGCGGGTCACCTTTTCAGAGTTGAAGGTCGAAGCCGAAGCGGGACCCTGCGTATTAGCCAAACTGTATAGTTTTGGTACGATCAATCCATCTGTTGCCAAGTAAGAATTGTTCATTCTACGTTGGTATACAGATGAACCAGCATTTACGCTGATACCAAAGTTCTCACCAAATTCTTCATGGTAAGTTGCCAAAACGTCCGCGTCAAAATCAACTCTCTTGTTATTCCAAACCTTATAATCACCATTTCTTGAATCACCATAGTTCATATAAGATTTCGGACTTTGCATATTTTCAAAAGACGAATTCTGTCTTGCCGAAGCACGTCCCTGAACGGTAAAGTTTGGAGATACCTGCCAGTTCAAGGTAGATTGACCTTGCAGAACATCGCGGTTATGTTGTTGGTTCAGTTCATTTGCCGCAAAATAGGGGTTGTTGTACCAAGCATAGTTATAGTTCGCTTGGCGGAACCCCTCCTGACCAGGAACATAGTAATGCTCGCTCAGGTCCTTACCATTTACGTCATTACCCATCCATAATAAGATGGTGTACATGTGGTTTTTAGGTCCGTAGCCATATCTTGGGTAATTTGGAGAATAGACCTTGTTATACGATAGATTCACGTCCAATTTCAAGGACGGATTGAACATATAGGAAGTGTTCATCGTCGCACCGCCAGATTGCAATTGCGAATTAGGGACCTGTCCTTGTTGGATAGCATATTTACCGGTAAAGAATACAGCGGCTTTCTGCCCTTTATAAGCGATGCTTACATTGTTGTCATTGACAAAACCTGTTCTTAGGAAGTCCTGAAGGTTATTGTGGCTCACAAAATCCATCGGAACACGTTCGTATAAGGAGCGGTCATCATAGATCGTTCCTTTCACATCACCCCACCAAGGAATGATTTCGCCAGTCTTTTTATTTTTTATTGGACTGTTCCATTGCGGAACTTTCACCCCTGCATTCAGTTTTGGTCCCCAGGTCATATCACCATCTGAGATACCACCGTCGGCACCATCCCAGAATTCATATTTCCCATTCGATCCCGAACCGTATTCAGTCTGTGTTTCTGGAAATACCGTGAAGCCTGCAGTCACCATGTTCGTTGTGGTGAAGCTCACTTCCAATCCATCTTCTTTGGCTGATTTTGTCGTGATCAAGATAGCGCCATCTCTACCTCTAGATCCATATAGTGTAGAGGCTGCGGTACCTTTCAGTACGTTGATGTTGGCAATGTTCTCGCTAGGGACATCGAAGAAATCCGTTTCTACAACGATACCATCGATTACGATGATAGGATTCTTGCCACGCAGGGAGAAATTAGGTTTTTGGAAAATACCTGTCGGATTGGTTACGGTCAATCCGGCAACCTGTCCTGATAAGGCATTCCCGATATTCATGGTTTTAGATTGATCCAACACCTCTGTTTTAACTTCCTGTGTTGCATAACCTAACTTACGTTTTTGTTGTTTGATACCGATTGCGGTTACAACCACTTCTTCCAATGCCGATTCATCCTTCAACATCACGATGTTGACCGGAGAGCCCGAGTAGGTAATGGTCTGTGTCACATAACCTAGTGAGGTGAACTCCAATACATCGCCTTGTTTAGCCTCGATTTGGAATGAACCATCTAGTTTACTTGCTGTACTTAACTTGTTGGTCAGGTTTCGGATGGTGGTACCAACTAGGACTTCGTTGGTTTCGTTTTTTATCTTACCAGTTGCTTGGGTCTGGATGGATAGGGTAGCGGTTTCATAGAAATGGGCTTCATCAAGACTACTTGCAGAAGCGGATTTTCCAATGAGCGCGCAGCACAAAAGGGCATAGCCAATTTTGCTGAATTTCCGAGATTTTCGGACGGTTAATAAATCCATAAGTAATATTTAGATTAATAATAGAACCCCTGTTCTATATATTTCTGCAAAAGAAGCAAAGCTATTTTAAGGTAGTTTTAAGCAAATATTAAATTATTACTTATAATTCATTAATTAATTGTGAACTAAAATCAGTGATAGCTAACCTTTTCTTTAAATAAAAAATATTAATCAATGGTTGTTTAAACATATAGATTTAGGAGCTCTATCTGTGGACCAATAAAACCAAATGATGGATCGGTGTTTGAAACTGGGATGGAAAATCAATCACCTAAACTATTTCAAATGAGAAAATTAGTATTTGCTGCATCCATTTTAATGCTAAGTTTAGACGCTAATGCGCAGAGCCCAGGTCAATTCAAGATCGGAGCCAACATCGGACTTCCAGTTGGCGATGTGGCCGATGTTTCCTCCTTTACTGCTGGTGTAGATGCAGCGTATCTTTGGAGCGTAGGCGAAAAGATCCAAGTCGGACCAACTGTCGGATTCCAGAACTATTTCCTGAAATCTGATTATAAGGACGCTGGCTTTTCAGATTTTAACTACATCCCTTTGGCGGCTTCTGGACAATATTCTATCGTTCCTGAATTCTTCATCGGAGCTGATCTGGGATATGCCTTGACTACTTCAGGTGGTGAAGATGCTGGAGGTTTCTACTATATGCCGAAAATTGGTTACCAACAACAGAAATGGGAACTTTTCGGCGGTTACCGTGCCGTGAATAATGATGTCAATTTCGGAGCAATTAACCTTGGTTTTAACTTCAAGTTTTAATAATTAGACATTTGTGGAAAGCCGGTAAAACATTGGGTTTTGCCGGCTTTCTTATTGCCCAAACCTTCCTCCACAGCACTGCAATCACCCGCAGAATCTCATCAATAACCTTATTATATTATTGTTAACTTATTGCTATTCCTGAAAATATTAATAAATTTAGTCTATATTTTATCCAAACTTATTAACACTAGATACTATGAGTAATATCAAAGAGAGAGTACTATTGATTGCCGAATCAAAGGGTATACACAAAGTCGAGTTTTTTAAAGGATTGGGTCTTTCCTATGCAAATTTTAAGGGCGTACAAAAAAACTCCGCCCTAGGCTCCGATGCAATAGCCACTATTCTATCTAGCTATGCCGATATTTCTCCTGAATGGTTAGTTTCTGGTGCCGGCGAGATGTTGAGAGAAGATAATCATCAACTTCATGAAGTCGCCATTACCCTTCCTTCTAAAATCGATAAACCTATCGATAATGGTACCTTGTCCGCTGCCCTGGAAAAAGTAATCAGCGCTCAACAGTCTACCATTCAATCACAAGAAATAACCATTGCAGCCTTAACGGCAAGGATTGACCAATTGGAAAAAAAGAAGAAAAACAAGAAAAAACGTTAATGCATTTTCAATAAAAGTTCTTTCACAGAAAGCTGGTTTTTTCTTATCTTTTCTGTATGAAACTGCTATTGATTTTATGTGCTTTCCTGCTTCCTAATGTCCTTTTTGCGCAAGTCAGTAGAAACCTAAAGGCATTCTACAATGCTGATTCTACCTTGGTCGGCTATCAAGATCGGCAAGGAAAAGTTATTGTTCCACTCTCCCTACAAGCTGTCAGTAGGATCCCAAGTTCTTTTGACAATATCATTTCGGTAACAGAGGTCAACGATCAGGAAGAATTTCGTTCTTATTTCCTGACCAAGACCGGAAGAAAGGTTGGCATTGACAGCCTCTACTATTTTGACAATGTTCCGGATTGCGAGAGTGAAGGTTTTATCCGTTTCTATGACCAAGCAAATGACCTGGTAGGGTTGCTTAATGCCGAAGGCGAAATTCAAATTCCTGCCATCTATAATGGCCTAGGGCGTGTCAATAATGGAATGATTCCTGCCTTAAAGGGCGCCCAAAGAAAAAGGGATAGTCCAGATGACGAACATTCCTATTTTGTGGGCGGAAAAAGTATGTTGATCGATACGAATAATCAGGTCCTTATTGAGGATTTCCCATACAATGATAACCTGAATTTTTACCAAGTAAGTATCAATGGCTCTTTGCCTGAGGATGGGACATGGGAAAAATTTAAGGGGAAAAATGGTAATACTTATGCCTTTATGGACTATGTAAAGGAGTTTGAACAGCTTTTTCCTAAATTATTTTCCAAAGAAATAACAAAAGAACAATTGATCTCGCATTCCTATGACAGCATCGCCTATTGGCATGAGGACCAAAATCAATGGGTATTTGAGGAAAGTCCTAAATACATCAACCGTCAAGGTGATATATTAAAGGAACTGTTCGAGTCTGTTATCAGCGGATCGAAAAAATACGATATCTCTAAATCCAGCTTAAATTATTTCATATTTGAAGGCGAATCCTATAGTATGTATCTCGATCAATGTGGTGATTCATTAGATGCAAAGTATCCGGTCATATCCCTGTCTTTGTACGACGAATTCCCATATGTATCAAAGACATTTGAGTTTCTCCGGACGGATGAGGGATACAAGCTCATCCTCGTCAATTTTTAGATTAATTTTTATCTTAGGGCAAAATATTATTTTAACAATGAATATTAGAAGAGGATTAAAGCAGGATTCGGAACAAATAGCAAGTTATTTATTGTTGGCCATGGAAGAGATTGCCTACCGTTTTATTGGACAAAGAGACCAGCAGCAAGCCTTACATTTTTTGACAGAATTGGTCAAACAAGAAGGTAATCAATATTCCTATAATAATAATTGGGTAATCGAGGAGGAGGGAGAAGTTGTGGCTACTGCCCTAGTTTACGATGGTGCAAAATTACATGAATTAAGAAAGCCGGTTGCACAATATGTAGAATCTCAATTCCAACGTGATTTCAACCCTGAAGACGAAACACAAGCAGGCGAATTCTATATTGATTGCATCGGGGTCAATCCCAATCAACAAGGTAAAGGTCTAGGGTCGAAAATTATTGAATTCCTGATCGGGGAGTATGTTACCGAGAATAAAACGGTACTAGGGTTGCTTGTCGATGATGATAACCCGAAAGCTAAAAAACTATATGAACGTCTAGGCTTCCAAGTGGTCGGCGAAAAATGGTTGATGGGAAAACATCTGGAACATATGCAGATTAAATAATCGCTTAAAAATACTGGAAACGCCCATGCCCTCGCATAGGCGTTTTTTTATGGGTTATTATTCCCTAAATTATTAGCTAAAACCTTTTTACTACCTATCTTTTTTGTGAATTTTTTTATTAAATTTGATAGTGGACCTGTTGTAAACCAATCAATCTAATGCTTATTTCGAAGTCGGTATAACAGTAAACGGTGTTTTTTCACATTACATTACTAGATCACTATGTTCAAGAGTCAAATTCCGCGAATTGGGAAAATTTGGAGCAAAGGGAAGAGCTTTGCAGCCATGGCAATGATTTTTATCTCTGCAACCCAAGCCCAGGCCCAAAAGTCAGAGGTAGATTATGTCAATCCTTATATGGGAAATATTTCCCACCTGTTGGTGCCAACTTACCCAACCGTTCATTTACCAAATTCCCTGTTACGTGTCTATCCTGAAAGGGCTGACTATACCTCGGATCGCATCAAAGGCCTTCCTTTGATCGTCACCAGTCACCGCGGAAGCTCTGCCTTTAACCTGAGCCCAATTGTCTCGGGAACCCGAGGTTTAAAACCGGTATTGAACTATAGCTATGATCAGGAAATCATCAATCCATATAGCTATTCCGTTTATTTGGATGAGGATAATATTCAGGTTGACTTTGCTGTTTCCCATCAGGCCGCCATCTATGAATTGGGCTTTGAAAAAACAGGGCAGCCACAACTGATCTTTAATTCTCGCAAGGGCGATGTGAAATGGGATGGAAACGGTGTATCTGGAAGTCAGGATATCGGGAACAATACAAAGGTCTATATCTATGCAGAATTTGACCAAAAACCTACCGAAGTTGGTAGCTTAAACAATGGTCAGGTCAGCAAGTCCACGGAAGCCTCAGGCGATCAGGCGAATTTAGTCTTGACATTCCCAACAGCGGCTAAGACTTTAAAGGTTCGTTATGGTATTTCCTTTATCGATGCAGCTCAGGCTAAAGCAAACCTAAACCGTGAAATCAAGAACTTCGATTTGGAAAAAGTGAAGACAGATGGAAAAGCAACCTGGAATAAGGCACTCGGCAAATTGAAGGTGGAAGGGAAAAATGAAAATGATAAGAACATCTTCTATACTTCCCTGTACAGAACCTTTGAAAGACCAGTCAATATTTCTGAAGATGGTCGCTACTTCAGTGCCTTTGACGGCAAGGTCCATTCAGATGAGGGAGTCCCATTCTTTACAGATGACTGGATTTGGGATTCATATCGTGCCCATCATCCTCTCAATGTCTTGATCGATACCAAGAAGGAAGGCAATATCCTGCAATCATTCGTCCGGATGTCTGAACAGATGCCTAACTTCTGGTTGCCTACCTTCCCGGAGATTACTGGCGATAGCCGTAGAATGAACTCCAACCATGGGGTGGCAGCTCTTTTAGATGCTTATGAGAAGGGTGTTCGTTCATTCAATGTAGAAGAGGCCTATCGTGCCGCAAAAGGAGCGATTACCGAAAAGACCTTGGCTCCTTGGTCTGGTAAACCTGCCGGAAAGATGGACCAATTTTTCTTTGAAAAAGGTTATATCCCAGCTCTGCATCCAGGTGAAAAGGAAACTTATCCAGAGGTACACAGCTTTGAGCGACGCCAACCTGTGGCCGTTACTTTAGGTACTTCCTACGACCTGTGGTGTTTGGCGCAATTGGCTAAGCATTTAGGCAAGACTGAAGACTATGAGAAATTCATGAAACAGTCTTTCAATTATAGAAACCTATTCAACCAAGAAACGAAATTCTTCCACCCTAAAGATGAGAAAGGGAAATTCTTGGAACCATTCGATTATGTGTTTTCAGGAGGCCAAGGCGCTAGGGAATATTATGGAGAGAACAATGCTTGGATCTATCGTTGGGATGTTCAGCACAATATCCCTGATTTGATCAATCTGATGGGTGGGAATGAACAATTCGTGAACTACCTAGATGAAATGTTCGTGCAGCCTTTGGGCAAGTCCAAATTTGATTTTTACCAACAGTTACCCGATCACACCGGAAATGTTGGACAATTCTCTATGGCAAATGAACCCTCACTACATATACCATATTTGTACAATTATGCAGGACAACCATGGAAGACTCAAAAAAGGATCAAAACCCTGATCAAGCAATGGTTCCGCAATGACCTCATGGGGGTTCCAGGAGATGAAGATGGAGGTGGACTTTCCTCTTTTGTCGTGTTCTCCCAACTGGGTTTCTATCCGGTTACTCCAGGCTCTGGAATGTATAGCATCGGTTCGCCATTCTTTGAAAAGGCAGTCATCCAATTGG
This sequence comes from Sphingobacterium sp. NPDC055431, assembly GCF_053644255.1. NCBI lineage: Bacteria > Pseudomonadati > Bacteroidota > Sphingobacteriia > Sphingobacteriales > Sphingobacteriaceae > Sphingobacterium > Sphingobacterium sp. NPDC055431. The sequence goes on from NZ_JBSHLH010000002.1 coordinate 283,068, forward strand.
AAAACGGAAAGACCTTTACGGTCATTGCAAAAAATGCTTCGGACAGATTTAAATATATACAATCCGCTAAATTGAACGGCAAACCATTGAATAAAGCCGAGATCTCCCATAAAGATGTTTTAAATGGCGGAGTCCTAGAATTCGTCATGGGCGAAAAAGCCAATAGAAACTGGGGTTCCGATAATTAATAAAAATTTAGAAAAAGCTGGAAGGCTGCCCCATAACGGGCAGCCTTTATTATTTGCCTCCTTTTCTGCTCATTTCAATAAAATCAGTATATTCGGGTATATTCTAAACCCAATCATTTCTATGAAAACCCTTTTGTTAAAGCTCACTCAAGCTTTATTCTTGCTATTATTCCTTCCATCAATAAGTTTCGGCCAACAGAAACCAAATGTTGTGATGATCTATGCGGATGACTTAGGCTATGGTGATTTGAGTGCTTATGGCGCTAGCAAGATCCACACGCCACATATAGATGCCTTGGCTAATCAAGGGGTCAGGTTTACCAATGGACATTCCTCCGCTGCAACCTGTACACCTTCCAGATATTCCCTGATGACAGGCAAATATCCATTCCGAAAGACAGGAACTGGCGTGCTGCCCGGTGATGCAGCTTTGATCATCGATCAAGGTCAGATGACCCTGCCAGAACTTTTTAAGCAACAAGGATATGAAACCGCAATAATCGGGAAATGGCACCTAGGCTTAGGTAGCCAGGTAGAAAAAAATTGGAATGAAACTATAAAACCAGGACCATTGGAAGTAGGCTACAATTACTCCTATATCTTCCCTGCCACGGCAGACCGAGTACCAACCGTTTTCTTGGAAGGACATCGTGTAGTCGGTGTCGATCCTAATGATCCTATTGAGGTTTCCTATAAACAGAAGATCGGGAACGAACCGACAGGGCTTGAAAATCCGGAACTATTAAAAATGAAAGCTAGTCCCAACCATGGACATAACCAAACCATTATCAATGGAATTGGAAGGATAGGCTGGATGACTGGCGGCCTGCAGGCCAGATGGGTGGATGAGGAAGTAACCATGACTTTTGCCGATAAGACCATTCAATATATCCGTGAAAATGCCAGGAAACCATTCTTCTTGAGCTACCATGCTACCGAACCTCATGTCCCAAGAATGCCTTCTACCATGTTCAAGGGGAAGAGTGGCTTAGGTTACAGAGGCGATGCGATCCTACAATTGGACCATACCGTAGGCGAGATAGTCCAAGCTTTAAAGGATAAGGGGATCTATGAAAACACGATCATTATCTTTACCAGTGATAATGGAGCCGTATTGGACGACGGCTATGTAGACGGAGCGGTGACCCAGCTGAATGGACATAATCCATTTGGTCCATATAGAGGAGGTAAATATTCGGCTTTTGAAGGCGGTACCCGTGTTCCCTTTATTATCAGCTGGCCAAAAGGCATCAAGAAGCAGCTGGTGTCAGACGCTTTAGTCTGTCAGATGGATCTTCTTTCCAGTTTTGCCAATTTCTTTAAAAAACCGCTGCCCAATCAAGACGAATTGGATAGTGAGAATATCTGGAATGCATTTATCGGGAAAGATAAAAAAGGAAGGGAATTCCTTGTTCAATCTGCAGGAACCTTCTCTATTACAAAAGAAAATTTGAAATACATCAAGCCTAGCAAGGGGAGAGCTTTCAATGAACTGACCGGAACTGAACTGGGCAATCATGCCGAAGATCAATTATTTGATCTGTCAAAAGATCCGGGAGAAAAAGATAATATTGCTAAACAAAATCCAAAAGCAGTCGCAGAGTTAAAGGAACTGTTGGAAAAAGTACTGAAATAATATTTGTGGAGCCTGAAGTTCAAAAATTTTGGCATGGGCTTCGAGATTCGTTTTAGTCTTGTTCGAGACATATTCGGAAAATTCGGAATGTGTCTCGAATGAGACTAAAACAAGGTCAAAGAAAAGTTTCTAATAAACTGACCATGGAAATTAAGTAAAAAGGCTGTTCCCCATCATGGGGAACAGCCTTTTTACTTGCTAGATTTTTTAATATTTATAAACCGTAGGCATTGTCATCGTAGTTGATGTCAGCAAGCCTTTGAGTAGGGTCAATCCAAGCTTTTTTCACTTTCTTGGTAACTGGCACTGAATAAGTTGGTTTTGTCCAGAACCAATCCGTAAGGACCGTGCGCTTTACACCTTGGTAAATATCATATTGCTCAGCCGGTTTTTCACCGCGCATTTCACGTAATGGGATGTAGAAAAGTTCCTTGCTTCCATCTTCATATTCTACCAATAGGTCGATAGGCATAGCCAAGTTCGATTTATTTTGGATTTCAATGCTGTTTTCAGAAACATTGGCAATGGCATAGTCAATCGTTCTCGTAGTATTGATAAACAAGTTGAAATACCATTTCAAATTGATTCCAGAGGTCTCTTCCGCTACCCTTTTAAAGTCATTAGGAGTTGGGTGTTTGAATTTCCAGATATCATAGAAATTCAAGAAGGTCTTTTGCAAGTTTTGCTTTCCAATGATATAGCCCATTTGTTCTGCCAATACTCCACCTTTACTATAGGCTTCAATGCTATAGGCAAAGTTGGTATTGTAATAGTCTGCTAATAGACTCATTGGTTCCTCTTTTCCAGATTTAGCCAAGCGATAGTAAGAATTATAAGCTGAACCGATAGGGTTAAGTGCTCTTGCTTTTGGTTTTTCAAACAGTTCAGTGTATGCCAGTTCTTCAATATAACTGGTGAAACCTTCATCCATCCATTCATCGACTGTTTCATTCACACCAAACAACTGTTGGTACCAGGAATGCGCTGCTTCATGGAAGATTACTCCCACTAAGCCTTTCAAGTTTCTACCACCTGTGATCAAGGTTGCTGTTCCATATTCCATTCCACCATCACCACCTTGTACGATCGAGTAGGTTTTCCAAGGATAGGCACCGAAGTTCTCACTGGTAAAATCAAAGAATTCCGTAGCTAATCCTAATGCTGTTTTCCAATTATCCTTAACCTCTTGGTCTGTAGGTAGGTAAATCGTATAGATAGTAGTTCCCAATTTTGTTTTGGCAGAATCCACTTCGAATTTAGGATCTGCTGCCCAAGCAAAATCATGGATATTCTCGGCTTTATAATGCCAAGAAGCTTTGTTGTTTTTGGTTTTGATCTTGGCATTTTTTACATAGCCCTTTACTTCAGCAGGGTTCTGTAATTTTCCAGAAGATCCGATCACGTAATCTTTGTTGATATGGATGGTAACATCGAAATTTCCGAAAGGGGCAATAAATTCACGGCCAATGTATTCGTCCAGGTGCCAGCCGAATTCATCGAATTGGGCCATTTTAGGATACCATTGGGTCATGGAGAATGCTACACCTTCTTTTGAATTACGACCGCTTCTGCGGATCTGTTCAGGCACCTGAGCTTGCCATGTCAATTCAAACTCTACCGTACTGCCATCTTTGATCGCTGTAGGCAAGGTTACCTCGAGGATGGTGCCATCTTCTTTGAAGGTTACATCCGTACCATTGTATTTTACCGATTTGATTTTTTGATATCCGATCTGTTCTGGTGACAGGACAGAAATACGGCTTTGACGAACAGGTTGTTCTTTAGTGCCTATATTGGTGACCATTCTTGCATCCGGGTCAGGAATGGTTTTCAAACGCTCATCCATCATGCTTCCAGGTTGGAAGGCATTGAAATAGAGGTGAAAGTAGACCTTGCTCAATTCTTGTCCAGAATTATTGCTGTATTTCAGGTTCATCTTACCATCGTATTGGAATGTCTTTTCGTTGACATCAATATCCATGGTATAATCGACTTTCTGATCCCAATACGTTTTGCGCTGTGCAAAGGATGTTAGGGAACAAAGAGCCAAGACTAGTAAGCCAAGAGTGTTTTTTAGATTCATAATGCCAAATATATAAAATTTAACATTTGAAAATGACAGGCTTATCCGATGACGATTTCGATTCCGAGGTCTTTGATTGTTTGGATCAATTGTTCGAATTGATCATTGTTGGCAAAAATCTTGTTTCTCCAGATCCGTACGGTGCTCATTTTTCCCTTTTTATGAAAGGCTAAAAGGTTTCCTCCGGATCGGATATGGTTCTTGAGATAGGTGATTTCTGCGATGGGGATCTGGATTTCCTGGCCAAACTTGGTAATGTTAATGTTACTCTTATCGATTACCCAAGTAGAGTTCTGTTTGCTGAAACGGACCGCTGCCCACATGATGGCAGGTATACAGAACAATAGGATCAAGATCTTATAGATTTCTTGTAGGGTGCTAAGTGATAAAAAATACCCAACCACAAAAAGGGAGCCTAGCAATATCCAGATAAATCTCCCTCGATGTAGGGTGTTGATTTGGTAAGTCATGTTTACGGGTTGTTAATGAATTTTCCTTTGGTATTGATGACCCTTTCTTCGGATTCACCATTTTTTAAAACGATAGCCTTCCCATTTTCAAAAGGATTTATATAGCTATATTCCAAAGGAAGAATAGTTTCACCTTTTGAATTAATCAATCCGAAGTTTTCGCTATCTTTTGATATGATGAATAGGTCATCCTCATTGGATAATCCTAAATAGTAATTTCCTGAAGTAATCAGTTTATTGCCTTCAATTTGATATATTTCGTATAGTTCATCCTTTTCTGAAACATAGTATTTGTTGTCATTACTTAAGATGACGTTCTCCCCTAAGGGCAATACGATATTACCTTTTTGATCTGCAAGTCCAAACTTAAGCGAAGTCATTACAATGGTGTAATTCGCTGAGAAAGGAGTGATATATTCAAATTCATTGTTCCAGATTTTATTTCCTTTTGTATCCATCACACTCATCATTCCTTCCAATGAGAAAAGATAAGCATCAAGAACGGGGTCATACTGGATATTATCAAATTTGAATTCAGTCAGGTTCTTACCGTTAGCATCGATCAATCCTGCAAAGTTTCCTTCGTCTACTGCCACAGCTATTCCATTGTTAAATGGTGCTATTGTCAAATAATTCGGTTGGGTGATGATTTCGCCATTAGGATTTTTTAAGCCAAATAAAAAACTTGTTGAATCGTAATATGCGGTCATTCCATCGCCTAGATCCATTTCCGTTAATTCTTCATCGGAATAATCTGAAGGGACTTCAAAGAAATTATCGGGAACCTGGGTTTTTGATATTTCCATCACCTGATACGCAGCACCTAACGCATTTACCCTCAGAGCTAGACCTGGTATTTTATCCAGGTATTGGTATTTACCCCAAAAAATTGCAGGTATCTTATCCGTATACCATACCTCAACTATTTCAGGTTCCCCTGCATTAGATTCATCCTGTAATTCTAAAATTGCCAATTTACTGGGAAATCCAGCGATCATTTCCGTCTTTTCAGAATCTAAGTTTACTCGCAGATTAAATTCACTCTCGGGAGCATATTCTTCCTTTGAAAAACTTTTTGCTAATGAATCTAAAAAAAACAGGGTTTTGTTTTTTGTATCTCTGAGTTGTAAAGTGGGTTCAAAGTACAGGTTATGGATTTTGTTTTGATGCTCACTGACCCATGCCTCCATCAGTGGTTTACCTTCCATTTCAGACAATAGAGTTAGAAACAATTCTAATTCTTCACTTTTACCTTGTCCCAATTCCTTGATGTTGGACTTGAAAGACTCATCTAAGGAGATGGTATAAATGATTTTATAAACTTCTTGTTGGGCAAGAGCAAACTGGAAAAGAAGAGTTGATACAATGAGGGAAAAAAGCTTTTTCATGTAATGAAATTATTACGCAAAAGTCCTCATTTTTATTGATTCTGCAAATTACTGAAAGCAATATTTTACAGTATTTCTGGATTTATTTAAATCAATAATATTTAACCTTGAATTTGTATATTTAATGTATGATTAGATTATCTACCTACCTGCTTTTTTTCGTTTTCGGAATAAATGTGCTTTTTGCTCAGAAGGCTCCAAATATCGTGATCATTATATCCGATGACCATTCTTTCCAGACCATTTCTTCATACGGCTCCAAGATTGGCAGTACGCCCAATATTGATCGTATTGCTCAGGAAGGCTTACTTTTCAACCGCGCCTATGTGAACAATTCCCTATGTGGGCCAAGCCGTGCAAGTTTGTTGACGGGGAAATACAGTCATAAAAATGGTTACCGGGAAAATGAAAAGTCCCATTTTGAGCATAGCCAGAATTCCTTTGTCAAAGAGCTCAGAAAGGCTGGGTATACAACTTCATGGATTGGAAAACAGCATTTAGGGGATACTTTGGAAGGGTTTGATTACTTTGATGTACTGCTAAACCAAGGGCATTATTTCAATCCTGACTTCAAGAACCAAAAAGGGGAATTGACCAGGGAGAAGGGTTATGTGTCGGATATTGTAACCGAAAAGGCATTGAACTGGATGGGGTCCTTGGATGGAGAAAAGCCATTCTGTTTGATACTAGGTCATAAAGCAACCCATAGGGAATGGGATCCAGACCCACAGGATTTTGGAAAGAATGACCATAAGAAATTCCCATTACCAGATAATTTCTATGATGATTACAAGGGAAGAGAGGCTGCTAAGATCCAGGAAATGCAGATCAGCAAGGATATCAAATTAGATTACGACCTAAAGCTATTTAAAACCGAAGAGGATTGGATGAAAGAGTCCAATTTCAGGAGAATGGATGAATCCGATCGTGAGAAATACAGACAATATTATGCGAAGGTAAAAGCCGATTATGCGAGTCAGGATTTTTCGGATCCAAAGAAATTGGCAGAATGGAAATTCCAACGGTATATGACCGATTACCTGAATACTGCTGAATCAATGGACAGAAATATAGGAAAGGTATTGGATTATCTGGATGAGCATCACCTGACCGAGAATACAATTGTGATCTATATGTCCGATCAAGGGTTCTACATGGGCGAACACGGATGGTTTGACAAACGCTTTATGTATGAGGAATCCTTCCGTACGCCAATGATGATGCGCTTCCCTAAAGAAATCAAAAAGTCCAGGAAGGTCAACGATCTTTTGATGACCGTGGATATTGCGCCTACGATGTTGGATTTGGCAGGGGTGCCGATTCCAGAAGATATTCAAGGGGAATCTTTCAGTGCGATCGTGCATGGTAAAAAAGGGGATAGAAAACAATTATACTACCATTATTATGAGGATGGAATCCATAATGTTTCTCCGCATTTTGGTGTGAGTGACGGACAATATAAACTAATCCGTTTCTATAATAAAGTCAATTCTTGGGAGCTCTATGATATGCGCAAGGATCCAAAAGAAATGGAGAATCTCTACAATAATCCTAACTATACTGAGAAACAAGCGGAAATGATGAAAAAGTTAAAAGATGAAATCCAGAAACAGGATGATTCGGAAGCAATGCTTATATTTGAAGCTTCCTAAACTTTTAGAATTCATGCGCATACTAACTTTTATCTGTTTTTGCCTATTCAGCTTGGCAACTTTCGCACAGCGTAAGCCCAATATTGTAGTTATTATTTCTGATGACCATTCCTACCAGACCATTGGAGCCTATGGTTCCAAGGTTGGCCATACGCCAAATTTGGACCGGATTGCAAAAGAGGGGGCTATTTTTACGCGTGGGTATGTCACCAATTCGATCTGTGGGCCGAGTCGCGCCAGCTTATTGACTGGAAAATATAGCAACAAAAACGGATTTAAGGATAATGAGACCTCTAATTTCAACCATGGTCAGAACTCCTTCATTAAAGAACTTCATAACAATGGTTACCAAACAGCTTGGATCGGTAAGATACATTTGGGCAGAAAACTGGAAGGATTCGACTATTATAGTATCCTAACCGGACAGGGACATTATTTTAATCCCGATTTTATCAGCAGTAAAGAAGGGGAGAAGGAAGTCGTGGCAAGAGAGGATGGCTATGTAGCGGACTTGGTGACTGATAAAGCATTGGATTGGTTAAAAGGACAGGATAAGCAAGAGCCCTTTTGCTTGATCATAGGCCATAAAAATACACATAGGACCTGGATGCCGGCCATTGAAGACTTCGGTAAAAATGATCATAAGCAGATCCCATTACCTGAAACCTTCTATGATGATTATGCAGGTAGAAAGGCAGCTGCGCAGCAAGAGATGAGTATCGATAAGGATATGCAGATGGGCTATGACCTGAAGATGTTTGAAAATATCGAGAAAATGCGCGCTGATGGAAATTTCAGCCGGATGACTGATGAACAATTCCAAGCTTACGTAGATTACTATAAACCAATCTATGAGGAGTTGAAAAAATCAAACCTGAGCGGAAAAGCCCTGGCAGAATGGAAATATCACCGTTATATGGTTGATTATTTAAATACAGCCGAGTCGATGGACCGCAATATTGGCCGCGTATTGGATTATTTAAAGGAGCAGAACCTAGAGGACAATACCTTGGTGCTTTATCTTTCCGATCAAGGCTTTTATATGGGTGAGCATGGCTGGTTTGACAAACGCTTTATGTATGAGGAATCATTCCGTACCCCCATGTTGATGAAACTGCCCGGCATGATCAAGCCAAATTCCAAAATTACGGGAATGGTTTCCAATGTTGATATTGGTCCGACCTTCTTGGAATTGAGTGGAACGAAGGTGCCTGCTGATATGCAAGGTAGGTCATTCTTGAGTTTGTTGAACGGCAAGAAAAAAGATATTCAAGATCAGATCTATTATCATTATTATGAGAATGGAGAACATGCGGTTTCACCCCATTTTGGTGTGAGCGATGGACGTTATAAATTGATCCGTTTCTATAAAAGAGTGGATGCTTGGGAATTATATGATATGAAATCAGATCCGCGTGAGATGAGGAATGTCTATGGGCAAGCAAAATTCAAGAAAGTACAGGTTCGATTAGAGAAATTATTGAAGCAAGAGGTTGATAGGTTAGAGGATGAGGATGCGAAGATGATATTATCTAAAAATTAGATTAATGTAAAATTTTAATTTAATTGAACCCTTTTATTAGACTTTAAGCAAATAACTTTCACTTTTTTGTATATTTATTACGGTTCACGTATTATATCTAAAAAGTATTGGAAATATTATTAGTCGAAGATGAGAGTTCAGTAATATCCCTTATTCAACGCGGGTTGAAATATGAGGATTTTCAAATTTCTGTAGCCAATGATGGCATAAGTGGGTTAAAATTAGCTAGCTCCAAGAAGTTTGATCTGATTATATTAGATGTTATGTTACCGCAAATGAATGGGTTGGATGTCTGCAGACAGATACGCAGCTTTGACAAGGATGTTCCTATTTTGATCTTGACAGCTTTGGATCAAACAGAAGATGTTGTAGAAGCCTTCAATAGGGATGCCGATGATTATATGACAAAACCCTTTAAGCTTGAAGAACTCAAAGCTAGGATTCATAGGCAATTACGTAAATCCAACAGTAACAATTCCAGCAATCATCTTATCCAGATAGGCGACCTGATATTAGACAGGTCCAGTAAATATGTTTCACGTGACGGAAAGGCTATTTCCTTGACCGCTACGGAATTCCGCTTATTGGAATATCTGATGGTCAATAAAAACAAGGTGATTTCAAGGATGGATATCCTGGAGGAAGTTTGGGAGATGGATATCAACATGAGTACCAATGTGGTTGATGTCTATGTCAACTATCTTCGGAAAAAGGTCGATAAACAATACGAGAACAAGTTAATCCATACCGTTATTGGTATGGGATACGTGATGCGGAATGAAAATTAAGGTAAAGATCATATTATCCTTTTCCTTAATAGCAATTAGTTTGATCGTACTATTTGCCTACTATGTCTCCTATTTTACCAGAGACAGCTTACAGACCAAATTTTTCCATCGTTTAGAAGAAAATGCCCGCATAGTTGGGGAACATATCATTCAAAATGATGAGTATAACAATCAAATTTATTATGAGGTAAAGCGGAAATACCTGAAGCAGTTGGCAGAAGGAAATGATTATTACCTCAGGATTGTTAAAGGGAGCAACCAATTGCGGATCAAGCCTGACCTGCCTATGCCATCTGAGTTTTATAAAACTGCAATCGAAGAGGGGAGAGCTACCTTTCTCCATAAAAATGTTTCTTATTTAGCCCTGTTTTTTGAGGATAAGCAGCATGCCGAGAACTTATTGGTGATTTCTGAGGGGATTGATGACTATGGACATGGAGAGCAAAAGGACCTTGATCAGACTTTGCTAACGGGCGGTTTAATTTCCTTTGTGTTCATCATTGGGTTGGCTTTTTATTTTGCCAATAGGATACTTAATCCGTTGAAAGTACTGAATGATGAACTGGAAAAGGTCAACATTGCCACCCTTGATCATCGACTTAGCAATAAATTCAGTAGTGAAGGCGATGAAATTGATCAATTATATACTAACTATAATTCCATGCTTGACCGTTTGGATATTGCGGTCCAATTGCAAAAAAGCTTTATTGGGAATGCATCCCACTCCCTACGAACTCCATTGACCATTATCGGAGGGGAAGCAGAACTTGCACAACAACAAATCGACCGATCGCATGATGCCTATCAGTCAATAGACACGATTATACACCATACCAACCGGATGAAGTTTATGATCAAGGACCTTTTGGTGATGTCGAGTTTGGGGAGCCAACGGAAAATTAGAGATATACTTCCTGTCCGTATCGATGAATTATTATTTGAAGTAATTAAAACCGAAACGGAGTTAAACAGCAACAGTAAAGTTCAGTTTGATCTCAGCAATATTCCGGAAGATAGTGATGATCTATTGGTGAAAGCAAACCCAGATCTGTTCTATATTGCCTTTAGTAATATATTGTCCAATGCCATAAAATATGGTGACGACAAAGCGGTAAAAGTTCTCATGGAATTTGATCAGGAGTTTATCATTATTAAAATTATTGATCAAGGAATCGGTATTCCAGAAAAAGATCTTTCCAATATCTATTATTCCTTTTTTAGGGCTTCCAATGTCGGCGAGATCTATGGAAATGGCCTTGGATTAGTTTTGGCGCGCAATATTTTCATCTTGCATGATGTTCAATTAGAGCTTGATACGGAGGAAAATAAAGGGACTACGGTCAGTGTGAAAATCCCTAAACCATCTTTCTAATCTCATTCTAATTTCAGGCTAATTTCATTTTTATATGTTGAAACTATATTTGGTCAGTACCGAATAATTTCGACATGAAAAAACATCTCCTGATAATCCTTTTTCCCCTTTTATTTTTACAGCTTTCCCAAGCTGAAGAATTGACCGATTCTTTGTTGAACGAACAATCCGAACAAGACAGCATTAGGCAAAAAGAACCCAAGGCTTCCAAGCTGATCAATTTAGATGTGTTGCTCCGGGCTGGATTAAATGCCAACAACTTAGGGAATGATGACAGTAAGGTAAATGCCAATCTCGATGATGCGCGTATTTTATTAGGAGGGGATTACAATGACCAACTTTCTTATAAGGTTAGGTTTAGGCTTAACCGCTCCTTTGCACCCACTAGTCAAGACAATGGATCTGCTGCATTAGATTTTGCTTTTTTGAAATACAAATTCGGCAAAGACAATAAATGGTCGGTTACCTTAGGAAAGCAAAGTGCAATTGTGGGTAGTTATGAATTCGAGAATAACCCCATTTATGAGTATAAATTTACAGACTACGTAGACCGTATCTTAAATCTATTTGTGGTCGGAGGAATGCTGAGTTATGAGGTCGATCCCAATCATTCCCTAAATCTGCAGGTCTATAATACCAGTAACCACAGTTTTGATAGATTATTGGCAGACAATAACCTTTCAGCATCTGGGCTGGAAGCATCGAAAGCACCGTTAGGAGCATACTTTACCTGGATAGGAGCATTTGCTGAAAAAAAATTCAATACAAAATGGTCTTATAATATATCTCAATTTGCAAAAGGCAATACCAACCATGCCGTTTCTTTAGCGAATAAGTACAAGACCGATCGTCAAATGATCTATCTAGATCTTCAATATTCATATTATGCGGTTGATCATGCCTTAATCGGTTCCAATGTTATCAATGATTTCTATGCAAGGACCGGGGCTGCAAGAACCCTTTCGAAGGATATCGTTTATAAATCTGCCATTTTAAGGTTTGACCAGTTCTTGGCGGACAAATGGGAGATTGCCTTAAAAGGAGGAGTGGAGACCGCCGGGTCAAATGCGGATGATGAGTTAGGGAATGATTTCAGGACAAACTATACCTATTTCGCTGCCTTACAACATAAGCCATTCTTAACAAAAGACCTCAGGTTCTATTTGGGCTACATGGGAAATACGGTTTCATACAAAGATGTAGTAAACATGGATAGGCAACAATTTAACAGGTTGTCCCTAGGGGCTTACTTTACCATTCCAGTTTTGTAAAAGAGGATAAGAAAAAAATATATACAAAAAAACATATGCGATTAACACCGAGAGAGACTGAAAAGTTGATGTTGTATCTAGCCGGAGAGCTAGCTGCAAAAAGACTCCAGAAGGGGGTCAAGTTAAATTACCCAGAAAGCATAGCGTATATCAGTTCACAGATTGTGGAAGAGGCCCGAGTGGGAAAGAAATCTGTTGCAGATTTAATGGAGTTCGGCACTAAGTTGTTGACAAAAAGCCAAGTGATGGAAGGTGTCCCAGAAATGATCTATGATATTCAGGTGGAGGTAACATTTCCCGATGGTACAAAGTTAGTTACCGTAAATAATCCAATTCGTTAACCTTTAAAAAAACATAAGATGGTTCCAGGAGAATACATATTGAAAAAGGAGGAGATTATTGCCAATGACGGTCATAAGACCGTTGATATCTCTGTAAAGAATGAAGGTGATCGACCTATTCAGATAGGGTCGCATTATCATTTTTTTGAAGTCAACAAATTTTTGTCTTTCGATAGAGAGAAGGCCTTCGGCATGCGCTTGAACATTCCTGCCAGTACCGCTATCCGATTTGAGCCGGGAGAAGAGAAGAAGGTCATTTTGGTGGAGATCGGAGGCAATAAAGAGGTTCATGGTTTCAACGGTTTGACCAATGGAAAGGTTACAGACTCCAAAGTGAAATCAGCTGCCATGGCTAAAATAAAAGAACTAAAATATAGGAATTCCAAATAACATAAAACACAGTAAAAATGGGAACATGGAATAGAAGAGAGTGGATCAAAGTGGTTGGATTGACAACCGCTGGAACTGCAGCAATGCGTTTGGATGCACTCGGATTAGAGAAATTAGGAATCGATAAATCATCGGTTAAATACATAGATGGCGTTTTACATATCCCTAGGGATAAGTATGCATCACTTTTTGGCCCGACCACTGGGGATAAAGTTAGATTGGCCGATACAGAGCTTTTTATTGAAATAGAAAAAGATTTCAATGTATATGGTGAAGAGAACAAATTTGGTGGCGGTAAAACCATCCGTGATGGAATGGGGCAATCTGCACGTGCCTTGCGTGATGAAGGTGTGCTAGATTTTGTAATTACCAATGCCATCATCATTGATCACTGGGGAATTGTAAAAGGCGATGTGGGTATTAAGGATGGAAAAATCGTTGGAGTTGGAAAAGCGGGTAATCCAGATATTCAAGCAGGGGTGACTGATGGCATGGTGATCGGTGCGTCTACTGAAGTCCACAGTGGTGCCGGAATGATCCTTACTGCTGGAGGAATCGATACGCATATTCACTTTATCAGTCCTCAACAGGTTGAAACAGCATTGTACAGTGGAGTTACGACTTTTATCGGTGGTGGTACTGGACCAGCTGATGGTACCAATGCTACTACAGTTACACCAGGGAAATGGTATTTAGAAAAGATGTTCGAAGCATTTGAGAACATCCCTGTCAATGTTGGATTCTTTGGGAAAGGAAATGTTTCCACGATGAAACCAATTGAGGAGCAGATTGAAGCCGGTGCATTGGGGGTAAAGATCCATGAGGATTGGGGTGCTACTCCATCTACCATTGACGCCTCGCTGAAAGTGGCCGATAAATATGATGTTCAAGTTGCCATACATACCGATACCTTAAATGAGGCGGGTTTCTTAGAGGACTCTGTTGCTGCCATTAATGGTCGTGTGATCCATACCTTCCACACGGAAGGTGCAGGTGGAGGGCATGCTCCAGATATTATCAAGATCGCTATGTACCCGAATATCCTTCCAGCATCGACGAATCCGACCAAACCATTTACTGTAAATACAGTAGATGAGCATTTGGACATGTTAATGGCGGTGCATCACTTGGACAAAAAGATTAAGGAAGACGTAGCGTTTGCCGATTCCAGGATCCGTCCACAGACGATGGCCGCTGAGGATATCTTCCAAGATATGGGTGTATTCTCAATCATGAGTTCGGATAGCCAGGCAATGGGTCGAGTTGGTGAAGTTATTTCAAGGACTTTCCAGACAGCGCACAAAATGAAAGTACAACGTGGTCCACTAGCGGAGGATAAAGGTAAGGACAGTGATAACTTCCGTGTGAAACGCTATATCGCTAAATACACAATAAATCCAGCTAAAGCGCATGGTATAGATGAATACATCGGGTCCATCGAAAAGGGCAAATATGCTGACTTGGTATTGTGGAAAACGAGCATGTTTGGCGTGAAGCCTGAATTGATCATCAAAGGAGGAATGATCCTGAGTTCAAAAATGGGTGATGCCAATGGTTCCATCCCTACACCACAGCCAGTCATGTATAGGCCAATGTTTGGTAGTTATGGACGTGCTTTGCCTTCTGTTTGCTATAATTTCGTATCCAAGATTTCCATTGACAATGGGAATATGGAGAAATTGAAATTGAGCAGAAAGAACTTGCCAGTGAAAAACTGTAGGACCGTTATGAAAAAAGATATGGTCCATAACAGTGCCACGCCAAATATTGTGGTTAATCCAGATACATATGAAGTAACCGTGGATGGAGTTTTAGCGACCTGTGAACCGGTTAGCGAAATTCCTATGGCACAAAGATATTTCTTGTTTTAAGTAATCATGCTGGTATCAAGAGCAATAAAAGGCAATATCCATCATTCAGGCTCTGGAGTTTTCATAAATCCCATAGAATATTTAGAACTGGAATGGTTTGATACAACCAAAAGAATAATCCGGGCATATAGTACAGGTGGGAAAGAGTTAGGCTTCAGGAACCTAGACTCTGTGGCACTTGAGGACGGAGATGTGCTATATGATGCGGATGGAATTTGCATTGTTGTACGGGTATTGCCCTGCTCTTGTATTGTTTTTGAGCCGCAATCGATCAAGGAAATGGCGATTGCCTGTTTTGAGATTGGGAATAAGCATATTCCAATATTTATCAATGACCAAAATGAGGTCATAACGGCATTCGAAAAACCTTTGTTTGATCAATTAAAAAGAGCAGGATTCCGGCCATTGATTGAAGAACGAGTTATTGAAAGGACTGATGTACTAAAGATGCATCAGGTATCAAATTTTAAGAATAAAATAATATTAGTAAAGGAAGATTAAGATGAATCCACTGTTGACCCTCATGCAAATTAACGATTCGGTATTTCCGATCGGAGGATTTACGCATTCTTATGGATTGGAAACCTACATATTTAAGGGGATAGTCAAGGATAGCAAGACTGCCCGGGAATATGCAAGTTCCATGTTGGAGAATAGCTTTTACTATAACGATGCCGCATTTTTCCATAAAACTTGGGAGATCTGTGAATCCAGGGCAACCAAAAAGCGGATTGCGGAATTAGACGCCTTAATAACAGCTTATAAGGCCCCGTTTGAGATCAGAGATGCGAGCAAGAAACTTGGGATTAGGTTCTTGAAGTTGACGGAGAAATTACATCCTGTGGCTCGATGCAGCAGTTATCTGAAAGGCATTCAAGCCAATGAGTACCATGGGCATTATGCCATGGCATTTGCAATGTATGCACATGCGCAAAAGATTGATTATAAGGATGCATTGAGTGCATTCTATTATAACTCTTTAAATGGCATTGTAACCAACTGTGCCAAACTGGTTCCTATTAGCCAAATGGATGCGCAACAGATTTTATTTAAACTTCAGCCACTCATTAATGACTTGGTTGAGAAACAGGCCGATTTGAAGGAAGATCTGGTCGGCAATTGTTGTGTAGCTCAAGATATACGTTGCATGCAACATGAAAAACTATATACACGGATCTACATTTCATAAAACATAAAAATATGCCAGCAAGAAATTACGTAAAAATAGGTGTTGCAGGGCCTGTTGGCTCTGGGAAAACAGCATTGATTGAAAGACTGACAAGGTCTATGTCTGAGGATTACAGCATTTGTGTTGTTACCAACGATATCTATACCAAGGAAGATGCTATGTATCTTCAACAAAATTCAGCATTACCTGCCGAACGCATCATGGGAGTGGAAACGGGGGGATGTCCTCATACAGCAATTCGCGAGGATGCTTCAATGAATATTGAAGCTGTGGAGGATCTTGCCTCCCGATTTCCTGATGCTGAGATCATATTTGTGGAAAGTGGCGGAGATAACCTAACGGCAACTTTTAGCCCTGACTTGGCCGATGTAACCATCTTTGTATTAGATGTGGCGGAAGGTGAGAAAATGCCAAGAAAAGGTGGTCCTGGGATAACCCGATCGGACCTCTTGTTGATCAATAAAATAGATTTGGCTCCTTATGTCAATGCTGATCTTGAGGTCATGAGAAAGGATACCTTAAAGATGAGAGGGGATAGGCCATTTATCTTTACCAATATGATGACTTTGGATGGATTGGAAGATGTAAAAAATTGGATTAAGAAGTATGCTCTTTTAGAGAATTAAAACTCAGTTTTATGGATAGTGCAATTAAGATAAATGCGGAGAAAGAAAACCAAAAAACTGTTTTAAAAGAGAGTTATCACAGTGCTCCCTATAAACTGACTTATTACGGTTCACCTACCTTCCATGAACATCTGGAAATGATCATCATGAGTGCATCTCCAGGTGTAATGGATGAGGATAAATTGACCATAGATGTCCATGTGAAAGAGGCGGCTGAACTTAAGTTGTTCACTCAATCTTTTAACAAGGTTCATCCCATGAAGATAGGAGCGGTTCAGGAAACTCAGATCCAATTGGAAAGAAATGCAATATTTCACTATATCCCACATCCCATAACTCCCTTTAAGGATTCCATTTTTCTGGCTAAAAATGAAATCCATATGGATAAGGATGCTGTGTTGATTTGGGGTGATATTATCTGTTCTGGCCGGGTACATATGAAAGAGTCTTTTGTATTTAGCCAGCTTCACTCCTTGACAAAAATCTATAAGGATAATAAACTCATTTTTATTGATAATCAGTTTCTAAGTCCAGCTAAGCAACCGATCCAGAAGATGTTGTTCTTTGAGGGCTATACCCATCAGGCAACCTTGCTGTTTTCAAGCTCCTTTGCCAAGGACCTGAAGGTTGAACTGGATGAGATATTGGTACAGGATTATGAGGATATAACATATGGATTCACCCAGGCAGCTAATGATGTTGTCATCTTTAGGGCATTGGGGAATAATGGAGAACTGTTGTATGATTTTCTATTGATGCTGGGGCAGTTATGTTGGGAGTTTTCCCAGCATAAAATTGAGGAGCTTAATCCCAAGCGGGAGGTCATTGAAGAGGAGACAGCTGAGGAGGTTCCTTTAGAAGTTCCCATAAAAAAGAAGGCTGCAAAAAAAGCATTCAAAAAAGCAGAATCTATCAAGAAGTTAGAAGTAATAGCCGAATAATATGCATGAACTATCCATTGTCAAAGATATTTTCCAAACCTTAGAACAGGCATATCCAGAAACCTTTAAGGATATCGTCGGGGTAGAGATACAAGCTGGCTTACTGAGTAATATTCAGCCGGTATTGATACACAATGCCTTTGAGGCCTATAAGGAGGAATTTTCAGAATATGCTGACGTTGAACTTGACGTTGAGATTTTACCGATTATAGCATACTGCAAAGATTGCCGGGAGGAATTTGAGGTGAAGTACCATCGCTTTGTTTGTGCATGTGGAAAAGGTTCGGACAAAATAGTGCAGGGTGAAGAATTGAAAATTAGTAAAGTGACATTTAAAAAGAAAGACCATGAGTAATCGTACAGCAAAAAGTAATCAGATGCCAGTAGGCTCTGTGCAATGTGATAATACCTCTTTGAATTTATTGAAGGCAAATGATTTTGTTGCAAAAGCCATTCGCGACAGGATTCCTAATATCTGTGTGATCAATATCTGTTCCTCTCCGGGAAGTGGAAAGACAACCTTGATGCAAGAGACTGGGAAGCGATTAGGTAAGGAATTAAATATTGCCGTATTGGTTGGTGATCCAGAAACCGAGCGTGATGCGGTCCGTATGCGAGAGGTTGGCATCAATGCCCTTCAGATCGTGACCGGAGGAATGTGCCATATCGAAGCGCAGATGATATTGCAGGCATTGGACCATATCGATCTAACAGATGTAGACCTTTTGTTCATTGAGAACGTTGGGAATTTGGTTTGTCCGGCAGCCTTCGATCTAGGTGAAGATTATAGGGTAACGGTATTGGCAGCTACTGAAGGCGATGACAAGCCCAAGAAATATCCAAGGATGTTTTTGACCAGTGAATTGATGTTGGTTTCAAAGGCGGATTTGTTGCCGTATGTTCCTTTTTCAGTGGAGGCCGCAGCAAAAGATGCCAGGGAAGTCAATCCTAATCTAGAAGTTATATCCATCAGCAGTTTGAAGGGTGAGGGTTTAGATGAATGGTGTGATTGGTTAAAGAATAAAGTAGCTGAGAAGAAGGCAATTTCCCAGGTAGTCTAATGATTATCATTGAAAAATTGGTCAGCAAGTCAATTCCTAAACATGATAAGGATGATTTCCTAGAATTGGAATGGTATGAAGTCAATAGGACTTATTTGAACAGGAAAACGGTATCAGGTCTTGCCGTAAAGATTCAGCTGCCTGAAAAGGCGACCTTTCAAGATGGGCAGTTAATCTATCAAGATGCAGAAATTTCCATTCGGATCCGGATCAAAGCCTGTCTTTGTATTCTATTGACTTCAACTTCGATCCATACCGTTGGGAAGTTCTGTTATGACGTGGGAAATCGACATCTGCCGATCTTTCAAGTAGCTGACGACAGGATTGCAGTTTCTTATGATGGACGTTTATTCCAGGCGCTGAAGGAGAAATTTGATGACCAAGTGGTCTTAGAGGAAATGACCTTATTACCGAGTGCAGCATTGAAAGCCTTCGGAAACTTTATTTAAGGAGGGTTAAGGCTTTTGAAAACAAAAAATGGAATGATTAAGCGATTGAAAGTCATCTTACTTTTTTTGGTTCCTATATTTCTTGTTATTTTTTCATTGGCATGGGGAAGTACGGGAGTGTTGGGAATTGAGGAGCTCTATGACCATATTGTTGCAGCTCTTCATCCAACTGGCGGCAGTGGAACTGTAAATGAGAATATGGCCACTATTTTATGGCAGGTAAGATTACCGAGGATATTGTTGACCTTTTTGGTAGGGGCAGCACTTGCAGTTTCAGGAGCGGTATTGCAAGCGATTTTTAGGAACCCAATTGTGGATCCTTTTTCACTGGGGATTTCCTCAGGGGCAGCATTTGGAGCCGCACTTTCCATGCTGGTTTCCTTTTTTTCCATTACTTTTTCTGCTTTTTTATTTGGAGTCTTGGCTGTTGGCATTACCTACTTGGTATCCTATTCAAAGACCAGAACGACTTTGATCACCATGGTCTTGTCGGGAATGATAATTTCCGGGGTATTTACCGCTTTTTTAACGGTCTTGCAATATATGAGCGACCCCTATAAATTACAGGCTATTGTGCAATGGACCATGGGAAATCTACATACAGCTTCATGGGCAAAGCTGAACAGTTCAGTCCTACCCATTGTTGGAGGGATATTGTTGATTATCATCTTCCGGTGGAGGTTAAATTTACTGGCTTTAGGGGATGAAGAGTCTATGGCAGTGGGTGTAAATCCCAAGGGAATGAAATTATTGATGATAGGTTTGGCAACCATGATAACTGCTGCTTCGGTTTCTGCAGTGGGCATGATCAGTCTGTTTGGATTGATCGTTCCTCATCTTACCCGAATTATTTTTGGACCCAATAATCAAATCGGTGTCTTTGCAAATATTAGTATCGGAGGGTCATTTTTATTGTTGATCGACGATCTATCTAGGACCTTAATGCCATTTGAAATACCGATCGGTGTATTTACGATGTTGCTAGGGGCACCATTATTTATTTACTTGATGCGAAAAAACGCTGTAAACTGGAACTAATGGAAGAGTTGATTAGCATAAAAGGTTTGACTTTTGGGTTTTCAGGCCATCAGGTCCTGAAGGAGTTGAATGCTGAATTCCGTTCTGCTGAATTTAGTGTGATTTTGGGAAGGAATGGCAGTGGGAAATCTACTCTTTTTAATATTCTTTCAGGGATGGAAAGGGAGTATAGAGGCGAGGTAGTTTTTGGTGGTATGGAGAGGAGGAAAATCAAGCCCCATCAAAATGCCAAGGTTAGGATTGGATTTATGCCACAGTTCCATCATAGTACCTTTCCCTTCAAGGTATTGGATGTCCTGTTGACAGGTAGGGCTGCATTCTCCAAATTTTCGCCAACCGTTCAGGACAAAGCTTTGGTAGATTCTGCTCTGGAGTCATTCGGTCTGTTGCACCTTAGGGACAAACCTTATACTTCGCTTTCGGGAGGAGAGCGGCAACTGATATTATTGTGCAGGGTACTTTTGCAGGAGCCCTCGGTATTATTATTGGATGAACCAACCAATCACTTGGACTTACATTATCAAGTGGCAGTTCTAGACCATTTAAAGCGACTAGTGAGTAAAGGTACTACCGTGATCTGTATTATGCATGATCCGAATTTGGCCTTGCTCTATGGAGACCGGCATTTTTTGATGAACGAAGGACGGTTGAATGAATTGTCAAGCGATAATCCAAAAGAAAGGATTTCGGCCTTAGAGGCCACCTATCAAGTTAAGTTAGCTGGGGTGGATTATTTGGGTGGGCAACTTATCGTTCCAAGGATTGTGTGATAATAAATCAGTTAAATCCAATAAACATATTATTTTTGAGGTGAATCCATTTGCTAATCAGTATGCCTCGATTTCTTCTATTGTTATTAAGTATATTTTTCCTATCTGATTCTTGCTATTCCCAGGAGAATGATTCTGGGCTATATGGAGAATTTCTAAAAGATAAAGCGAAGTTTCAGTCCTTTGAATCTAAACACAGGAAATCTGTTCAAACTAAAAATCATAGAATTTCATATTTGAAATGGGGTGAAAATAAAGGGAAGGTCTTTGTTTGGTTACCGGGAAGTCTGTTGTCGGCTTATGATTTTTATCCATTTGCTAAAGAACTGGTCAACCAGGGTTACTGTGTCCTTTCAATAGATCATTATGGACATGGATTAACCGAAATACCTAAGGAGGATCTTGATTTCTGGAATTTTGCAGACGATCTTGCGCACTTGTTGAAGCATGAGGAAGTCAATCAAACGGTAATTGCTGGGTTTTCAAGAGGAGCTTATCTTGCTACGGCATTTTATCAGAAATATCCAGAAATGGTTCGTGCCATTATCCTAGAAGAAGGTGGTTCAGTTTCATTCAAGCGTATGTTTGATGCGATGGAGCAAGACAAGTTGGAAGAATTCCTACTGACCGTTGAATTCCCAGATGATTTGAAGGAGCTGTTATTTGCTGCGTATGGTTCAGACTTTGAAATATACAAGAATATAAAGTCTTTGGAAGATTCGGATTCACTTTGGCAATCCTTTGGTTTTATGAAGCGGAAGGAAAAGCAATGGATACTTTATAAAGGATTAAATGAGTATATGCATATGCAGGATAGGCTACATTATTTGCAGGTTTTAAATTCGCCAGAGTCTACAAGTAAATATGCTGCATCCATGGTAAATATTGATCCCTTGAGAATTTATGCAAAACTGGATGTTCCTCTCTTAATTATTGAAGCTAAAGGGCCAGATGATTTGTTTGATACCAGCAAAGGGAATAATGACCTGAAAAACCTACATCCCGATCTAATCCAGCTAAAGGTTTATGATTGTGATAACCATAATTTGCATTATGCTTGTCCGGATCAATTTAAAGAAAACTTGAAATTCTTTTTAGACAAATTATAAAGGGCATAAAAAAAGGCTTCCTTGGTTAAAAGAAAGCCTTTTTTTATGTTTTATGATCTTTTAGTTGAAGATCAGTGTTTTTTCAGGATTTATTTTTCTTCCGAAACTCAATAGTTCATAATGAAGATGAGGTCCGGTTGATCTACCGGTGCTACCAAGTCTTCCAATTTGTTGACCGGCCTCTACCTTTTGACCTTTTTTTACTTTAGTGCTTGAAAGATGGGCGTATCTAGTTTCCCAACCGTTGGTATGTTCAACGATTACGACTTTCCCATATTGCCCTTTATATCCAGCATAAACTACTTTACCAGCAGCTGTGGCCGTAATTGGCTCACCTGTTCTTCCGCTGATGTCAATACCTGAATGCATTTCAAGGCCTCGGTTTGTAAAAGGGTTTCTACGGTATCCGAATCTAGAGGTAATCCTTCCATTATGGGGAGTTCCCAAAGGCACACCTTCCAATTTTTTGTCCAGTTTCTTGACCGTTGCTTCATAGTATTTGATAAGTTCAGGTAGATTAACTTCTTCTTCTACCGGTCCACCAGCGTTTTTAAGCTTCGGCGCAAACTCTTTTAAACCTCTTCTGCGCATTTTGGCATTAATTTGGTTTACTGCACTATCAATAGCATCGAAGGATTTTTGGATTTGAACTGTACTAAGTTGGTTGGTTGCTTCTTCCAGAGCCAAGGATTGCTTCGCTTTTTCGAGCGCTTCAATCTTCTTAGTCAATTGTTCTTCGTAATGGTCACTTGTTGATTTTGTGGCAACATATACAATCGTTGCACATATCAAGCAGATACAGAAGATTCCTCCAGCTAGGATATATTTCCAATTTTTTAAAACAATAGTTGGAATCTGAATCTTCAAGTTCGAATCGCCGTTTGAGTCTAGAATTTCAACGGCAGTCTTCTTTTTTGTCATAGTATTTTACTCTCCCACTTTATGTTAGCCGGGCGTAAAAATAGAGGATGTTAAAATAATTGCAAGAAATTTTAACATTTTATAACTTTTTAAGGAATAGGGAGGGTTAAAATTATCATCTTTGTATTATGTCATTTTCGGAACGAATCTTAACCTGGTATGCTCAGCATAAAAGAGCTCTACCATGGCGTGAGACCAAGAATCCCTATATCATTTGGTTATCAGAAATCATCCTTCAGCAGACAAGGGTTGAGCAAGGGATGCCGTATTTTTTCAAATTTTTAGAGAACTATCCTAATGTAACAAAGTTTGCGAAAGCAGAGGAGTCTGAAATTTTGAGATTATGGCAAGGCTTGGGCTATTATTCTAGGGCGAGGAACATGCATAAGGCGAGTAAGCAGGTTTTGGATAGGCATAATGGGGAATTCCCTACTGATTATCAGATGCTTTTGGCATTGCCCGGTGTTGGGGAATATACAGCTGCGGCCATTTCCTCTTTTTCCAGCAACCAAGCGCATGCTGTTCTGGATGGAAATGTATTTAGGGTATTATCTCGATATTTTGGAATAGATGAGGCGATCAACAGCAGTTCTGGGAAAAAGCTTTTTTCCAAATTGGCTGAAGAGATGTTAGATCGGGAGCATCCTGCGGAATACAATCAGGCAATAATGGATTTTGGTGCCCTGCAATGTAAGCCCAAGAATCCAAATTGTGAAGATTGCATCTTGAGGTTAGATTGTAGGGCCTATGAAGAGGGTTTAGTTGATAGATTGCCGGTTAAACTAAAAGGAAAAAAAAGTAGAGATAGGTATTTTCATTACTTTATAATTGAAAAAGAGGGGTCTGTTTTGATGTCACAACGATCCGAAGGAGATGTTTGGGCCAATTTGTATGAGTTTCCGTTGATAGAGAGTGAAGGGGATTTGAATGTAGCAGAATTGGTACAATTAGAAGAGTACAGGAATAATTTTGGGGAAACAGTTCCTAAAATGATAAAAGGGCAAGTGAAGCATATTTTAAGCCATCAGAATATTTTTGCCCGCTTTTATAGCCTTGATATGGATAATCGGGAATTGGTCAAAAAAAGCTTTTGGAATTATTTTTTATTAGAAAAATTAGATACATTAGCTAAACATAAACTGATTAGTTCCTTTGTGGAACATTATTTTTAGTGCTCACTAAATCCTAAATTATTGTATGTCGGGAGTAAATAAAGTTATTTTAGTTGGTCATCTTGGAAAAGACCCAGAAATCCGCTATTTAGAAGGAAATGTAAGTGTTGCTAGTTTTCCGTTGGCAACTTCGGAGACTTTCAACAAGGATGGCCGTCGTGTAGAGCAGACTGAATGGCACAACATCGTATTGTGGCGCGGTCTGGCAGATGTTGCGGTAAAGTACCTGAGTAAAGGGAAATTGGTCTACATAGAAGGGAAATTGAGGACACGTTCTTATGAAGATAAAGAAGGTATCCGTCGCTATACGACAGAGATCGTAGCAGAGAGTTTTAATTTATTGGGTAGACGTTCTGATTTTGAGCCTCAAAGCCCACAACAGAGTGCCACGAGTGGAGCCCCCACTAGCAGTGAACCAAAGGAACAAGCCGTCGACTTTACAGAGAATGACGACGATAGTGATGGTCTACCATTTTAATCTACCTAATTAAATATTGTACCATTTCATTTATTTTTTAAAATTGCTGTATCTTTGACACATGTTGCAAGATAAGATAACGCAGTATACTGAAGAGATAAAGGCATTTGCGCCAAGTTCAGCCCAAGATGTTGAAGCATTTAGATTAAAGTTTTTGGTGTATAAAGGCATCGTGAAAAACCTGTTTGAAGAGTTCAAGACGGTATCCTCGGATGAAAAGAGGGTTTTAGGAAAAGTATTGAATGAGTTCAAGCAGTTTGCTGAAAATACATTTAAAGAGGCATCGGAACAATTTGCAGATCAATCTGAAGGTCAATCGGCAAATCCTGAAGGAGATTTGACTTTACCAGGTCCAGGCTTCACCTTGGGATCTAGACACCCACTTTCCTTAGTAAGAAAAGAGATTGTTGAGATTTTCAAGAAGTTGGGCTTTGTAGTTGCTGAAGGAAATGAGATTGAGGATGATTGGCATAACTTCTCAGCGTTAAATTTTGCTCCAGAGCATCCAGCTAGGGATATGCAGGATACATTCTTTATCAAGAAGCAAGATGGAAATGATGTTGTGCTTCGTACGCATACCTCCTCGGTTCAGGTTCGATTGATGGAAGCAGGGAAACCTCCCTTCCGCGCTTTGATGCCGGGAAGAGTATACCGTAATGAAGCAATATCTGCGAGAGCGCATTGTTTCTTCCACCAAATCGAAGGATTATATGTGGATGAGAATGTGTCGTTTGCTGATTTGAAACAGACATTATATCACTTTGTGAAAGAATTGTACGGAGAAGACACAAAAGTGAGGTTCCGTCCATCTTATTTCCCTTTTACTGAACCTTCAGCTGAAATGGATATTTCCTGTACCATCTGTAAAGGGGCAGGTTGCCAGATGTGTAAATATTCAGGTTGGGTAGAGATCCTTGGTTGTGGTATGGTAGATCCGAACGTGTTGGATAATTGTGGAATCGACAGTAAGAAATATTCAGGCTTTGCCTTCGGTATGGGTATCGAAAGGATCACAAACCTGAAGTATGAGATCCGCGACCTGCGTTTGTTCTCAGAAAACGATGTTCGTTTCTTATCTCAATTTGAGACAGAGATTATTTAAACCAATTGGTTTGTATTCTACCCGAGATTTTAAGGGTCTTGGGTAGAATCATATAAAAAGTTGAATCCCAAATTCAAAAAAAACAGCTTCATGGAAGACAAAGTGGTTATAGCAATAAAGAAATCTGCAAGAGATCTATTTAGGAAATATGGCTATAATAAAACCAGTGTTAATGAGCTGGCCAAGAATGCTTCCATTGCTAAAGCAACCTTCTATAAATATTTCGCAAGTAAGGAGTTGATTTTACATGAGGTCCTGATGGATTATATCCAGGACAATGTCTATGATATCCTGAACAAGAACGTGAAAGAAAAAGACCTGGCACTTTTCCTTGCCAATACCATTTTGAGGGTTAGCCGTGTAACCTATACGGTCTGTAATGAATTTGTTGGTTGGGAATTTATCCGTGAGTCGGTCAATGCCCAGGAGTACCTTAAACTTCTTTCGGATGACCTGGAGTTTCTATTGCTGCGTTCGTTTATGCAGAATGAAACCATTGCCAATATGATTCCCGAAGAACGATTGACCTTCCTTATTAAAACTTCCAAAAACATTGTATTTTCTTTCGCATTTACTGCTGTATCTGAGGCCGATGTGCGTAAGAATTTTATTTCCTTCCAGAAAGAAATCCTTCCCTATTTAGTTGAAGCTACTCTTTTGGAGTCTAAGAAAGAGGCTTTAGATATAAGACAATAGGCACATTATAGGGCTTTGGGGCAATGTAGTTAAGTTAAGAAATAATCATTATGCAGATTCTTCATTACTTCTGAAGGCCAAAAGTAACCAAAAGGCTTCGGCTCATTTAAGATGGCTTTTCGCACAGTCATTCACACAAGAAAAGAATGCCTTGATGTCGAGGATGCCGTTCTTCAAAATTCTCCCTTTAGATGGGAGAATTTCTTGAAAGCATCCAAGGCCAATCCCATCGCACACAGCAACGGCATTCTTTCCATTTTTCCGCCATTGGAAATGAGCCGAGAGATATGGGACTTCCTTCGGAAGAATGGGCGTTTGTTTTGAGAAGACCCTATAAAATTGTGACCTCAAAAAAGAAAATCCTTAACTTAATGACAATAGTCTTTGGGGCCAGTCGTATAGCCCTACGCAATCATGTTGATTAATATTGAAATTCTTTTGGGTAGATTAATAAGATAAATATTTCGCTCGGTTCTGTTTTCCTTAATCTTTTTCCATTATCTAACAGTAGAATTAATTAGCACATTGCTGTCTCGATTGTTAAATCATTTTGCTATTAAATTTTTGCGTATTTTTGCGCCAATATGGGAAGAAGAATACCTCAGGAAAAGAAGTTTATTACGGATGTTGAGATTATTGACATTGCGGAAGAGGGCAAGGGAGTTGCCAAGCATGATAATTTAGTTTTATTTATTGAGCGGGCAGTGCCTGGAGATGTGGTGGATGTTGAATTGATCCGCAAGAAGAAGAATTTTGCGGAGGGTAAAATTTCTGATGTGAAGAAGGCTTCTGAATATAGGATAGATCCATTCTGTTCACATTTTGGTGTGTGTGGAGGCTGTAAATGGCAACACATGACCTATGAATCTCAGCTGAAATTCAAGGAGCAGTATGTAGGGAATGCCTTGTCCCGTATTGGAAAAGTGGATGTTGCTGGAATGGAGCCGATTTTAGGTTCTGCGCAGACAGAATATTATAGGAATAAGCTGGAATATACTTTTTCAAACAAACGTTGGTTGACCAGTCTAGATGAGGTTGAACCTGGGGATTCCATGGATGCTTTGGGTTTCCATGTTCCAGGTAGATTTGATAAGATCTTGACCATTGACCATTGCTATTTGCAACAAGAGCCTTCTAACGATATTAGGAATAGCATTTTTGAATTTGCTAAAGAAAACTTTTTTTCATTCTATGATCTAAGGGACCATGAAGGTTCCCTTCGAAATTTAATCATCAGAACTTCTTCCACTGGTGAATTAATGGTGATCGTGGTTTTTGCATATCCTGAAGAAGGACAGGTAGATTTATTGATGTCCTTTATTAAAGACAAGTTTCCTGAAATTACTTCTTTATTATATATCATCAACCAAAAAAGGAATGATACCATTTTTGATCAAGATATACATGTTTATTCAGGCCGTGATTTTATCTATGAAGAAATGGAAGGCCTCAAATTCAAAGTTGGTCCTAAATCTTTCTATCAAACAAATTCCAGACAAGCATACGAACTTTATAAGATTACCAGAGACTTTGCTGATCTAAAAGGAGATGAGCTAGTCTATGACTTATATACCGGTGCTGGAACTATCGCGAACTTTGTAGCGCGATCTGCTCGCGAGGTTGTTGGCGTGGAATATGTTCCATCAGCTATTGAGGATGCCAAAATCAATTCTGAGACCAATGGAATCCATAACACGAAATTTTATGCAGGTGACATGAAGGATGTGTTGACGGCTGATTTTATCCAAGAACATGGGAAGCCAGACGTTGTGATTACCGATCCGCCTAGAGCAGGTATGCATGCCGATGTCGTAGATAGGATTTTGGAAATGGAAAGTGATAAAGTAGTGTATGTAAGTTGTAATGCTGCAACTCAGGCACGTGATTTGGAAAGCTTAACCAGTAAGTATGAGGTTGTGCGGATAAAACCGGTAGATATGTTCCCCCATACGCAACATGTTGAGAATGTAGTATTGTTAAAATTGAAGAAATAAATGGATTTACAGGATCTATTAAATAAAGGGCCCGAAGAAGAAGGTAAAGCAGGAAAAGGACAGAGTCCATTAGTAAGCTTGAAGAAAGACCTCGATTTTTATAAGGAGTCTATTCAAGAGGTATCTGCTGAAATGATGGCAGAAGGCTATACTCTGTATCCTATTTTTGTTGCCCACCAGTTGAAGGTTGATTTGGGAGAAATGATCTTGGACAGGGATGAGCTGAATACACAATGGAGCATTCAAGCGAGTTCCCTGGAAGAGTTTGTCGATAGAGGGATCATAAAGGAAGATAAGAAAGAATATTTCGAAAGGAATTTCAAATCAGCGAATGATTTTATGTGTTTGTTCGTTGTGGTTCCAGAAGGTGCAAACTTTGTTTTCTATCCATATAATGCATAGTGATTTAAAACTTTTTAACATTTCCTAGTCAAAAGTATTATTACCTTTAAAATTGGATGTATAATAAAGTAAAATATATTGCCCTGTTATGTACATTGTTTTTCTTGGCGCTTGCTGCACATGCCCAAGATCAGGATAACATAATTTCTGGATTGGTTCTGGAAAAAGGGACAAGCACTAGGATTAGTGATGCGAACGTGGTCAACCAGAGGA
The DNA here is from genome assembly GCF_053644255.1 of Sphingobacterium sp. NPDC055431. Classification (NCBI taxonomy): domain Bacteria; kingdom Pseudomonadati; phylum Bacteroidota; class Sphingobacteriia; order Sphingobacteriales; family Sphingobacteriaceae; genus Sphingobacterium; species Sphingobacterium sp. NPDC055431. The sequence goes on from NZ_JBSHLH010000002.1 coordinate 312,222, forward strand.
CCAAACAAACTGTGAGGAGTAACTCTTACGGTGTCTTTAATATTGAAGTTAATGTTGGTGATACCATTACCATCAGTAAAGTTGGATATGGACCTATCAAAACTAGGATTAACACGCTAGAAGATATTTTGGTGGATTTGCAGGCGGGAAATCGGATCGAGACCGTTGTTGTGACCCGTAGTACGAAGGAGATGGAGATGAAGGAGATGTTGAATGACTACGAGAGCAAAGGAGTCTACAATGGTGGACAGAATAAATTTGGCACCTATGTTTCCAGTCCTGCAACAGCCTTGTATAACCTTTTTGGAAAGGAAGCCAAAAATGCGAAGCGTTTTGAGAAGTTCATGAACCAAGAGCTTGAAGAAACTAAGGTAGACCGTATTTTCAATAAAACCATTGTTACCAAACTGACCCATCTGGAAGGAGAGGAATTACAATCTTTTATGGATATCTATAGACCATCCTATGCCACTGCGTCGCGTTGGGGTCAATACGATCTGATGAATTACATCAATTCATCTTTTAAGACTTGGAATGCTCAAGGACGCCCTAAATCACAACGTTTACCGAAGTTAGATATTCCTGTTCAGGAAAAATAAGATACTGATAATTAATATGTTGCAACTGACAAAGGTGATAAAAAAGCTTTTGGCATTGGCTTTGCAAATAAGTTGACTATAAATTGACAATAAATTATTTAGTATAAAAGATAAACAAATTGATTATGAAAATGAATAAAAGACTAGCGGTTTATGGATTGACAGTAGCTACATCAGCTATGTTATTTGCTAGCTGTTCAACCATTCAAAATAGTAGTAACACTACAAAAGGAGCAGTAATCGGTACTGCATCAGGTGGTGCTCTTGGAGCATTAATCGGAAGTAAAGCAGGTAACACGGCAGTTGGAGCAATCGCTGGAGCTGTAATTGGTGGAGCTGCAGGTACTTTGATCGGTAAAAAAATGGACAAACAGGCCAAAGAGATCGAAAATACAGTAGCTGGTGCTGAAGTAGAGCAAGCAGGTGAGGGTATTTTGGTAAAATTTGACTCTGGAATTTTATTTGATTTCAACAGTACAGCTTTGAAACCATCTGCAAAGGAAAACATCGCTAAATTAGTTGAGACCTTGAATAAAGAACCAGATACTGAAATCTTGGTGTTAGGTCACACAGATAACGTAGGTACATTACAAGCAAACCAAAAAGTTTCTAATGGTCGTGCCGCATCTGTAAAATCATTCGCAGTTTCTCAAGGTTTAGCAGGTAGCCGTATCAAAACAGAAGGTAAAAACTATTCTGAGCCAATTGCATCAAACGATACTGATGCAGGAAGAGCAGAAAACCGTCGTGTTGAGATCATTATTACTGCAAGTAAGAAAATGCAAGAAGAAGCTAAAAGAGAAGCAGGTCAATAAGACTGTAAAAAATAATTTGAAAAGGGTGTCAAATAAATTGACACCCTTTTTTTGGATTTTGCTGATTACTGTGTTGAAGTTGTTATAAAACCAAGGTAGGGTGGAACAGACTTGGGGAGGGATTTTTGTTAAATTTTCCTCAACTGCTGACAAACTGTCATTTGTTTAATAGATAATTACTAACTTTGTAGTCTTTGAAAAATGACTATGTTAGAGTTATCGCATACAACAAAAACGCATGATGAATCTCGTCAAGGCGAGGCTTTAGATATGCTGCCTACAGGGAAATCCACTGGGCGTAAGTTATATATAGAGAGTTACGGGTGTCAGATGAATTTTTCTGACAGTGAGATTGTGGCATCTATCCTTATGGATAAGGGTTTTGAGACTACCAAGGACTATAAAGATGCCGATGTAGTGTTTATCAACACCTGTTCGATCCGTGAGAATGCTGAACAACGTGTTAGGAATAGGCTGAAGGAGTTTGAATCTGCGAAGGCTAAGAACCCTGGGATGGTTGTGGGCGTTTTAGGCTGTATGGCGGAACGTTTGAAGGCTAAATTCTTGGAAGAGGAGAAGTTGGTGGATGTTGTGGTTGGGCCAGATGCTTACCGTGATCTTCCTAATTTGATTGAAAAAGTTGATGAAGGTGGTCGTGCTGTAAACGTATTGCTGTCTAGGGAGGAAACTTATGCTGATATCAGTCCGGTGCGATTAAATTCGAACGGTATTTCAGCGTTCATTTCCATTATGCGTGGATGTGATAATATGTGTTCATTCTGTGTTGTTCCATTTACAAGGGGTAGAGAAAGAAGTCGTGATGTGGAATCAATTGTGAAAGAAGCGCAAGACCTATTCAATGCTGGGTACAAGGAAGTAACCTTATTGGGACAGAACGTAGACTCGTATAAATATACGCCAGCGGTGGCAGAGGGAGAAGAGGCTAAGCCTACCGTGAACTTTGCGCAATTGTTGGCCTTGGTTGCTGAAGTGAGTCCAGAATTAAGGATCAGGTTTTCTACCTCACATCCTAAGGACATTACAGATGAGGTATTGTATACCATGGCAAAATATGAGAATATCTGTAAATACATCCATTTACCGGTACAGTCTGGAAACAGCCGCGTATTGGAGTTAATGAATAGGACCTATGACCGAGAATGGTATATCAATAGAATTGAAGCCATTCGCCGTATTATTCCAGAATGTGGGATTTCTACAGATGTCATCACCGGTTTCTGTACTGAAACTGAGGAAGAACATCAGGAAACCCTTTCCATGATGGATTATGTAAAATATGATTACGCCTATATGTTTGCTTATTCAGAACGTCCGGGAACTTTGGCTGCCAAACGTTATGAGGATGATATTCCTGAAGAAGTTAAAAAACGCAGGTTGACTGAGATTGTGGATCTTCAACGTGAGCATAGCTTATATAGAATCGAAAAATTTGTCGGTCAGGTTCAAAAAGTATTGATTGAAGGGACTTCAAAGCGTTCTGACAAGGATTTCTGCGGAAGAAACGATCAAAATACTATGGTTGTATTTCCAGTAGATGAACGCTATAAAGTAGGAGATTATGTGAATGTGTTAGGCGAAAGCTGTACATCTGCAACATTGATTGGGAAAATAGTTGATTAATATCAAACACTAAATATTAATAATGGATCATCAAGATATTAAGAGCAGGTTTGGGATTATTGGGAATTCTCCATTACTAAATCGTGCGATCGATATTGCACGTCAGGTAGCACCTACCGATATCTCGGTTTTGATTCAAGGTGAAAGTGGTTCTGGTAAGGAAGTGTTTTCACATATCATCCATCAATTAAGTGGTCGCAAGCATGGCCCGTTTATCGCGGTAAACTGTGGTGCGATTCCAGAGGGAACGATTGATTCTGAGTTGTTTGGTCATGAGAAAGGTTCTTTTACGGGAGCCCATGAAGCAAGGAAAGGATATTTTGAAGTCGTTGATGGAGGGACCATTTTCCTAGATGAGGTTGGTGAATTACCTTTAGGTACGCAGGCACGATTGTTACGGGTTCTGGAGTCGGGTGAATATATCCGTGTTGGATCGTCTAAGGTTCAGAAAACAAATGTTCGCGTAGTTGCTGCGACGAATGTTGATGTTTATGAAGCGGTAAAGAAGGGGAAATTCAGGGAAGATCTATATTATAGATTGAATACTGTTCCATTACGTATTCCAGCTTTGCGAGAGCGTAAGGAAGATATTGTCCTTTTATTTAGGAAATTCGTTGTGGATTTCTCAGATAAATACCGTTCACCGGGTATTCAACTTACAGAGGACGCGCAAGAAATGTTGCGCAACTATAGCTGGCCGGGAAATGTGAGGCAATTGAAAAATATTGCAGAGCAGATTGCCGTTCTAGAGAAGGAAAGGTTGGTCAACGCACAGATTTTAAGCCATTATCTGCCAGTTGAGACCCAAAGTACTACTCTTCCGATGCCATTAAAGGATCAGTCGAAGGAGAATTTCTCGGAAAGAGATTTGTTGTACAAGGTTCTGTTCGACATGAAGAAGGATATGGTCGACTTAAAGAAATTAGTCGTTGAGTTGATGCAAAAGGGTTTCAATCAAGGAACCATGGATCAAAATTCACCTTATATCAATCAATTGTATCAGGAGATCAGGCCAAGTTCTGCGGCCATTGGTTCAGAAGACTATTCTGTTAATCCAAATCCAACGATTACCATCCATAATCCTAATCAGCCGAATGGGAATGCAAATGATTATTTGTATGATACCCAAGATGTGGAAGAGGTAGAAGAATCATTATCTTTACTTGATAAGGAGTCTGATTTGATCAAGAAAGCCCTCAAGAAGCATAAGGGCAAGCGTAAAGCAGCGGCGCAGGAATTAGGGATTTCTGAACGTACGCTTTATAGAAAGATTAAGGATTTGAACTTAGATTAATATGTCCAATTTTAAGAATAAAGGCAATTTCATTACATTTATTGTTGCTGCTTTAGTAATACTTACTTTTAATGGTTGCGGTGTAAAATATAGTTTGAGTGGCGGGTCGATTCCCGAAAACATGAAAACCTATTCAGTGGAGATATTTGAGAATATTTCGCCTTTTGTATCTGCTACCTTGAGCCAGACCTTTACGGAGGGGTTGAAGGAGCGTATCAGGACCCAATCTAAGTTGAGCCAAGTAAATCAGGATGGAGATGCTATCTTTTCAGGAGTGATCACCAACTATGCGATTACGCCTGCGGCAGTGGAAGCTGGGACAGATATGGCAGCATTAAACCGACTCTCCATTACGGTTAAGGTAAAATACGTGAATAGGAAAGATGAGACCGGTGAAAGTGACTTTGAGGAGTCTTTTACGCAGTTTAAGGAATTTAGAGGACAGGTAAATAGCCAAGAAATGACCTTAAACCAAGAGATTGTCAAGATGTTGACCGAAGATGTATTTAACCGCGCATTTAATAACTGGTAAAAAAAGAGCCTTTGAATCACATGGATCAAGTATATATTTTTAGAAAAGCACTGGAAAACCCCATGGAAGTTAGTGTTGCTGATTTTGAGCAACTCCTGACCAAGTATCCATATTCCCAGCCTATAATATATGCCTATGAACGCAAGAAATTTTTAGAAGGACAAAGCATTGATAAGCAGCGGACTTTGATCTATGCCAATAATCCTTTTTGGCTACGTGATTATTTACAAAAACCAATTGAGGTTATCCCTGAGATAGAGGTGGACTCTGATGATTATATTGCCTATGAAGAGCTTGACGGTGATGGGCTAATAGAGGAAACAGAAGTTGAGGCAGTAGATGTAGAGAGTATCCCAGAGGTTGAAGAAACTATCGCGGAGCCAGCAAATGATCTTGACGAAGTGGAAGATGAGGTTGTAGAGCGTCAAGAAGAGGAGATAAAGGAGGAAGAGCCTGCATTTGAATTCGCTGCGGGGTACGATATTGAAAGGGAATATGCTGGAGAAGAGGAACATGATGTAGAGTCGGAAGAGCTTGTTTCTGTGGAATCAGATGAAGAAGTACCTGCTCAGGAAGAAGAAAATAAAAGAAGTCCGGAAGAGGATATCAGTCTGTACAACGATGAATTGATGCCATACAGCTTTAGATGGTGGCTGTATAAGACTAGGATGGAGCATGCCGATACCTATCAGCCTTTTTCTTCGCCTGTGTTGCCGAAACAGCAAAAAGGTCAGTTTGATCCTAAAAAATTAGATGAGGCGATATTGGATCAGCAGATCAGGGAGAATATCTTCCATTTGCAGGATCCTTCGGATAAGCTTAGTGATAAACATAAAAAGGAAACGGTAGAGTTTAAGTCTACGGAGATGATGGATGAGGTGATCGAGAAGTTCATTCGTGAGGAGCCTCAGATCCAGCCTCCAAAGGCAGAGACCATCAATACCGAAAATAAGGCCCGTAGTAGTTCTGAGGACCAATTACAGGTAGTGACCGAGACCTTGGCGAACATTTACGAGACACAGGGGATGTATGAAAAAGCGATCATGGTATTTAGAAAATTAATTTCGGATAATCCAGAAAAAAAATCGTACTTTGCGACCCGAATTAAAGAGATTGAACAAAAGTTATAATTGAAATATAGAAATGGACGTATTATTTATTATCCTAATTATTCTAGCAAGCTTATTATTAGCGTTTTTTGTATTGATTCAGAACCCTAAAGGGGGAGGTTTATCCTCAGGATTTTCTGGTGGCGCTAATTTAATTGGTGTGCAACGCACAGGTGATATTTTAGAAAAAGGAACATGGATTTTTGCGATTGCCTTAATGGTATTTTGTATAGCAATAAATATTATTGGTCCATCATCATCCAACACAGGTGGTTTGGGAGATCAAATTGAGGCGCCAGTAACAGCTCCTAACTTGAACCTTAATCCTTCGGCGACTCCTGCAACAGGAACTACTCAAACTCCGGCAACTGAAACTCCAGCTGCTACCGATACGACAAAGTAATCAGGCTTAATAGCTAAAGAAATAGAACCCTGTCTAGTTTTAGGCAGGGTTTCTTGTTTTTATGTTTTGGGAGGGATACGGAATTGGTGTCATGATGACATTAAGATGATGGTTAACTGTCATGAAAAATGACAGTTAATGCAAAAATGGCAAAATATTTTGCTTAATTTCAATTGGCATAGTTAGTGATGCTTTTGAGTTACGTAATCGAAAAAAATAAAATTGATATACAATTATGGCATTAAGTATTAAACCTATCGGAGACAGAATAGTAGTTGAGCCTGCTCCAGCAGAAGAAAAAACAGCATCAGGTATCTATATTCCTGACACAGCGAAAGAAAAACCATCCCAAGGAACAGTTGTAGCTGTTGGTGCTGGTAAACCTGAAGAACCATTGACTGTAAAAGTAGGTGACAAAGTGTTGTACGGCAAATACTCAGGTACAGAGATTACCTATGAAGGAAAAGAATATTTAATTATGCGCGAAGCTGATATCTACGCAGTTCTGTAATTAAAAAATCAACGATAAAAAATTAAAACACAGTAGGTTTTGGGTTTGAGATCTATTGAAAAAACCTAATACCTAAGATTCAATTTCATATAACAATGGCAAAACAAGTAAAATATAATGTAGAAGCGCGCGACGCCCTGAAAAAAGGTGTTGACACACTTGCAAACGCAGTAAAAGTTACCTTAGGTCCAAAAGGTCGTAACGTAATCATTGAGAAAAAATTTGGTTCTCCAGCAATCACTAAAGATGGTGTTTCAGTTGCAAAAGAAATCGAATTGAAAGATGCTCTGGAAAACATGGGCGCACAAATGGTTAAGGAAGTTGCATCTAAGACTGCTGACCAAGCGGGTGACGGAACAACTACTGCTACTGTTTTAGCTCAAGCAATCGTAGCTCCAGGTATTAAGTCGGTAGCTGCTGGTGCAAATCCAATGGATTTAAAACGTGGTATTGACAAAGCTGTTGCTGCTGTAGTAGAGAACCTAAGATCTCAATCACAAGTAGTAGGTGCTGACAACAATAAAATCAAACAAGTTGCTTCGATTTCTGCAAACAATGACGAAGTTATCGGTTCATTGATCGCTGAAGCAATGGAAAAAGTTGGAAACGACGGAGTAATCACTGTTGAAGAAGCAAAAGGTACTGAAACTGAAGTGAAAACTGTGGAAGGTATGCAATTTGACAGAGGATACTTATCTCCATATTTCGTAACTAACTCGGATAAAATGGAAGCGGAATTAGAAAGCCCTTACATTTTGATCTATGACAAGAAAATCAGCAACATGAAAGAATTGTTGCCAATCTTGGAAAAACAAGTTCAAACTGGAAAACCTTTATTGATCATTGCAGAAGATTTAGACGGAGAAGCTTTAGCTACTTTGGTAGTTAACAAAATCCGTGGATCACTGAAAGTTGCTGCTGTTAAAGCTCCTGGATTCGGTGACCGTCGTAAAGCAATGTTGGAAGATATCGCTATCTTAACTGGAGGTACAGTAATTTCTGAAGAGAGAGGTTTCAAATTAGAAAATGCTGAATTATCTTATTTAGGACAAGCAGAGAAAGTTGTTGTTGACAAAGATAACACAACTATCATTAACGGTGCTGGAAACGTGGAGGACATTAAGGCACGTGTTGCTCAAATCCGTTCACAAATTGAAACTACAACTTCTGACTACGATCGTGAGAAATTGCAAGAGCGTTTGGCTAAATTGTCAGGTGGTGTTGCTGTTCTTTACGTTGGTGCTGCTTCGGAAGTAGAGATGAAAGAGAAAAAAGACCGCGTTGATGATGCTCTTCACGCTACTCGTGCTGCAGTAGAAGAAGGTATTGTTGCTGGTGGTGGTGTTGCTTTCATCCGTTCAACAGAAGCTTTGGTTAACTTAAAAGGCGAAAACGAAGATGAGCAAATCGGTATCGATATCATCAAACGTGCTATTGAAGAGCCATTACGTCAAATCTGTGCAAACGCAGGTATTGAAGGTGCAGTAATCGTTCAAAAAGTTAAAGAAGGAACAGCAGATTATGGATACAATGCTCGTACAGACAAGTTTGAGAACTTGATTTCTGCTGGAGTTATCGATCCTACTAAAGTATCACGTGTAGCGTTAGAGAATGCTGCTTCAGTAGCTTCCATGTTCTTGACTACAGAGTGTGTACTTGCTGATGAACCAGAAGACAACCCAGTAGGTGCTGGCGGTCCTCCAATGGGCGGTGGCATGGGTGGAATGATGTAATCATCATCCCTTAATAGATACAAAAGAGCTATCCAATTGGGAAGCTCTTTTTTGTTTGCCCGCAAACGTTTATTACCGACTTCAACGCATCATTATTTGTGTATTAGAATTTGTGCTAGCTCAATTAAATATATATGGAAACTCATAATATCATTGCCCTTCTTATCGTCTTTTCAATTGGTATTGGACTGGCAGTCTACATCTGGAAAAAAGTGGGCAATAAAAAGGTGGTCAACAAGGTGATTCCAGACGAAAGTGAAATAGAAAATGTGCTTCGAGAAAAAGTGAACTTCTTCAAGCAATTGAAGGAAACTGAACAGGGTAAATTCATCAAGAGGGTTTCCTATTTTTTGGCTACCACAAAGATTTCTCCGGAAAAAGGTGCAGTGATCAATGATGAACATAGGATTCTGATAGCTGCCAGTGCCACCATTCCCCTCTTTCATTTTGAAAATTGGTCTTATGAAAACTTAGATGAAGTCCTTGTCTATCCAGGAACTTTCAGTGAAAAGTATGATATTGAAGATGAAAAAAGAAATATCCTTGGGATGGTGGGAGATGGTGCCATGCACAGAAAGATGATCCTGTCGCTTTCTGCATTGATGGCCGGATTCAATCAAAACGGGGAAAGCAATACTGCTATCCATGAATTTGTCCACCTTATTGATAAGGCAGATGGGGAGGTGGATGGAATTCCGGAATATTTGATCCCCAAAAGTTTGATCCATCCTTGGTTGGAGGAGATGCAAGCTACCATTTCAGCCATCAGAAGAGACAAGTCAGATATTAGAGATTATGCTGCTACAAATCCAGCAGAATTCTTGGCAGTCGTTTCGGAATATTTCTTTCAGAAACCAAAAATGTTGAAATCAGATCATCCGGAACTATATTCCATGCTGAATGAAATATACAATGGAAATAAAGAAGAATAATACTAAACATTTTTAATTAATGTGCTGTTGTTTAATTGAATAGGTCAAAACAAAAAATTAAAATATTATGGAATACAGGTATATAGGAGACAGTGAGATCAATGCTTCGGTAATTACATTTGGGGCTTGGGCAGCAGGTGGATGGATGTGGGGGTCGACCGATCGTAAAGAAGCCATTGAGGCTATAGTCGCGGCTTACGAGGTGGGTGTGACCACTATTGATACAGCTCCTATTTATGGACAAGGAACCAGCGAAGAGATTGTTGGAGATGCCCTGAAGGATATCCCTAGGGATAAAACCCAAATCCTGACTAAGTTTGGGATGCGCTGGGATTTAGCGGAAGGCGATTTCGCCTTTCACAGTAAGAAAAACAATGGTGAAGATATTGAAATCTATAAATATGCTGGAAAGGATAGTATTATTTATGAATGTGAACAGAGTCTAAAAAGGCTTGGGACAGATTATATCGATCTCTATCAGATCCATTGGCCAGATTCAACGACCCCTTTGGATGAAACCTTTGAAGCAGTTGCCCAATTGATCGAACAGGGAAAAATCAGATATGCTGGGGTTTGTAACTATAACGCCCAATTGATGGCTGAAGCTGAGAAGACCTTGCCATTGGTTTCTAACCAGATCCCTTTTAGCATGGTGAACAGGGCAGTGGAGGAAGAGACCATTCCATACTGTATTAAGCATAATAAAGCTGTACTAGCCTATAGTCCATTGGAAAGAGGTCTTTTGACCGGTAAGATCCATGTTGGTCATCAGTTCCAGGAGGGCGACCATAGAGCCAAACATCCGCACTTCCAGCCTGATTTTATTGAGAAGACCAACATCTTGTTGGAGCGGATAAAGCCACTGGCAGATGATAAGGGGGTTACTTTGGCGCAATTAGTCCTCCGCTGGACCGTTGAACGTCCTGGTATTACGATCGCCTTGGCTGGCGCTAGAAATGCCCAGCAGTCTGTTCAAAATGCGAAGGCCATGGATTTCAATCTAACCCAAGAGGAATTGGATTTCATGAATGCGGTAGTTGATGCCTTTTAATCTTAAAAAGAATAATATTGAACGTTATTAAGAAGATTAATAACGTTCAATTTAACTGATATCCTTTAACACAATGATCTTATTTTCTGGGCTGAATTCAAAGATTGATTTTCCGTCGAGTTTGATGCTGTCTCCAATATTCAATTCTGGTGAAAGATCTTTAGAAAGTTTAGCGGAGTACTCAATAGTGATTTCAGAATAGTTTTCGAAGTGTTCCATTGCGGTGATCTTTTGATGCCGCTCAGAGAAAAAGGACTTTGCCTGTTCTGCCTGATTCATAAATTCTTGTTTCCCCACAAGTGAATCAGTTACATTTCCATTGGATATATTTTCGAACAGAAGGTTTTCATCTAAATCTCTAGACATCATTTCTGTGTTGAAACTATTATAGCCGTTAATATAGTTCTTGATTATTTCTTCCCTGCTATTCATGTTGTAAGTTCGATTTAGTGATCGAATTAAAGATAAGAGAATTCTCTTTTAATATCGCCCATTTTTAGGCTCGTTTTTATTGAATTGGCTTTCAGTTAGTTGAAAAAAGAGGTATATTATGAATATGTTAACCTTTAAAAACTTGGAAAATAGCTATAATAAATGAGGCTTAACTTTCGTATTTTGCTTTAGGAATCAAATTTGATTTAAGCTTAACATGCTTTTAGCATTAAAATTTAATAGATGAGTTACGAAGAATTAGAGCAGTTGTTTTATGCTGGGGAACTGGAGTTGTGTATAGAAAAGGGGGAAGAATTTTTATTAGATAATCCCAAGGATACGGATGTTCTTTACCTGATGTCGATTGCCCATCATGATTTAGCTTTAGAAGCGGGGCCTGAACAAGCATATAAGGTTATAAAAAAGCAGGTAATCCCATACCTCAAGCGTGTATTGAACTATGAACCTAACAATCCAAAGGTTTTATATAATCTATTAAATTATCAACTAGGCAATCAATATGTGCTGGAGCAAATTGCTAGACCCAATGTAGACCTCACCCAGAGTAATAAAGCTGAACTGCTTGGATATGCCGAAAAACTCAAGCAGGACCCTCTCAACAAAGTTTTCGGATTTGAATTTGAAATCAAGATATATGAGATCTTAAAAGAAGATGATGCTCTACTGAAGTCATTAAATGAGGCAATTGCTTTCTTCGAGATCGAGTTTGCAGATTTCCGGGAGTTAAAGGATCGCAATATCTCGATCTGCTGGATAAAGAAGGTTTATCTTTTGGACAGGGATGGGGTAACAGAGAAAGTTGAATTGCTGGAAATGATTGATAAGGGAATTTTTCACTTTGTTAGTCCTCAGGATCTTGAATATTTAGATTTAGCAGAGATTGCTTTCCAAGGCAATGGCTTGGACGTTGCTTTAAAAGTATTGTTGAAGTTGATAAAAGGAGACAACCATGAACCTGAGGTTCTCGAAGGCTTTGTGAAATGGCATCAACGATTTAAGGAGCAAATTGAACTGGGTTATAACAATCCGGATGTTTTCTATTATCAGTTAATTATTGAAAGAAACTATTATGAGCCATTGGGTGTTCCTGAGGACTATTACTATCAACATGGATTGGAACTCTTAGGGAAATATCCGAATAACTTTGCTGCAAATCATTTCGTAGGCACTTATTTATATGAGATGGGCAATTTTGATGATGCCTATTCTATTTTGAAGAAAGGGGTGAGTATTCATCCTGATGTGACCACTTGGAGGAGGATGGTAGAGTCTCAATTGTTGTCCACGGGCTTGGTTGAACAGGAAGTTCCGATGTTTGCAAGTTTACCAAGGGATATCTATAACGAAGGGGTTAATTTGGATGACTTTCTGAAAAATATGGCTGAAGATGCAATTAAGGAAGGCTTGAGAGTATTGGATGTAAAACTTTACCAGCAGTCCTTTGATACATTTAGAAAGTATTTTGAAGATTTTGCCTTCGAAAGTGACTTTTATGGTGATGAGCATTGCTGGGCAATGTGCTGTAACAACCTGGCAATCGTCTATACTGCATTAGGCAACTATCCTGCGGCTGTTTCGGTGGCAGAGGAAGGGTTGAAACATTCTGAGTTCCCAGAATTAAATCACACCCTTATTGATGCCCTTTTGAAACAAGAAGATTATCCCAAAGCCCAGAAAGCCCTGGAAAATTACTTCAGTATTTACGATGAGCAAAGTGCATCGTATTATAGGCACTTACAGCATAAAGCGGACTGGGTGATTGTAAACCATAAATTGGAAATGTCCTCAGATATTAAAGCTGAGGCAGAGGAACTCCTGTTCCAGATTTACGAGCATTATTTGGAGAACCCAGATATTTCTGATTTTGATTTCAGGGATTTTGAAGCTGCCAAAAATACCGTTGAATCTATTTTGTACCATGAATTTGAACATAAATCTGCATCAGAGAGGCGAGACTACTATTTAGCAATCGCTGAGAAGTATCCCGATGAAGCGAATCCCCAATATAATTTGATGCAGGCATATAACGAACTTGAGGATTATGAGCATGTGAATAAATCGGCAAGACTTTATCTGGAGAATAAACAATCCTTTCTGTTGAATGACTTTGATAAGGCGAAAACCATCTATTTGATTGTCAAAAGTCATTATCTAGTTGGGCAATATAGGGAAGGTGCGGCGATGTTCAGTGATTATGATGGCTTTTGCCTAGAAGCTATGGAATGCAATGAATATGTGATATGGCTGAGTTATGGTATCAAGTTATATGACAAACAAAATGACCTTGGCCAAGTGAATATATTGGTCGATCGTTTTCAAGAGATCTATAAGGTGGAACAGTGGGCCTATGATAGTCTTTCTGAGGAGGTTCTATTGGCTAAAGCCCATGTAAATTATCAACAAGGATATCTCAAGGAAGCCCATAAAATATTAGATTATATTTTATCATATGATGATCATGATGCCATTGCAGAGCATTTTAAACAAACTTGGAAAAAACCGGGCTTGTTATCCAAATTAGGATTTTAGTAACCTGCCATAATTCACTATGTTTTTTCGGTAATGATCTATTACGCGACATGTTTTTATGTGTAATATTGCATTACTTTTGGAATGAATTAAAATCACACAGAGGGGTTTATCCTTTATGCGCCCTTATTAATACGCCAAATTTAACTATTAAAGATTTTTTCTTTTACTGTACATTGTTAATTATTCAATATGAATAGTGAAAAGCTGTCGAAAGTTATCGACACAATGAGAATGCCCTTGATCTTTCTGGTGGTTATTGCTCATTTGGCGCCTTTTGCATATCCTACCATAAAGTTCAATATTTCCGCCAATGACACTTATGTCTTGGTTTCGGAAATGTTTTCCCATCATATTGCTAAGTTTTCGGTTAGATGCTATTTTCTGGTTTCTGGCTTTTACTTTTTCAAAAGCTTTTCAGGAAATGTTCTTCCTTTCTATAAAAAGCAGTTTAGAAGCAGGTTTAGGACGATAATTAGTCCTTATATTATTTGGAATATCATTACTGGAATCGCGATTTTCTCTAAGAATTTTATTTTCATCAAGTTAGGTAAACCCGTTGATGATGATTTTGGGATTCTTATGAATGCTGGTTTCTACCATAATCTCTGGGAGGTGCCGATAAATTTTCCATTATGGTACCTGCGAGATCTGATTGTTATGGTATTGATTTCCCCGCTGATAGTTTATTTTATTAAGTATTTCAGGGCTTATGGAATTATGAGCCTGGCCATTCTGTATTTAGCTTTTATTGAGATCCCTATTCCTGGATTTAGCATGACCGCTATATTTTTCTTTAGTTTAGGAGCCTACTTTTCTTTGGAAAAAAGAGATATGCTCAAGCTATTTGACAAGGTTAAATATCCAGCAATGGGTTTGACATTTCTTTTCCTTTATCTTTCCTTAAAGGCCAGTGGGACTGATTATCATGAATATTTTTTGAGAGTGTTTATTTTAGCCGGCGTTATTTCCATGTTCAATTTATTCGCCTATCTCAATGATAATTATGAGGTCATGAACAAATTGACTGGCTTCAGCTCACTTTCCTTTTTTATTTATGTGTTCCATGAAATTTATATCATAGAATGGTTGAAAGGATTTTTTTTCAATCATCATTTATTTATGGAAGGCTGGGACCGGTTTTATGCCTACTTGATCATTCCGATTTTATGTGTTGCCATTTGTAGCTTCATCTACTTTGTGTTGATGAAAATGATACCTAAAGTTTTTGTTTTCCTATTAGGTGGAAGAGTTCCAAGTTATCAACGAATCGTTTCAAATAAACCAAACAAGCTTTTTAAGCTAGGGTAGCAAATATTAGAAAATAAAAAAAGCGACATACCAATGTCGCTTCCTATCGAATTCAATTCTTTTCCTTGAGCTGAGATTACCAATCAATATTACGATTGTCATCATCTTCTTGGATCCATTGGTCTTCCATAAATCCATTTTGATTCATTGGATAAACTTTTGCTGATCCTGCCGCAATACCTTCTTCAGTATATATTAAAGTAACCTCAATCTTAGGTTGCTTATATTCCTTTTTCATTAAATGCTATTGGACTTTCTTCAAGGTTTATTCTAGCTATTAAGTTTTAATTGTAGTGTATGGTCTACACTAATGAAGCGCTATTTTATCTCTCGAATAATTAAATAATTAAGAATTTGAAAAAACTCCCTAGCGATAAAATATATTTTGAATAAATAAGTGTTAAAATGACGTTAATTAAATATTTTTAATATATTGCATTATGAAATGTAAAAATTTCATGATTCAACACTCTGGTTTGAACAATTATAAACTATCAAATACAACACCAACAGAATTACAAAATGCGAGGAAATTATGTCATAGGGATAGATTTTGGTACAGATTCCGTACGCTCTATTTTGGTAAATGCTAATAATGGGGAGGAAGTATCTTCCGATGTGTTTTACTATCCGCGATGGGCCAAAGGTCTTTACAATGATGCTGAAAAGAATCAGTTTCGACAACATCCCTTAGATTATATCGAAGGGATTACCGCCACGATAAAGAGATGTTTAGAACTGGCGGGGCCTGAGCGGGCTTCTCAAGTAGTTGCTATTTCAGTTGATACCACGGGTTCCACTCCGATTGCCATCAATAAAGAGGGAGTTCCACTTTCCTTATTGCCGGAATTTGCTGACAATCCTAATGCAATGTTTATCCTTTGGAAAGACCATACCGCAGTTGCAGAGGCAAAAGAAATAAATACACATGCAGAAAAGTATGATAATAACTACCTAAAATATGTTGGTGGCGTTTATTCTTCGGAATGGTTCTGGTCCAAAATATTGCATATTTCCCGTGTTGATGAAAGAATTCGTGACCAAGCATATACATGGATAGAACATTGTGATTGGGTGCCTTTTTTGTTGACCGGAGGAAATTCAGCGGATGAGGTTAAGCGTGGAGTCTGTGCAGCAGGTCATAAGGGTTTATGGGCAGAGGAATATCAAGGGTATCCGCCAAGTGAGTTTTTCGAGGGATTAGACCCACTTCTCAAAGGACATGTCGAGAAGTTAGGAACAGGAACCTATTGTTCATCAGAGTCAGTTGGGAAACTATCGGCAGAATGGGCGGAAAAGCTAGGTTTGAGTACCAATGTCAGTGTTGGAGCAGGCGCTTTTGATTGCCATATGGGGGCCGTAGGTGGAGAAATAGAACCCTATTTCCTAAGTAAGGTAATGGGAACTTCGACCTGTGATATCTTGGTTGTCCCTGGCGAGCTCGATTTTACTGTAGAAGGCATTTGTGGACAGGTTAATGGTTCTGTTATTCCTAAAATGACAGGCCTTGAGGCTGGACAATCAGCATTTGGTGACGCTTATGCCTGGTTTAAGGATCTTTTGATGTGGCCATTGATAGAATTACTGGGCAAGGATCATGAACAGGTTATGCAAGCTGAAAAAAAGATCATCCCTATGCTGAGTGAGAAAGCAAGTGCTATTAAGCCCAAGCTTTCCCAGCCAATGGCAATTGATTGGCTGAATGGCAGAAGAACACCATATGCGAATCAAAACCTAAAATCAGCTTTTTTTGATCTGAACCTATCAACTGATGTAATCTTATTGTTCCGTGCTGTCGTAGAGTCGACCTGTTTTGGAGCTAAGAAAATTGTGGAATGCTTTATTGATCAGCAAATTCCTGTTAAGGGGATTATTGCTTTAGGGGGAGTGGCGAAAAAATCTCCTTTTGTGATGCAAATGATGGCTGATATCATCAATATGCCTATTAAAGTCCACAAATCTGAGCAAACCTGTGCATTGGGAGCTGCCATGTTTGCAGCAGTTGTAGGCGGTATTTATGAAACAGTTGGAGAGGCGATGGAAAAAATGGGACAAGGGTTCGATGTGGAATACCAGCCTAATCCAGAACTTGCTCCAATCTATGCCGAACGATACAAGAAATACAGCCAATTATCTGATTTACTAGAAAATAACCTTTACCATGTATAACAGAATTAAACAAGAAGCATACGATGCCAACATGGAATTACCCAAGCTAGGCTTAGTTCTATTTACATTTGGAAATGTTAGTGTCGTAGACCGGGAAAATAAGGTTTTTGCGATCAAACCAAGTGGGGTGCCATATGAAGACCTAAAACCATCCGATATGGTAATAGTAGACTTTGATTCGAACATTATCGAAGGCAATCTGAGGCCTTCTTCCGATACGAAAACCCATGCAGTCCTATATAAAGAATGGGAAGAGATAGGGGCCATTGTCCACACGCATTCCACCTATGGAACGGCTTGGGCACAGAGCAACAGAGATATCCCTATCTATGGTACAACCCATGCAGACCATCTGACCAAGGACATCCCATGTGCTCCTCCAATGCAGGACGAGATGATCAAAGGGAATTATGAATATCAAACAGGATATCAGATTATCGATCATTTTAGGGACAGCCATTTAGATTATAAGGAAGTTGAAATGATGTTGGTTGGCAACCATGCCCCTTTTTGTTGGGGAAAGGACGGTAAAAAGGCAGTTTACAATGCAGCCGTATTGGAGTATGTGGCAAAGATGGCCTTCCTGACCGAACAGATTAACCCTGATGTACATCGAATGAAGGATTCCTTAATCAACAAGCACTATGAAAGAAAGCATGGTAAAGATGCTTACTATGGACAATAAATCATCAATAAACCTCAAAAAATAAATACATGCCTACCTTAAAAAACTTAGAAGTTTGGTTCATCACTGGAAGTCAAGATCTGTACGGAGAAGAAACATTAAAACAAGCCGCAGATCACTCTAAGGAAATCTCAGCCTACTTTAATGATCATTCCAATATACCAGTAAAAGTAATTTTCAAGCCTATCGTCAGAAATTCAGAAGAAATATTCGCTACAATTTCAGCAGCAAATGCAGCTGAAAACTGTATTGGGCTGATTACCTGGATGCATACGTTTTCTCCTGCCAAAATGTGGATAAGAGGCCTGCAGGCCATGCAAAAACCACTTTTGCATCTACATACCCAATTTAACCGAGATATCCCTTGGGATGCCATAGACATGGACTTTATGAACCTAAATCAAAGTGCACATGGCGACCGGGAATTTGGATTTATTGTGTCAAGAATGCGAATCGGAAGAAAGGTCGTGACAGGCCATTGGCAGGATGAAGAAGTCATTTCGCAGATCAATGTCTGGTGCAGGGCAGCTGCAGCATGGCATGATTGGCAAGGAGCTAAATTTGTTCGTTTTGGAGATAATATGCGATATGTAGCAGTAACTGAAGGTGATAAGGTTGAAGCAGAGATTAAATTCGGCTTCTCTGTAAATACCCATGGAATCGGAGATTTGGTCGCTGAAATAGATCAGGTTTCGGAAGCTGCGGTAAATAAGCTTGTGAAGGAATACGAACAAGCCTATGTACTTGCAGAGGATGTCCTAGAAAACGGTAAAAACAGAAAACAAGTTGTTGAAGCTGCAAGAATTGAACTTGGCTTAAGATCATTCTTGGAAAAGGGAAATTATAAAGGTTTCACCGATACTTTTGAAGACCTGCATGGTATGTTGCAATTGCCTGGTTTGGCAGTACAGCGTTTGATGCAGGACGGATATGGCTTCGCTGGTGAAGGAGATTGGAAAACTCCAGCCATAGTAAGAGCGTGCAAGGTAATGGCAACAGGCTATGAGGGTGCAAATGCATTTATGGAAGATTATACTTACCATTTCGACCCTAAGAATGAAATGGTTCTTGGTTCCCATATGTTAGAAGTAGATTCTTCTTTAGCAGCAGAAAAACCAAGGTTAGAAGTTCATCCGCTAGGGATCGGTGGCAAATCCGATCCAGCAAGGTTAGTGTTTAACTCTAAAGGAGGAAAAGCCTTGAATGCTGCTTTAGTGGATATGGGCGACCGTTTTAGATTAGTGGTGAATACCGTAAAAGGGGTTGAAGTCAAGGAAAAGCTTCCAAAGCTGCCTGTAGCAAGGGTACTTTGGCAACCAGAACCAGACATGAAAACTGCCTGTACAGCCTGGATATATGCGGGTGGGGCGCATCATACTGTTTACAGCCAAAATTTAACCACCGAATACTTAGCTGATTTTGCAAGAATCGCTGGATTAGAATTAATCGTCATAGATGAATCCACAAATCTCAAAGATTTTGAGAATAACCTAAAATGGAGTGAAGCTTTCTTCAAACTTCAATAAGCAACAATAACCAATAATAAACCCTACAATCATGGAAAAATTCGCAACAATTGACTACGTCATATTCTTGATTTACTTTATCGTAGTCTCAGGTTATGGATATTGGATTTATAGAAGGCAGAAATCTGCAAGTGAGAGCAGTAAGGATTATTTCTTGGCAGAAGGATCCTTGACCTGGTGGGCGATTGGAGCCAGCTTGATTGCCTCCAACATCTCTGCTGAGCAATTTATTGGAATGAGTGGTAACGGCTTTACTGTAGGTATCGCTGTTGCCGCCTATGAATGGATTGCGGCCATAGCTCTGATTATCGTTGCGGTTTGGTTTATTCCCGTCTATCTCAAGAACAAAATATTTACCATGCCTCAGTTCCTGAAGCAGCGGTATAACGAAACAACGGCCCTTATTATGGCCATTTTTTGGTTGTTCCTTTATGTATTTGTCAATCTGACCTCCATTCTATACTTAGGGGCATTGGCCATCAGTAATTTAGGCGGTGGTGAGAACTTCCATATTATCATGCTCGCCCTCGCGGTATTTTCCGTGATTATTACCCTTGGGGGAATGAAGGTTATTGGATTTACGGATGTAATACAAGTTGTGGTTTTGATTATTGGGGGTTTGGCAACCACTTATGTGGCATTGACACTCGTTTCTGATCATTTCGGATTAGGGAAAGATGCGCTGGCAGGCTTTAAACAATTGATGGTGGATTCTCCCAAGCATTTTAACCTGATAGTGGATAAACCTACAGAACAGAGTACGCAGGAAGAGATCAATAAATACCTCATGCTTCCCGGCATAGGCATGTACCTTGCGGGAATCTGGATTGTCAATTTAAATTATTGGGGGTGTAACCAATATATCACCCAGCGTGCTTTAGGAGCCGATTTGAAGACAGCTAGAACAGGTATCCTATTTGCCGGATTCTTAAAGTTATTGATGCCTATCATCGTCATGCTTCCAGGGATCGCTGCTTATGTACTCTATAAAAACGGTGCATTGCAAGAAGAAATGGCTCCAGGAGGAAATTTCAATCCTGATAATGCCTACTCCGCAATCTTAGGATTCCTTCCAAACGGCATGAAGGGGCTTTCCTTAGCTGCCCTCACTGCAGCAATTGTGGCTTCTTTAGCAGGAAAGGCAAATAGTATAGCGACCATCTTTACCATGGATATTTACAATAAATACATGGATAAGAATGCCTCAGAGAAGAAATTGATTCGAGTGGGTAAGATTACCATTGTGCTGTCCATCATAGTTTCATTGTTATTTACCTGGGATGATCTATTGGGAATTGGCGGAGCCGGTGGTTTTACCTTTATCCAGAAATATACCGGTTTTATCTCTCCAGGAGTGTTTGCCATGTTCTTATTGGGCATGTTCTGGAAGAGAACAACAGGCGCTGCAGCCATTGCAGGTTTGATTACCGGGTTTGTGCTGTCGGTCGTTTTCAACAACTACGCACCGGCATGGTTCGGCCATGAGACCTTCCTTTATACCGCATATCCTAACGCACAAGGCAACTATGAAATCCCATTCCAGATCTGTATGGGCCTTGCATTTTTGTTTACCATGATCGTGATGGTTTCCATCAGTTTATTGGGACCTAAAATTAATCCTAAAGGCTTAGAATTGGACAGAAGAATGTTCAAGCTGGAGCCTTCAGTAACAGTTATGGTGGTTATTACGATTCTCCTTGTAGGAGCATTGTATGTTAAGTTTTGGTAATAAATTAATAGAATCATGATCTTGACCTTATTCTCAAATTCCAAATTCTGCATGCAGGGATTCTTTCTGCTCATCGTTGCATTAAGTATTGGCCAAGCACGTGCACAGCTCGAAAGCCCAAATGGAAAGATCAAGGTCGATGTACAATTGAATGAAATGGGAGAACCTTCCTATGCAGTTAAATTTGAAGATGTGGTGGTTCTGGAAAGTTCGAAATTGGGATTGATGGTAGGCGATGAATCATTTTCTTCTGGTTTATCCCTGGTCAATAGATCCAAAGTAAATACAGTTAATAAATCTTATGAGAGCTTAAATGCCAAAAGAAGAATTAATAAGTATCAAGCAAATGAGCAATTGTTCAGTTATATTAATAAACAAAAACATAAGTTCAATATCCGTTTTCAAGTTTCCAATGATGGTGTGGTATTTCGTTACGAAATCCCCCAGATAGATCATGAAAAAAGGTTGCTGAAATCAGAAACAAGTTCCTTTAAGTTTCCAAAGACTACCATTGCATGGTTACAGCCCATGGCCATTGCAAAGTCTGGATGGGAACAGACAAATCCCTCTTATGAGGAACATTATTATCAGGAAATTAAAGTCGGTACAGTTGAGTCAACCCGTACAGGTTGGGTTTATCCAGCATTATTTAAAGTTGGAGAAACCTATGCCCTAATCTCCGAATCTGGCTTGGAGGCAAATCATGCTGCCAGCAGGTTGGATGCCGAATCTGAAAATGCAGAATACAAGATAGCCTATGCAGGGATTAAGGAAACTATCATGAATAAAGAATTGGAAACTGTAGTGGAGGGTGATTTCCAGAGTCCTTGGCGTGTAATCGCTATAGGAACTTTAGGTACCCTAGTAGAATCAACCTTGGGCCTGGATATCCTTGATCCAGTCATACAGATAGACCAGAGCTTTATAAAGCCTGGAAAGGCTTCTTGGAGTTGGATCAATAGCAAAGACGAGTACATCATATTTGATGAGCAGAAGAAATATATAGATTTTGCTGCCGACATGAATTGGCAATATTGTTTGATCGATGTAAACTGGGATAGGAATATAGGTTATGAAAAGATCCAAGAGTTAGCCGATTATGCGAAAGAGAAGAAAGTGAGTTTGATCCTATGGTATAATTCTGCAGGAGATTGGAATACCGTCGGCTATACCCCTAAAAACAAGCTGTTAACCTCGGAATCGCGTAGAAAGGAGTTTGCCAAACTTCAGGAAATGGGGGTCAAAGGTGTGAAAATTGATTTTTTTGGGGGCGATGGTAAGTCCGTGATTGCATACTACCATGAAATCCTTCGTGATGCCGCAGACTATAAACTTCTAGTGAATTTCCATGGTGCTACTTTGCCACGAGGATGGTCAAAAATGTATCCCCATCTGATGACAGTTGAGGCTGTGCGGGGATTTGAGACCGTAACATTTACCCAGGAAGATGCCGATAGACAAGCCGAGATTTGTGCCACATTGCCGTTTACCAGAAATGTATTTGATCCAATGGATTATACCCCTATGAACCTCTTTAAAGTGAATGCTAATGTCAAGAGAAAAACTACCTCAGCTTTCGAACTGGCAACCTCTATTTTATTTTTGTCCGGAATCCAGCATTATGCGGAATCTCCCGAAGGTATGGCTCATGTACCAGAATATATTAAGCAGTTCCTACGTGATCTGCCTTCAAATTGGGACGATGTCAAATTTATCCAGGGTTATCCTGGCAAAGAAGTCGTGATTGCTAGGAAGTCTGGAAATAAGTGGTATATGGCCGGAATAAACGGTGAAAACATGGAGAAAAAAATGACTATAAACCTTTCGGGATTGGCAACAAAGGGGAAAGCAAAACTTATAACGGATGGCAATAACATTGCCGAATTTAGCACACAAAATTTTGATGTAAAAGATCAAAAATCCATAACGGTCAGGCCTAATGGAGGGTTTGTGATGATATTAGATTAAACGATATCAGCACTATATCCCCATATCTTGCGCCGACCAGCTTGGCAGGTACCGCAAGAAGGACATGATCTGATCCTTATAGATATCCTTATTCAACACATAATAAAAAGCCCCTTTTTTAGAATTCTCCTTGTCCTTTTCATTTAATTTAATCAACAGGTTTGATGAAAGTAACTTTCTGTTGAAATTCCTTTTATCGATCACGATATCATAAACAGCCTCATAAAGGCTGGATATCTGTGGTAAGGTGAATTTTTCAGGTAAAAGTTCAAACAGGATAGGGTATAGGGCTGCCTTGCTCCGCAACAACCGTTTTGCAGTATTGATCATTTCCACATGGTCAAAGATCAGGGTTGGATAATCGTTGATTGGGAACCATTTCGCTTTGAATTCTTCAGAAAGGATATGTTGGTATTCCTTGCTATCTATTAATGCAAAGTAGGTAATACTCACCACACGGCCATGTTTTTCTCGATTGGGTTTTCCAAAAACGGCAGATTGTTCCATATATACATCTTCCAATCCCGTCAACTTGTACAAAATCCTTGATGCAGCCTCATCAGGACTCTCATCAGGCTGTACAAATCCACCCATTAAACTCCAATTGTTGATTTCAGGTTCAAAGCCTCTCTTGATCAATAGGATTTGTAAAGATTCACCATCAAACCCAAAAATGATACAATCTACTGCCAGGAGCGTGCTTGGTTCATCCTTATAAAATTCCATATACTTTTTTTCCACTAATCTAAATTTGGCATTTTCGTCTTGTGAACCAAATTGCTGTATAGCCAAAATACAAAATTTAATTAAAATTATTAAAATTCAATTGATGTGGTATTTTCTTGCTTATGTTTAAAACTTTCCTGTTTGCTCAAAATACGCCCTTTCTACTGCTCAGGTATTAAAATCCTGTTATAATTGGTTAAATTAAGGTCAGCAGCTTTCTTTTCTATTTTCCTTTAAATTATTTATTAATTTAGGGTAACCTAAATCTTACTCCGTACCCATGAATTGCAGACCTAATAATAATCATTTTATAAATATGTTTTCCTATTTATTTGGAATCCTACTGCTCCTCCTCTTCGTATGCTGTAGCGGGGAATACAAGGATTTAGGAAAACAATACAAAAGTTGGACGGTTGCAGGAGGGTCAAAGGAAAACATTAAATATGCTGATCTCCAGCAAATCGATACCCAAAATGTGAAAGATTTAGAAGTCTCATGGATTTATCATTCTGAAGGTGCTGATAGTCTAAAATTCAATCCTATCGAAACGAATCCGATTATCGTCGATAATGTGCTATATGGTGTCTCTCCAAAGATGAAACTATTTGCCCTTGAGGCTGGAACAGGTAAGCAAATCTGGGTTTTTGACCCACGGGACTCATTGATAACAGGAAAATGGGTCCGTAATAGCGAGAATATGAATCGAGGGGTAACCTATTGGTCAAGTGCAACAGACAAAAGAATTATCTATACCGTAGGGCCATTTGTCTATGCTGTAGATGCACTTTCAGGATCATTAATAAAATCCTTTGGCGATCAAGGTGGAATCGACCTGAGGAAAGGATTAGGGCGCTATGAAAAGAAATCCAATATGACTCCCACCTCCCCGGTTATCGTCTATAAAGACCTCTTTATCGTCAGTGGACAAGTTGATGAGGAAACACCTGGCCATATACGTGCTTTTGATGTCAAAACAGGAGAACAGAAATGGATTTTCCATACCATTCCCCATCCCGGAGAATTTGGATTTGATACTTGGGAAGACAGTACGGCCTATAAAACTAAAGGATCAGCAAATGCTTGGTCTGGCTTTAGTTTGGATGAAAAGCGAGGCTTGGTTTTCGCGGGAATAGGAAACCCAACCAATGATTTCTATGGGGGCAAACGTTTGGGAGATGGTTTGTTTGGAAACTGTATTTTGGCATTGGATGCCGAAACCGGAAAAAGAAAATGGCATTTCCAGACCGTGCACCATGATGTATGGGACATGGACCCTTCAAGTGCCCCGATTTTGGTCACGCTAAATAAAGGTGGTCAAAAAATTGATGCTCTTGTCCAAACCACCAAAACAGGTTTGGTTTTTATTCTCGACCGTGAAACGGGGACCCCAATTTATCCCATAGAAGAGCGCCCTGTACCAACTTTTGGTGCTGTTGAAGGTGAGGTGCTTTCCCCAACTCAACCTTTCCCTGTAAAACCAGCCCCGTTTGCTAGACAAGGGATGACAGAAAAAGATCTCAACTCCTTGGTTTCAGCAGACTCTTACGAGGATATTAAGAAAAGATATGCACAATATAATTCTCATGGTATCTACACACCGCCATCCATCAATGGTACGGTGATCTTTCCTGGTTACGATGGTGGTGGCGAGTGGGGCGGACCTTCTTTCGATCCTGAAACTGGTATTCTCTATGTCAATTCAAATGAAATGACCTGGGTGCTGAATCTGGTCAAATTGGAAAAGACCTCAAATGCCCAAAAAACTAACCTTGAAGCGGGTGCTATCCTCTACAAAAAACATTGCATGTCCTGTCATGGACCGGAAAGATTAGGTGGAGGAGATTACCCATCTCTGATTGCTGTCAATAAAAAATACAACCTCATCAAGTTTAATGAGCTACTGTCAACAGGCAGACGAATGATGCCTCCTTTTAATCATATGAGCTTGGCAGAAAAAAATGCAATCGCATCCCTAGTCCTAGAATTGGATGGCAAAAAAGAGGAATTATATGCAGGCAAACCTGAAACGCTCGCCACTTCTTCCAACGAGGAAAATGATAGTCCAGATTATTCCTTTACTGGTTACAATAAGTTTCTGACCAAAGAAGGATACCCAGCTGTCAATCCACCTTGGGGAACCCTTAATGCCATCGATCTGAATACAGGCGAGTATGTCTGGAAAATCCCGTTCGGAGAGTTTGAAGAATTGAAGAAAAAAGGAATTCCAACAACTGGTAGAGAAAACTATGGCGGCTCTGTAATTACCTCAGGAGGACTGTTGTTTATTGCAGCAAGTTCCGATGGGAAGTTCAGGGCCATCAATAAAGCAAACGGCAAAATTCTATTTGAAACAGAGCTGCCTGCACCCGGCGTTGCTACCCCTGCAACCTATGTGGTCAATGGAAAGCAATTTGTTGTGATAGCCTGCGGGGGTTCAAAATGGGGAGGAAAAAAAGGAGATGCTTACGTAGCCTTTGCTTTACCTGATAAAAAATGAACGGTTCAATAAAAAATATCATCAATGTTCTGGTCTTTTCGATCCTTTGCTGTTCTTGTCAGGAAAGGATCGAAAAGAATAAGCGGGAAAAGCTTGTTGATTCGACCAATATGCGTGCGCAATACATTCGTGCCATTGCTGGGGAAGATGAGAGGGTAGATTCTACCACTGTACTAAAAGGGGAGGTGTTGCTGTCCTATTCAGATTGTTATACCTGCCATAAGGAAAATAAAAAAGTGTTGGGGCCATCTTTTCAGGACATTAACCTTCGTTATCCTCGGCAACAGGTTTTTATTAAGATCTTGGCCCAACGGATTATACATGGAGGCTCAGGTGCTTGGGGACATGTAGCAATGAAAGCCCATCCTAAAGTATCCGTTCCAGATGCTGAAGCAATGGTTACTTATATACTTTCCGCTCCATCAAGCAGCAAATAGCCATCTCCAAGCTTTCTGCTTGTAACGTAATAATTACCGGAATTTTTCCTTCAATCCATTTTAACTTTCCTTTTATTAAAAATTAATACTAACTTAAATCCAATAACCAGTTGATTCTGAGTATGTGGAAATCATTCATGTCGCTCAGAAGAGACTTAAACCTTATACTACACCCTCAACGGGAGCTTTGGCTCCAAAACAAAAGCTATCATCATATGCAATCATTTGATTGTGTTTGATTCGGACAATAGAACATCTTTTTCCATAATGAAGTGGAATAGAGAATGGGCTAATGGTTTTTGGTAATAATTTGACTTAACATAAATTATGATGTGTAGAAAAAATCCTGTTTCAAAGAAATCACTTAGCATTGCCGCTGTTTTTTCAGTGTTTGGATTGCTGATCTTTCTCTTGCCCATGTGCCGTCCAGGTACTGAATCAGGAAGTTCAGATGCCGGAAACTTTGTTCTGCCAAAATATGTTGACTACAACTATGATATAAAACCGATACTTTCTGATAAATGCTTTGCTTGCCACGGTCCGGACAATAATACCCGAGAAGCTGGCTTAAGATTGGATACCGAAGAAGGGGCCTACAAAGCTTTGGCTGAAAGTCCTGATAAGCATGCTGTGGTTCCCGGTAAGCCCCATATCAGTGAAGCTTTTCTGCGTATCACATCGGATGACGATTCTATAAAGATGCCTCCTACTGCATCAAATCTGCCCTTGAGCAATTTTGAAATTGACCTTATCGAACGTTGGATTGAACAAGGAGCAGTTTATAAACCGCATTGGGCTTTTACGGCACCTAAAAAACCTGAAGTGCCCCAACAGGAAAAAATTAAATGGGGGAATAATGAGATCGATAATTTTGTTCTTGACAAAATGTCCAAAGCTGGGTTCAAACCTAATCCTGAAGCCGATAAAAATAGGCTCCTGCGCAGGGTAAGCCTGGATTTAACAGGATTGCCGCCTGATGAGAAAGTCATGGAACGTTTCTTAAATGACGATTCACCCCAAGCCTATGAAAAATTAGTGGACGAACTCATGGCAAGTCCCGCATTTGGTGAACAGATGGCCTTGCACTGGATGGATGTCGCTCGTTACGCTGACTCCTATGGCTACCAAGATGATGATATCAGGACACAATGGCCTTGGCGGGATTGGGTTATCCATGCTTTTAATGAAAACATGCCCTACAATCAGTTTGTCACTTGGCAATTGGCTGGAGATTTACTCCCCAATCCAAATAAAGAGCAGATTTTAGCTACTGCATTCAATAGAAACCATAAAATCACCGAAGAAGGTGGAGTGGTGGAGGAGGAATACCGAGTTGCCTATGGATTGGACAAAACCAATACTTATGCAAAGGGTATTTTAGGAATTACCATGGAATGTGCCCAGTGTCATGACCATAAATATGATCCTTTTACCCAAAAGAACTATTATGGAATGTACGCCTTCTTCAATAATTCTTTGGAAAAAGGTTTAGAAGGATTAGTGAATTCAGGACCATCAAAAACCCCAAGGCTGACCGTAACCCAAGAAGATATCAAGGGAATCCTGAGTTTCATCAATCAAAATGCTGATGATGGAGAGGTCACGGTATCGGTCATGGGCGAAAGGGATAGCATCCGACCTACCTTTATTCTGGATAGAGGGGTTTATGATGCCCCGACTGTACGTGTCTATCCGCAGACGCCTGAAGCTGTTTTGCCTTTTGATAGCACCAAGTACGCATCCAATAGATTGGGATTGGCCCAATGGACCTTCAGCGATAAAAATCCATTGACCTCTAGGGTGTTTGTAAACCAAATGTGGGCACTCATTTTCGGACGTGGCCTGGTCGCTTCCGTTGCTGATTTTGGCAATCAAGGTGACCTTCCTAGCCACCCTGAACTTCTGGACTGGTTGGCAGTTGACTTCCAGCAAAATGGATGGAACATCAAACGGCTTATCAAGCAACTGGTCAGTACGGCCACCTATAAGCAGTCTTCTGTCATAGAACAAAAACACTTAGAAAAAGATCCTGATAATATCTTCCTGGCTCGGGCGAAAAGGTTGCGATTGCCGGCGCAGATGATTCGGGATCAAGTCTTGGCGACCAGCGGATTATTGAACCGGAAAATAGGTGGGCCCAGTATCAAACCTTATCAACCCGAAGGAATTTGGGAAGTCAGTAGTTCGGGGCGGGGAGCTTTGGCGCAATATGTACAGGATCACGGTCAGGACTTATACCGTCGAGGAATGTATGTCTTCTTTAAATTGACGCTGCCGCCTCCCAATATGTTGATTTTTGATGCCAGTAACCGAGATGCCTGTGAAGTGCAAAGACAAAGGACCAATACACCATTGCAAGCCTTGGTCATGATGAACGATCCGGCTATACTGGAGGCGTCTAGGATCTACTCGACAAACCTGATGGCCGATCAGCCAAATCTTAAACAGAATGACTATATCAATAAAGTTTTTAAACGGGTACTCTGTCGAGAACCCACGGATAAAGAATTGGAGTTGTTAGGTTCCTATTATCAAGATGAACTTACTCGGTTTACTCAAAACAAAAAAGATGCTGCCTCCTTCTTAAATGTGGGTGAGGCACCGCAGGACAGCTCTCTTCCAAAAGAGAAATTAGCCGCATTGATGTCGGTGGTGCATGCGATTTATAATCTGGAAGAAACACTGAATAAAGGATAGGGTCTAGGGAAATACAATATGGATAATCATGAGAAAAAAGATAGATAATAACTTAGATAAAGAAGTAAAAGAAGCTCAGCTGTTCCAAAACCGCAGGCAATTTTTATCTAGTTTAAGCATAGGGATTGGAAGTATAGCCTTAGGGTCTTTATTGATTCCAGACTTGTTTTCGGGCAAACCTGGTAGCCAAGAAGCCTTTGAAAGAGCCTTGCCTCATTTTGCTCCTAAAGCAAAACGGGTCATTTACCTTTTCCAATCTGGTGGCGTATCCCAATTGGAATCCTTCGACCATAAACCAAAGCTTAGGGAGATGATCGGTCAAGACTTGCCAGAATCAATCCGTGGCGGACAAAGATTGACCGGTATGACAGCAGGTCAAGCTACTTTTCCACTGGTGGGTTCTTATTTTGATTTTGCTCAATATGGACAAAGTCGAGCTTGGGTAAGCAGTTTATTTCCGCACATGGCCAAGATCGTGGATGATCTATGTATCATCAAATCTATGCATACAGATGCCATTAACCATGATCCCGCCATCACGTTCTTCCAAACGGGATCTCAACAGGGTAGCCGTGCGAGTATGGGTGCTTGGTTGAGTTATGGACTAGGAAGTGTAAACCAAAATTTACCGGGCTTCTGCGTCCTAGTTTCTAAGGGAAAAGGAAATGGTCAAGGAGTCTATTCTAAACTTTGGACCAACGGATTCCTGGATTCTGTCCATCAAGGGGTGCAATTTATGGGAGGTCCAGATCCGGTTCTCTATCTTAATAACCCTGAAGGAACCGATAAGATGAGCCGTAGGAAACTTTTGGATAAGCTCGCCGAATTGAACAGCATGCAATTTGAAACGTTCAAGGACCCCGAGATTACGGCAAAAGTCCAACAATATGAAATGGCATATAGAATGCAGACCTCCGTACCGGAAGTAACTGACCTGTCCAAAGAACCTGACCATATCATAAAAATGTATGGTCCTGAGTGCTTGGTCCCTGGTACCTATGCGGCAAATTGTCTGCTGGCCAGAAAACTTTCAGAAAATGGAGTGCGTTTCGTGCAACTCTACCATCAAGGTTGGGATCAACATGGTGGTCTCCCAAATGAAATGGCCATGCAAGCAAAAGATGTGGATCAGGCTTCTGCAGCATTGGTTTCCGATCTTAAACAAAGAGGTCTGTTGGATGAAACCCTAGTGATATGGGGCGGAGAATTTGGTAGAACAAACTATTGCCAAGGTGGACTGACCGTGGATAATTATGGCCGTGACCATCACCCGCGCTGCTTCAGCGTTTGGATGGCAGGTGGCGGTATCAAACCGGGCATGGTCTATGGCGAGACGGATGAACTGGGCTATAATATAGTCAAAAACCCTGTTCATGTACATGATTTCCATGCTACCATTCTGCATACACTGGGTTTAGATCATGAAAAACTAACCTATAAGCATTTGGGAAGGAGATACCGATTGACCGATGTCGCAGGTAATGTAGTCAAAGATATTTTAGCATAAACTGGGAAGCTAAATGACAATCAAAAATTTGCACTTCAATATATTGATAGGCCTCAACAGCTTTATCATTTTTTTCTTACTGTTTGAAAACAGCATTCAGATTCCCACTTATTTACAGGTTGTAGGCCGAATGCACCCCTTGTTGCTGCATTTTCCTATTGTGCTCTTGGTCATCTGCTGGATCCTCTATCTTTTTAGGTCTCGCCTAGAAAAAGAAGTACCAACGCTTCAATCTATCCTCAACTCCCTGTTGTTCATCAGTGCCTTACTGACTGCGATCACGGTCATCATGGGGCTGTTACTTTCTAAGGAAGGAGGATTTGAAGGAACGACCTATGAAATACATAAATATACCGGAGTTGGCCTATCCCTATTGACACTTGCCTTACTGGCTTTTATCCGATTCAACTCCAGTGGCAAATACCAGAAAGTCTTTGCCCTCGGTATGAATGTTTCCATCATTCTGTTGCTTCTTGTTGGGCATTTTGGTGCATCCCTTACCCATGGTGAGGATTTTATCATGTCGCCCATCATGGAAAAGAAATCAAAGGAATTGGATGCTGAAACCGCTATTGTTTTTGAGGATGCGGTTATGCCTATCCTTCAGGCAAAATGCGTAGGCTGCCATAATTCAAGTAAACCTAAGGGTGGACTTGTCCTATCTGATAGTACATCAATCTTAAAAGGAGGGGACAATGGAAAGGTCTTTACCGCAGGTAATGCCTTGACCAGTTTAATGATCGAACGTATCCTCCTGGATATTGAACATAAACATAAAATGCCTCCTAAAGGGAAACCTCAATTGAGTATCGATGAGGTATCTCTTTTACGAGCTTGGATACAGAGCGGTGGTAAATTTGATCTTCCGCTTTCTGCCTTCGCCGTTCAGGATACCCTCTTTCAGGCGGTCAAATCTGTCTATGGCTTTGCGGGAACAGAGACCTATGAATTCGCCGCTGCCGATGAGGCTGAAGTGAAGAAATTGAACACACCCTACAGGATCATCAATCCTTTGGATGCCGGCTCTCCGGCATTGGATGTAAACTTTTATGGAAAGGATTTCTTTACCGATAAATCCCTTTCTGAACTTTCGCCTATAGCGGACCAGGTAGTCTCCGTAAACCTGAGTTCCATGCCGATAAAAAAGGCGGACATCCAAACGCTCAATAAATTTAAAAACCTCCGGACGCTAAACCTCAATAATAGCAAGATCACAAATGAGGATCTAGCTTTGTTGAAGGACCATGAAAATCTGAAAAGTGTTAGTCTAATCGGTACTGGAGTGTCTATTGATGGAATAAAATCTCTGGTCAAACTGCCAAATATGAGAAAGATATTCGTTTGGAATACTGCATTGAAACCTGCAGAACTGGAGGCTATCCGGAAAGATTTTCCAACAATCAAAATAGATGCTGGATTTAAAACCGATGATTCGCAAAAGTTGGCCCTTACGCCACCAAGGATAAATCCTAACCGAAGCTTTTTCCAAAAAGAAATCAGCCTTTCTTTAAGCCACCCCATTGTAGGCGTGCAATTGCGATATACGCTGGACGGAACTCATCCTGATTCTTCAACAGCCAAAATTTACAAAGAGCCAGTCCTATTGAAGAAAGACGCGATGTTGCGGGTTAAAGCCGTAAAAGATGGTTGGTTACCAAGCAATGAAATCAATCAAAGTTTCTATGCCACATCCTTTAGTCCAAACACAATCGTTTTGGAAACTAAACCCAATCAACAATATAAGGCTAGAAAGGAGCAAAGCTTCTTTGATCTGGAAAGCGGTGGAAATAATAACGCGGATGGTAAATGGCTGGGTTTTCAAGGAAATGATCTATCGACCACAATGTCCTTTGATCAAGCTATTGCCTTGGATACCCTTGCTCTCAGCATTAAACAATCCTATAATGAACATATCTACCCGCCAAAATACGTTGAAATTTGGGGTGGAACGGATTCCCTGAACCTGAAACTCCTGAACAAGGTCAAACTTGATCTGGATAAGGTGGATAAGGTGCGCTATAAACGAATGATTGCCTGTGCTATCCCAAATCAGAAAATCAGTTTTATTCGACTGAAAACAAAGCACTATCCTAAAATTCCACAAGGTTTTCCCGGAGATGGTAACCCACCTTGGTTATTTGTGGATGAAATCATATTAAAATAACTGGTATTTAACCTATAAATCTACATCATGAATAGAAAAGCATTTATCCAAAAATCTACTGTCCTAACAGGGAGTTTGTTGATCATGAAAGACTTGTTTTCCAAACCGAAAAACATCGTTTATGGTCATAATAGCATGAAGTATAGTCTGGATACGGCTTGGGCAACTAAACATAACCCGAAATTAACGGTTAATGATTGCCATGAAATGGTACAGGATAAAAAGGGTAGGATCATCTTGCTGACCAATGAAACAAAGAATAACGTCATTGTCTTCAATAAGGACGGTAAAGTATTGGAAAGTTGGGGAAATGACTTCCCCGGAGGTCATGGCCTGACCTTGCATAATGAAAATGGAACTGATTACCTATATATTACCGATACCGATAAACATCAGGTCTATAAAACCAGCCTTTCAGGAAAGGTCCTCCTGACCATTGATGCTCCTCTAGGAATTGGGCTTTACCATAAAAAAGAGGAATTTGTACCTACGGAAACTGCAATCGATGATAATGGCGACATCTATATTGCCGATGGCTATGGCGCTCAACATATCCTACACTATGACAGTAAAGGTAAATTGATCAATCATTTTGGCGGTCGAGGAGAAGGAGATCAATTTCTTGATAATGCGCATGGAATTGCCTTTGACAAAAGAAAAGGTAAAAAAAGCCTTTTGATTACAGACCGAACGAGGAACTGCTTTAAAAGATTTGATACTGCAGGGAAATTGTTGGAGATTATCCAGCTGCCTGGAGAATGTGTGTGTAGACCTGTGATCAAAGGGAACCATGTTTATGCGGCAGTTTTAAGGTCTCCAAATATGGATGTTGCAGGTTCGGGCTTTGTTACCATCCTGGACAAAAACAAAAAGGTGGTCAGCAATATAGGGGGTACAGAACCTGTTTACCAAGATGGAACCTTAAAGACTATGCAGCAACAAGACAAGATATTTGTTCATCCCCACGATGTCTGTGTGGATGATGATGATAATTTATATGTGGCGCAATGGGCATCTGGAAAGGTTTTTCCATATAAGTTAAATAGGGTGTAACCTTATCTTTTCTTGTACATTTCCCTATACTTGATTTTTTCGGATTCTCGCTCGATCAATAGTCGGGCTAGAGTATGTCCGGGGGACCTAATGCCTGCTTCTTCGGCCAATGCCCGTCTAGCTTTTTCTTCGGAGACATCGATTCGATAAAGGATACTGATCAGTTTATTGAAATTTGTGGAAACCAGTTCATCTATATGATTGGCTAATTGTTCGAATTGTTCTTTCTCGGTCTTATATTTTGAGACATTTTCCAATTGAAGCTTATCGGCAACCAAAAGCACAGGATAATTCTTGTTTTCCATATCTTTTTCTCATTTCTACTGGTAAATTTAATTTTATTTTATCCATTTCCATTAAGTAAAATGACCTTTTGTAGCTGACTATTTTAGCTCCAAATTCTTTCAAATTCGACCATTTGTTTCGAGTATAGCTTTAGTCTTATTCGAGGCATATTCGGAAAATTCGGAATGTGTCTCGAATGAGAGTAAACTTAGATACGGGGAAACCACTTGATTGGAATAGCTAAAATATTATCCTGAAATAAGTGCTTTTGCTCTTATTCTGATTTCTCCAGTGATTCTCCTTTTGGAGAACCGAAAATCTGCTTATGTATAATCAGGCAGATGCTGATAACTATTATGATTGCTGCAATCCCTAGGGTTTCGTGGGTTCTTTGGAAGCTATGACGCATAAGACCTCCGATTCCTTGGATCATTAGCACAAATTCATTGAGGAATATCCCGAGCAATAAGCCATAGACCCCGATTCCAATACCCTTATTCATTTTTAGTGCCTGACTGTTGAAGGCGTTGCCCAATAAAAATAAGGAAATAATTACTAATAATACCAAATGTAGGTAGGCAATAACGATCGGTCTAAAGCCATAGACCAATTGGCTTAAGGCCGGAATAATGGAGATCGCTTGCAGGATCAATTTGATGCAGACCGCTAAGGCCACACAGGACCATAAGATAAAGACAACTTTACTTAACTGTAATGCATCCGTTTTCTTTTTGGCAGCAAAGAATTTGATAAGGAATTTTGCCCATAGGAAGATTTGTACCAAAACGGTTAGCAGCAATAATCCATAAAGCCAATTAGGGAATCCTTTCCACCAGAGTACAGACAGAAAATAAGCAGGAACAACTGTTGAGATGTACAGCCATGAGAACCTCGGGCTAATGATACTCTGGCCAAATTTTTTGAAAATCCAATGGTTCAACAAACCAAAACAGCCAAAGAAAAACCAGCCATTGTATTGGAAATGCAGATAGAAGTAGACAGAGGCCAATTGTTTCAATGGATCCAGTTGATGGGTTACCTTCAGGTAAACCAAGCCAAATGTGCCAATCGATGAGAGAACATTATATATTACTGCGGCTTTGATCAAGATCAATATCGCTTTTGGAACAGAGGATTTATTGAGGTCTTTCCAGAGAACGATCGCAAACCAATAGGAGACCAACACGACCAAGAAGGAGAATGTAATAGAGAGAAAGGCATAACCCGTAATGGTAAATGAGATCAGCATGCCCAAGGATGCCAGAAAATTGGCTAATAGGATATTCCTATAAATTTTGGGAAAGCTCTTTTCCATGTTATTTCCAGTAACGATCAAGATCAAGAAAATCATGATCGCTTGAGAAACCCATCCCGAAAATGCAAAGTGCGAATGCGCATGCATCAGGTTTTTTTGATCCAGGAAGGGTAGGGGAAAGAGAAATTTAAGGCGCATCAATAGACCATAGATTCCCACGATCAGAAAACTGAACATGGTTAGTAGAGTCCAATCTTTTGCAGAATTAAATTTGAGTGTTGCTGACATTCCTTTTTTCTAAGCTAATTAACCTTGGACCTTTCCAGTGCAATAAGTCGGGATAAATACCTTTCCTTTGATAATGGAAAGTTTTTCCTCTTTTTCAAGGTTTTTCATGGCTCGGATTATGGTTTCCACCCTTAACCCGGTCATATTAGCCAATTGTTGCCTGGTCAACATCAATCGATGACATTCCCCACAGATGAGTTTGTTTTCATCGTTTAATTTATTGAGCAGATGGATCAGGATTTCCTCCGGCGAATAGCTGCAGATCATTTTCGTCATGAAGAGCTTGAACCGAAGTTCTCTTGCAATTCGTTGGGTTACCAAGAGCATGATGCTATGGTAATCGCTTAGAATCTCCATAAATGCGCTAGAGGATAACTTTAGCATGGTACATGGTTTGTCTGCGATGGCAGTCGCCACATGGTAACCGTTATCAAGTATGGCCACCTCCCCAAATCCCTCGCCTGCGCAGACGACCTTATGCAATACTTCTTTACCGTCGGCAAGGAAGTTGCAAATTCTTACTCGTCCACTGATCACCTGATAATAGAAATTTGAAGGACTATTCTCATGGAATATCACTTCTGCGCTTTCCACTTTTTTAACGGTTGCGCCTTTTTCAATAAGTAACTCGGATGGGATCATATCCTTGTTTGTTTTATGTCTTTCTATTTAAGACAAATCTATCCAGAAAGACTGTTTTCATAGTTGATGGTAGTCACTCAAAATAGTGATTAGAATCAAAATTAGACTTAATTCTCTAATAGTCAATAGGATGCAGGGTTGATTACCATAAATCAATACTGTTAATCAATAAATTATGATTTACCTCATAAAATTAGCCTCAAGCTTGCCGGTACCTTTGTAATAAACGTAATACACAATCATTGATTGAATTCAAAAAAATCTAAGAAACTATGAAAAAATTAACCGTACTCTTTTTGATGGCCATGTTCATATATGCCTGTTCATCAAACAATAGTGAACAAAAATCAGAACGTTCCTTCCCAGAGGAAACAGCCGCCGCATCTAGCGATGCTGGTACTGACGCAAGCTCCTATGACCCTAACCGCGGAGAAGGAAAATTTACAACAGTTGACCTAGGCGCCAAGCTGGATGTAGCGATGGCTGAAGCAGGCAAGACCATTGTAGATTTAAAGTGTGCATCATGCCACAAGATGACCGATGAGAAATTGGTTGGACCAGGATGGAAAGGCGTTTCAGAACGTAGAAAACCAGAATGGATCATGAACTTTATTACCAACCCAGATGCGATGTTGGATAAAGACCCTGAGTTGCAAGCGCAATTGGAATTGTGTTTAGTGCGTATGCCTAACCAAAACTTAACAGACGATGATGCCCGCAAAATCTTGGAATTTATGCGTCAAAATGATGGTGTGAAATAATTCGAAAGCAAGTTATTATATCTAAATCATACTATAATGGAATTTAAAAAATATTTTCTATCAGGGATTGCTGTGGCCACGCTGCTCACTTCATTCCAAGCTTGTAAGCCCAAAGGGGCGGGTGAAGCTGTCAGTGGTAATGCCGCAGAAAAGACCTATGTCGCTCCAGGAAAATACGATGAGTTTTACAACTTCGTATCAGGTGGTTTCAGTGGACAGATGTCTGTATACGGATTGCCTTCAGGACGTTTGTTAAGGGTCATCCCGGTATTCTCCGTGGATCCTGAAAAAGGATGGGGATTCAGTGAAGAAACGAAACCTATGCTGGAAACTTCCCATGGTAATGTGCCTTGGGATGATTTGCACCACGTTCAATTATCAAAAACCGACGGTAACTATGACGGACGTTGGGTATTTGCCAATGCCAACAATACACCACGTATTGCGCGTATCGACTTGACTACCTTCCGTACAGCAGAGATCCTTGAACTTCCGAACAGTGGGGGTAACCACTCATCACCTTATATCACTGAAAATACAGAGTATGTGGTAGCAGGAACGCGTTTTTCGGTTCCTTTAGATGGTGAAGGTGGCGACGTGCCTATCAATACCTTTAAGCAGAACTTCCGTGGTTCATTGAGCTTTGTCAGTGTAGACAAAACGAGTGGAAACATGGAATTATCCTTCCAGATTGAAACTCCTGGAGTCAACTACGATTTAAGTCGTGCTGGTAAAGGTGTATCTCATGGATGGTTCTTCTTCTCTACCTATAACACTGAACAAGCAAACACCTTGTTAGAGGTAAATGCGTCTAAAAATGACAAAGACTTTGTTTTAGCAGTAAACTGGAAAAAAGCAGAGGAATATTTAAAAGCTGGTAAAGGTAAAAAGGTTACTGGTCTGAAATATGCCCACAACAAGTACGATGAAAAATCACATACTTCTTCTACTGAATTCAAAACGGAAACTATCGTCTTGAAGGCAGAAGAGTTAGAAGGATTGTGTTACTATATCCCTTGTCCTAAATCACCTCACGGTGTAGACGTTGACCCTACGGGTGAATATATTGTAGGTTCAGGTAAACTTGCCGCTTTAATTCCAGTATTCTCATTCGATAAAATCCAAAAAGCGATTGCTGGAAAACAATTCGAAGGTGAATTCGGTGGTATTCCAATCATTAAATATGAAGCAGCATTACATGGCGAGGTTGAAAAACCAGGTTTAGGTCCATTGCACACTGAGTTTGATGAAAAAGGAAATGCGATCACTTCATTCTTCGTATCCTCAGAATTGGTGAAATGGAATGTGAAGACATTGAAAGTTATTGACCGTGTTCCCACTTATTATTCAACAGGTCACTTGATGATCCCTGGTGGTGATACCAAAAATCCTTATGGAAAATATGTGGTTGCTTATAACAAGATTACAAAAGACCGTTTCCTTCCTACAGGACCTGAATTGTCACAAAGTGCGCAGATCTTTGATATTTCAGGAGACAAGATGCAGTTGATCTTGGACTTCCCTACAATCGGTGAGCCGCACTATGCGCAAGCAATCAAGGCAGACAAAGTCGTAGACAAGAGCGTTAAGATCTTCAAAATCGAAGAAAATACGAACCCACATGCTACAAAAGGAGAGAGTGAAGCTCGCGTAGAACGTAAGGGTAACCAGATCCATGTTTACCTAACTTCTATCCGTTCCCACTTTGCCCCTGACAATATTGAGGGTGTTCAATTAGGCGATGAGGTCTATTTCCACGTAACTAATATTGAGCAAGACTGGGATATGCCCCATGGATTTGCCGTAAAAGGCGCCAAAAATGGCGAGCTTTTGGTTATGCCAGGAGAAACCCAGACCTTAAAATGGGTACCAGACCGTGTTGGTGTGTTCCCATTCTATTGTACGGACTTCTGTAGTGCATTGCACCAGGAAATGCAAGGTTATATCCGTATTTCGAAGAAAGGAAATAATGTTCCGTTGACCTACAGCGTTGGCACAAACATGCCTAAAGAGAGTACTAACTAAAGCTACATAGAGATGAAATCTACAAACAACTTGTCAGTCTTGCACCGTGTCTTATTGGTACTATGCGGTCTGGCTTTAGTAGCAGTCATCTTCCTTCCGATTTGGCGTATTGAGCTGGATGCAGCTCAATACCCAGAAGGGTTGGAACTGCAGATATTCAGCCATAAATTGTCTGGACAGGTGGATATCATCAACGGATTGAACCATTATATCGGCATGAAAACCCTACATAAGGAGGATTTTAAGGAATTCACAGTCCTTCCTTATATCATTGGATTCTTTGCATTGGCCTTTACCGTTGTCGGTCTTGCCAACAAAAGAAAGTGGGTATACTATTTATTTGGAGCATTCTTGCTATTTGGGATCGTAGCCATGGTAGACTTCTATGTTTGGGAGTACAACTATGGACATAACCTTGACCCGAATGCACCGATCAAAGTACCAGGAATGTCCTATACTCCTCCATTGATCGGCTATAAAAAGCTGTTGAATTTCGGAGCTTATTCCGTTCCCGATATTGGTGGTTGGATTTTTATCCTTTGCGGAATTATTTTGGCTTTTTGTGTCATTCAAGAATGGCGCAAAACGAAAACTTCTAAAAAACTTAAAAATGAACAGAACTAAGATATTTCTTATCTGCTTGAGCAGTGTCCTTCTGATCATGTTTGGATTGCAAGCATGTCAAGGCAATAGTGAACCAAAGCCCATAAAATATGGCTCTGACCAATGTGCTTATTGCAAAATGACCATTAGCGATGCTCGATTTGGCACACAGTTGCAGACTAAAAAAGGCCGAGTTTACAATTTCGACGATGTACAATGCATGATTTCCTTTGTGAAGGAAAGCAACGTGAAAAAGGAAGAGGTTGCAGCCTATTTTTTACCGGACTATAGCAGTAATAAATTGTTGCCAGCAGACAAGATGTTCTATTTGAAAAGCGAAGAGCTGAAAAGCCCTATGCGTGGAAATATTGCAGCCTTTGAAAAGACAGAGGATCTGGAAAAGACAAAAGCTGAATTAGGAGGTACCGCCCTTAGTTGGGAAGACCTTTGGAAATAAAACCTGCATCATGGGAAGATCAGTTTGGAAGATATTTAGTGCGTTGATTTGTTTATTTATGGTAGGTGGCATGTCTCATGCCACTACCATTAAAGTAGGCAAAAATCAGTCGGTGACATCCATAAAACAAGGGATTGCCCTGGCAAAAAAAGGCGATACCGTACTGGTTCAATCTGGAACCTATAAGGAGGGAAATATTATCATCGACAAAGCTATCAGCCTGATCGGTGAGGGCATGCCGACATTGGATGGAGAGAAAAAACATGAGCCAATCTCCGTAAAATCACCCTTTGTCCATATTCAAGGATTTAAGATCAAGGGCTCTGGACATTCCTCCATCAATGATGTAGCGGGAATAAAGATTTACAATACCCATCATGTCAACATTATCAACAATGTATTGGATGATAATTTCTTTGGGGTCTATTCCCAAAACTCCAAACATCTGGAGATCAGGGGTAACAAGATCCAGGCTTATGGAACGGCCGAACAATTGATCGGAAACGGTATCCATGGTTGGAAATCGGACAGCCTACTCATTGAGAACAATGAGATCTTAGGACATCGGGATGGCATCTATCTAGAATTTGTAACCCATACCCATGTCAACAAAAACCGCTCAGAGGGCAACCTGAGATATGGCCTGCATTTCATGTTTTCACATGACAACAGCTATATAGAAAACATATTCCGGGCAAATGGTGCCGGAGTGGCCGTTATGTACACCAAGAATGTACATATGGAGAACAATAAATTTGAAGAAAACTGGGGGGATTCCGCTTATGGTCTGCTCCTAAAAGATATATCAGACAGTAAAATAATCAACAATACATTTGATCGCAATACCGCCGGAATTTTTATGGAAGGTTCCAATAGGATCCAAATCGAGAACAACCTTTTTCAAGGAAATGGATGGAGCGTAAAAATCCAGGCGAGTTGTATGGACAATGATTTTAAGAATAATAATTTCTTGCAAAACACATTTGATGTGGCAACCAATGGAACGTTGACCCTTAACAATTTTGAAAATAATTATTGGGATAAATATGAAGGCTATGATCTGGATAAGGATGGGATTGGGGATATTCCTTTCCGCCCAGTAAGTTTATTTTCCATGTTGGTCGAGCGCTATCCATCTGCCATGTTGCTTTTTAGAAGTTTTATGGTGACGCTGTTTGATCGTACAGAAAAACTGTTGCCTAGTTTGACCCCAGAAGGGTTGAAAGATGAAAAACCACGTATGAAATCAGTTTAATTATGATCGAAATCCAACATATTTTCAAAGACTTTGGCAAGTTTAAGGTGCTGAAAGATATTAACCTTTCCTTGAATGGGGGAGAATGTGTCGCCTTGATAGGTCCAAACGGAAGTGGAAAGACCACGCTAATCAAAACTGTTTTGGGCATGGTAGTTCCCAGTTCAGGGATTATCAAATTTGACGGCGAAAATATTCAAAATAAATATTCTTACAGAAAGGAGATCGGCTATATGCCACAGATTGGCCAATATCCGGAGAATATGAGCATAGGACAGGTTTTAGATATGATGAAAGATATTCGGAAGATGCCCGAGGATCAGTTAGACCTGGATCTGTACAATGCATTCCACCTACCGGCCCTGTTGGATAAGCGTATGGGGACCTTGTCTGGCGGAACTCGGCAAAAAGTTAGTGCCTGCTTGGCCTTTCTTTTTAATCCAAAGGCTTTGATCCTGGATGAACCGACGGCCGGACTAGATCCTCTTTCCTCCGAAATATTGAAAAGTAAGATCCAGAAGGTCATGAATGAAAATAAACTGATCATTATCAGTTCACATGTGCTCAGTGACCTTGACGATCTAGTTTCCCAAATCATTTATCTGCAAGAAGGGAAACTGATGTTCCATAAATCACTTCAACAGTTAAAGATAGATACAGGTACAGATAAATTGTCTAAAGCAATTGCGCAGGTCATGTCTGTTCCAAATCAAACTAAATAGGCTATCCATGAATAAAATTATACGCTACGTTTTTGTTGATTTACTGAGAAATAAAACCATCATTTTCTATACCGTTTTACTCTTTGCCCTTTCAGTAAGTGTGTTCAGTATGGAAGATAATTATGAAAAAGGATTGGTGAGTTTATTGAACATTGTACTTTTTGTTGTTCCTCTGGTAAGTATCGTATTTTCAAGCATATACCTCTATAATAGTGCTGAATTTATTTGTTTATTAGTGAGTCAACCCCTGAAGCGGGGGAATATTTGGCTGAACATCTTTGCAGGTCTGGCAGGTACTTTATGTCTATCCTTTTTTATAGGCGTAGGGATACCAACCCTCATTTATGCTTTCAGCAGTTCTGGATTAATTTTGGTCGGATGCGGGTTATTGCTTTCTGTGATCTTTGTGTCAATAGCCTTGTGGACCTCTGTATTGATTCGGGACAAATCCAAAGGTATCGGACTTGCAATCCTCTTGTGGTTGTATTTCGGGTTGCTGTTCGATGCCTTGGTCTTATTTATGTTGTTCCAATTTTCGGACTACCCAATCGAGAACTTTATGGTTGGATTGTCCATGTTCAACCCCATCGATGTCTGTCGGATCTTGATCCTCTTGCAACTCGACCTTTCCGCCATGATGGGTTATACTGGAGCAATTTTTAGAGACTTCTTTGGAAATGCCCTCGGCATGAGCATTACAATTGCTGTCCTGTTTTTGTGGGCGAGCATTCCACTATGGCTGTCGGTCAGGTATTTTAAAAAGAAGGATCTATAGGAGCGAGTACGGCAATTGGTACTATGCCAAACAAATGACAGGTCCGATTGACGGTTTTATACATTGTCATAAAATTCATTTT
Organism: Sphingobacterium sp. NPDC055431; assembly: GCF_053644255.1. Classification (NCBI taxonomy): domain Bacteria; kingdom Pseudomonadati; phylum Bacteroidota; class Sphingobacteriia; order Sphingobacteriales; family Sphingobacteriaceae; genus Sphingobacterium; species Sphingobacterium sp. NPDC055431. The sequence continues at coordinate 355,443 of NZ_JBSHLH010000002.1, forward strand.
TGCCATGATAATCAATCAATTCACAAAAATCTCAGAGCTTATCAAAGCTAATGAGTTGTGCATTGATGCCATTGCATCAATAGCGAAACCCTTACGGAAAATCAAAATTCCAATATTGCGTAAGGTCTTGACTCCTCGTGTCAATATCATGGAAGCTGCAAAGATTGCAAACTGTTCTGTAGATGACTTTAGACGTGTTCTGGAGCCACTGGGTTTTACATGGGAAGAGGATTCTAGGCCCAAGACTTCTGAATTAGAGAAAGTACAAAATAAACCAGGCTGGCTACTGGAATGTGAACAGATTGTTCCATTGGATGTCAGGCCAATTCTAGATGCTGACCGTGATCCATTAAAAGAAATCATGGCAGCTTATAAAACACTTCCTGAAAAGGCAGTTTTGGAAATCATCAATACATTTTTGCCATTCCCACTTATTAGCCGACTGGAAGATAAAGGCGCATTCAGTTATACCGATGAAGTTTCAAAAACGGAATTTCATACATATTTCTATAAGCCAATGGGAGAAAAGGTGGTGGCCAAAATAGAGTCCATGATATCGTTTGTATCCTTTGATGTGATCGAAGGGATACTGAATAAGAAGAGTTTCGATATGGTAGAGTTGGATGTTAGGAGTTTGCCAATGCCACAACCTATTGAGCGTATCTTGGAAACCTTGGGCCAATTAAAAGCGAATGAAGGCCTTTTTGTCCAACACAAGAAAGTACCCCTTTACCTGTTGGAAGAATTGGGCAATCTACCTTATCGGGTATTTGTCAGCGAAATTGCCGAAGGAGATGTGAGAATATTAATTCATCCTTAAGTAAAGAGATATGACTTTAAGTTCGATGGATAATGCCACTAAAGGATATGTAGTTGTGCCATTTTTTGCTACGGCGGCTATCTTTTTCCTAGTTTTCAGCATCCTGTTGGTTTTGACGGGGAGCCAAATCCTAGGACATTATTTTCAACCTAAGGTTCTAGCTATAGTCCATACCCTAGCCTTGGGGTGGGGCACCATGATCATATTTGGGGCAGCCTATCAATTAGTGCCGGTCATATTTGAGCAAACTCTGTTCTCCCCTAAATTAGCTTTGTTCAGCTATTTCCCGTTAACCGTAGGTAGCTGTCTCTTGATCCATAGCTTTTGGAATTTCCGTACTGATTGGGTCCTGATTTTAGGTGGGTCCCTAGTTTGCTTGGCATCTTATATCTATTTCCTGGTCATATGGATGACCAGTAAGAACCATGAAAAATCGTTAGAATTCAATCTGTTTTTCATGTTTTCCGCATTCTGGTTATGTTTCACTACAACTGTAGGTTTATTGCTGGCCATTAATTTAGGGCATCACTATATTTCCAAGAATCATTTGGATATCTTGAAACTGCATGCCCATGCTGGTTTAGCGGGATGGTTTCTACAACTGATCCTCGGGGCAGGGGCAAAGATGATCCCCATGTTCGTCATGGGTAAATCGATCAAGAGAAAAGCATTGTTTATTTCTGTTACCCTGATCAATACAGGGTTGATCATGTTCCTGGTTCACGGATATAGAAATCAAGTGGATTACAAACTTCTGCTATGCGGAACATTGATCCTTGCGGGTGTCATCAGTTGGGGGGTATTTATTCAGGACTGTTTAAAGAACAGGCTTCGAAAAAAAATAGAGATCCCTATCAAGCATAGCTTATTATCCATTGGTAGTCTGTTTGCTGCTTTTGCAAGTTTGCCACTCGTAATTAATCAAGAGTCAGGGAATTGGGTTACCCTCTATATGGTTTGGATATTCTTGGGTTGGATAACGGGAATAATCTTGGGTATGACCTTTAAGACCCTGCCATTTATTATTTGGAACATTCAGTATAAAAACTTGAACGGAATGGCCAATGTGCCCATGCCGAAAGACCTATATAGCCATCAATTATTAAAGGTCCAATACATTCTGTTCCTTGCAGGTTTATCACTGACCGTGCTGGCGGTTGGCTTCAAAATCAAATGGTTGATCACTGTCAGTTCTATCCTATGGGTCCTTCTTTCCGTTTCTTACTTAATGAATGTTTTGAAGGTGCTGACTCATAAGAGGAAGGAGGAATATGGAAGTTGATTTTACATCTCCGTTTGCTTCGGAGCAATTGAAGGCGATACAATCGCTGATGCTAGTCATGGATCCAGAACTTGGGATAAACATTATTGATATGGGCTTGGTCTATGGATTTGATTTTACAAAGAGCGACAAGCTACAGATTCAAATGACCTTAACGACGCCCTATTGTCCGATGGCAGGGTCCATCACGCAGGCGGTGCAAAAAAGTATGGAAAACACCTTTCCTGACCGAGAAATCATATTAGAACTGGTCTGGCAACCGGAATGGTCACCTGATCTGATGACCGAGGCGGGAAGGGAACAATTGAATAGACAATAAAACTAAATTAATACTACTATGAAAAATGTAATCTATGTGATCTGTTGGAGTTTATTTGCTCTGACGATGGCTTCTTGCCAAAAGGACGATGGTTTGGAAAATCCTTTGGAAGATAAAATGATCATTGCTGAAAAAACGATAAATGCCTCAACGCAAGTCCAGCTCTTGGCTGATAAGGATCTGGTTGTAGGTTATCAACAAGTTTATGTCAGAGTTTTGAAAGATGGAAAATCTAATGCTACAGATAAGATAGAATTTTCTCCAGTGATGGATATGGGTACCATGAAACATGGTGCACCTATCGGTAAATTTGCATTCAATTCTGCCGTTGATGCCTTCCAAGGTTTTGTGGTTTTTACCATGCCTACTGCGGATAATGGAACTTGGGCAATTGACCTGAAAATCAATAATGAAACGCTGAACTTTCCGGTCGTGATCAAACCTGCAGCCACGGGTAATGTTCCTGTGAAGTCTTTCACTGCACCTGATAATAAACGCTACATCCTGACCTTGGTACAACCTTCTTCCCCAAAGATTGGAATCAATGATTTGGAAGTGATGGTTTTCTGGAGGGAAAATATGTTTTCATTTCCTGTTCAGGACGGATTGACATTAGATTTCCATCCCGAAATGACTTCCATGAACCATGGCTCCAGCAATAATGTAAACCCACAGGGTTCAGGTGCAGGAATTTATAAAGGAAAAGTGAATTTCAGTATGTCTGGAGATTGGAGACTGTTCTTCAATATCAGCAAGGGTGAAACCCAGTTAGGGAAAGATGTCTTTCTAGATGTTCTTTTTTAGATAATAAGGATCAATAAAATTGTTAGGACTCGTTAAAATTTAGGGCTTATGAAAAGGGTTTCTTTTATTTTAAGTTTTTGCTTCCTGGCGGCTGGACAATTTGTTCAAGCCCAGCATCATCATCATGACACCTTGAAGAATGTTGCCATTGAGGAAGTGGTGGTAAGTACTCAGGTTTCAGTAAATAAGCAGCTTGAAAATGAACAACGAGCTTCTAAACAAGCGAATATTGACCAGATCTTGGACAGGATAGCTGGGGTACAGATGGTTCGCAGGGGCAATTATGCCTGGGAACCAACCATCCGTAGCCTAAATGCTGCGCAGATCAATCTGACAATTGATGGAATGGCGATTTTTGGAGCATGTACCGATCGTATGGATCCTATCAGCTCTTACATTGAGCCCAGTAACTTGAAGCAGATCAATGTGAATATTGGCCCATCATTCAACAGCTATGCTGGGGGAATGGCGGGAGGAATGAACTTCAAACTTGCCAATCCGGAACTTTCCAAAGTACCTCAATTGAATGGAATGCTAGGGACAGGTTATGAATCGAACTCACAAGCTGTTCAGACCTTGGCATCACTGCAATATAGTTCGGATAAATTTGCATTCCTCGTGAACGGAATTTTTAGAAAAGCACAGAACTATAAAGCGGCGGACAGGACAATTGTTCCAAATTCGCAGTTCCAGAAATGGAATGGATCTATTGCTGCGACCTATAAGTTGAATTCCAAGAATCAAATACTTGCCCAATATCTTGCCGATTATGGTCAGGATATTGGGTACCCTGCATTGACCATGGATGTTGCTTTTGCCAATGCAAATATTGTTTCCCTGACGCATGTCTATAATGCCGGCAAAGTAGGGCTGAATGAAATTCGATCTAAGATTTATTTCAACCATATAGACCATGCTATGGATGATAGCAAAAGACCTGCGGAAACTGTTCCGATGCACATGGATATGCCCGGTCTATCATGGACTGCTGGCTTTTATTCCGAGTCGGGATATCAGTTTGCCAAGCATCATTTGCAAGCAAGGCTAAATGGATACATCAATAGGTTGACAGCCAATATGACCATGTATCCAAAAGAAGGTAATCCTATGTTTATGTTTACCCTGCCCGATGTACAGCGAGGTTTGCTGAGCTTGGACCTGTCAGATAGATACTATCTGAATGAAAAATGGATGCTGGACTTTATGGGAACCTATAGCTTAGCGAACTCCAGTATCTATAGCCAGCAAGGGAAAGAACAGCTATCTAGCTTAACAGATGCTCCTCTCGATGGTTCAAATCACCTTGGAAACATTAATCTGACCGGCCATTATCATCCATCTGCCAATTTGCATTGGATGGCAAAGATTGGATATGCGAACCGCAGTGCCAGTCTTCAGGAATATTATGGGTTCTATCTGTTCAACCGGTTGGATAGCTATGATTACCTAGGTAATGTGGATCTGAAAACCGAGAAGTCACTACAGGCAAGCTTTGGTCTAAGCTATCAGCTTCCTTGGCTTAGATTGGAGGCAAATCTGTATAACTACTATTTCAGGGACTACATTGCCGGAAGGATTAATCCTGACTTTCATGTGATGACCATTGGCGCTACTGGGGTGAAACAACATCAGAATTTGGAACATGCCAATCTGATGGGGGCTGAAATGGCCATGAAGATCAAGTTCCTAAAGAATCTGGAGTGGTTGAGCACCATAGCCTATTCCGAAGGAAGGGATTTTGAAGGCAATTACCTGCCGTTGATTTCGCCTTTTACCAATAATAATACTTTCCTCTTTAGCCATAAGGGCTATGTGGCGCAATTTGAAGTAAGTTATTTTGCTAAACAAAATAAAGTGAGTTCCGCCATTTATGGGGATACCGCTACACCCAAAGCAACCTTGTTCAATGTTGCGGTGCGGAAGGCATTCCAAATAAAGCAGCAAAAACTAACCGCCAACTTGAGGATGGAAAATATCTTTGATAGATATTATTTTCGCCATCAAGATATCATGAAGATTGCTAGACCTGGACGCAATTTAATAGCCCAGATCAACTTTTCTTTCTAATTTTTTGCACAAAATAGGCCTTTATGTTTCGCCTCATAAAATACTGGGGCTTTTGTGGTTAGCTTTATATAATTCTTGAAATCTATCTCTCATTCTAAAACCATGCCTATGAAAAACGTGATCAAACGTGATGGTTCTCTTGAACTTTTTCATTCCTATAAAATTGAAGATGCCATAAAAAAGGCATTCGAAAGTGTGTCTGTTCCTTATGATGAGCAGATCATAGAAACCATTCTGGACGAACAGCAAAATGCCGACCTCTTGGATGTTGAAGACATTCAGGACGTCATAGAAAGAAAGCTCTATGCAGCTGGATATTTTCAGGTGATGCGTTCATTTATGTTGTTTCGCCATACCCGAAAATTACAACGTGAGCATATCGATCGTTTTGTAGATTCCAGTACTTATGTGGATAGTAGTCATGCTGTCGAGGAATACATTTACCAAAACGACTGGCGTATCCAAGCGAATGCCAATAACTCATTTTCCAATGCCGGTTTGGTGAACAATACTGCTGGAAAGATCATTGCCAATTACTGGTTGGATAAGGTTTACAATAGGATTGAAGGTCATGCCCATCGTAACGCTGATATCCATATACATGACTTGGATTGTTTAACCGGTTATTGTGCCGGTTGGAGTCTAAGGGTGTTGTTGGATGAAGGTTTCAATGGTGTCAGGGGTCGGGTTGATAGTAATCCACCTTCGCATTTCAGGGAGTCCTTGGGCCAGATGGCCAATTTCTTGGGCATTCTGCAGAGTGAATGGGCAGGAGCTCAGGCCTTCAGTTCGTTTGATACCTATCTTGCACCTTATGTCTTTAAGGATTGCCTAAGCCAGATTGACGTCAAGAAAGCTATCCGTAGCTTCGTCTATAACCTGAATGTACCTGCTCGTTGGGGGCAATCTCCATTTACCAATATTACCCTCGATTGGAATGTCCCACAGGACTTGAGGGACCAAATCCCTACCAAAGCAGGAAAACATCTGTTCAGGGGCATCAATAATGAAGTCTTGAAAACATTGGCGCTTGAAAGAGGCGTTCAAGATTTGGAAGATTTGACCTATAAACATTTCCAGCCGGAAATGAACATGATCAATCGGGCATATTATGAAGTCATGACCGAAGGTGATGCAAATGGACAGCCCTTTACATTTCCTATCCCTACCGTGAACATCACAGAGGACTTTGATTGGAACGGAGAAAATGTGGATGTCCTGTTTGAGAACACGGCCAAGATAGGGTCCTCTTATTTTCAAAACTTTATCGGTAGCCAATATTTTATTGATGAAAATGGAGATCGACAGGAAAATCCGGATGCCTATAAACCGAATGCCGTACGGAGTATGTGCTGCCGTTTGCAACTTGACCTTCGGGAATTGCTGAAACGTGGAAATGGTCTCTTTGGAAGTGCCGAGATGACCGGCAGTATCGGTGTGGTAACCATTAATATGGCCAGATTGGGTTATCTGTACCAAGGAAATAGGGATGGTCTGTTTGCCCGACTGGATGAACTGATGGAAATCGGACGCTCGACCCTCGAAAAGAAAAGGAAATTTATTCAGGAAATGTACGATAATGGTTTGTATCCATATACCAAGAGATACCTTTCCCATTTCAGGAATCACTTTTCAACCATCGGTGTCAATGGGATGAATGAAATGATCCGCAATTATACCGGCAATCAGGAGAATATTGTTTCGGATTGGGGGATTGAATTTGCCAGTGAGATCCTGGATTATATCCGCGAGCGCTTGAAAAAATTTCAAGAAGAAACCGGCAATCTATACAACCTGGAAGCGACACCTGCTGAAGGGACAACCTATCGTTTTGCTAAAGAAGATAAAAAACGCTTCCCTGATATTCTGCAGGCAGGGCAAGATCAACAGATATATTATACCAATAGTTCCCAAATTCCGGTAAATCATACAGACGATCCATTTGAAGCTTTGTTGCTGCAGGATCAACTGCAATGTAAGTATACCGGCGGGACGGTACTGCACCTGTACATGCGGGAAAAGATCAGTACTCCCGAAGCCTGTAAGCTGTTTGTAAGGACCGTATTGAGCAATTTCAGATTGCCTTATATCACGGTAACTCCTGTATTTAGTATCTGTCCTGTGCATGGATACCTGAATGGGGAACATGAATATTGCCCAAAATGTGATGATGAAATCGTGAATCAATATAATTTAAATAGTGAATATGGAAACCATGAAGAATGAAAGATTGCTATTGTTGCAGCAACATCAGCAAGAACGCAGTAAATGTTTGGTCTATACTCGTGTAATGGGGTATCATAGACCTGTTGAAAGTTTCAATATCGGTAAACAAGGAGAGCATAAACAGCGGACCCTGTTCCAAGAAGGATATGGCAAATGCTCTATATGATATAACTCCTTTTACCTTATTGGATTACCCTAATAAAGCAGCCTGCATCCTTTGGTTTGTGGGCTGCAATATGCGTTGCCAATATTGTTATAATCCTGATATCGTATTTGGTAAAGGTAAGATTGGCATCGATCAAGCTGAAGCTTTTTTGAAATCTCGAAAGGGCCTATTGCAAGCGGTTGTCTTTAGCGGTGGGGAATGTACCATGCATCCAGATATGATGTCCTTGGTGAAGATTGCCAAATCTTTAGGGTACCTCATTAAAGTCGATACCAATGGCGCGAGACCAAAGCTGATCAAAAGCCTTATTGACAATGATCTTTTGGATTATGTAGCGCTTGATTTCAAGGGCTTGGGAGAGCGTTTTCATGAAATAACTGTTTCTGGTTCCTTCGAAGCTTTTGAAGAAACATTGGGTATCTTGTTGAATGCCAACATTCAATTTGAAGTCCGAACAACTGCGCATTCCCAATTGCTATCTGCTGCGGATCTGCAGGGAATGTTGAAATTCTTGGAGGATCGCGGTTATAGGAATAATTACTATCTGCAAAAGGCCTTAAACAATGTAAAGATGATTGCCGAATTGGGTGATTCGAATTATAGGGATGAAGAATTGAGATTCGGGGACAATGGGCTGAGGATAGTTGTAAGGGGCTAGAAAAAAAACCAGACCAGAAATTGATCCTGACCTGGTTTACTATTACTATAAACAAATTTTATTTCTTTTCAATAAAGGCTGCTGCCTGAATTACATTGGCATCTTTGACAACCAATCCTTTTTTAGCAGTACCTGTTTGAGGATCGATAGCATAGAATTGTGGAAATTTATCTAGTTCCGTTAGTCCGACATAGGCTTTGCCTTCAAATACATATGGCCAGCTAAGCCCTGATGGCATATTGTTGTAGGTTGGGATTCCCTTTACCCAATTGAATTTTTTCTCCTTCATGTTTACCACCGCATATTGGGAGGAAGCATCCATTCCAGGTTGCTTTCCAGCTTCATATTTCTTGTTGTAGAATTCAATCAAGAATATATCATCCAATAATGGCCACACCTTACTGAACCTATAACCAGCAGATGCTGCTTCTAAATCCCAGAAGTACCCTTTGTCGAAAGTAGTTGCGCCTTTTCTGATAACCAAAGCTCCTGCTTTTTTAGTTCCGAAGTTATTGCCCGAGAAAACATAGACATCACCATTAGAAGCAACACCGATTTGGGAATATCTAGCTGAACGGTAAAAACCTCCAGAAATAGATAGACGTGAATCGCTATAGACCGCTTCTGTCTTTAATGTTTTAGCGTTTATTTTTGCTACCACAACATTATCGATATCCGTGTTTTCGTGGAAGTGGAGACTGGTATAGAATGCGTCGTCTTTACCATCGGCTAATCCTATCAATGCGGCATTCTTACCTTCGAATCCATTAAATTGATTGACTTTGAACGTTTGGAATTGGGGTTCTCCTGCTGAAAGTCCAATACGGTTCATGGTTCCTACGGTTTTATCAGCAGCTCTATATCCACTCATGATGGTATAGGCATAATCACCAACAACACCAGCCGTTACGAATCCGTTTTGGATTTCGAATTGATTCCCCACAGTCATGGCAGCTCCAGATGGATTAATGGTGAAACGTTGCCCAATATGTGCATCTCCACGTCCGTATTTGATTCCAACCAGGCCTACATGTCCATATGACATAAACTGCGTGAATGTATTTGTGAACTCCAAACCGGTTCCTTTTGGTGAAATACTGTCTTTTTCGTTTGCCAAAGAGTTTGCAGGAAGGAAGTAAGTAGCGGTAGTTGAACCAGGGACCGATACAGCAACCAGAAATTTACCTTCTTTGTTCTCCTTTACAGGTGTTGGAGGTACTGGGTTTTCTTCTGTACAGGCAACTAGGGTTAAAATTGCCATTGCATAAATCCATGATTGTTTGATTAATTGATTTTTCATTTTTATGAAATTATTGATGTTAATTTATTGATGAGTTATTGCGTTTTATAAAGTAATACCTAAGTTTTACAGCGAAACTTCGTCCCGGTTTTTGTAAGCTGTAATTATCATAGAGCATGGCGTCTGCTAGGTTTCTGGCTTCCACACTGATATTGTATTTACCGTTTTTAAGCATGTAGCTTGCGGAGAAGTCGCTATATAATTGCTGAGGTACAATTGCTTTGGATGCCCTATCGGCATAAGCATAGGAATGCAGGTAGATTTTGTCCACAAAGTTTAGGGTGTAATTGATGTTTAGGGTATTTCCTTTACCGAAAAGGTTGTGGAAGTAATAGGTGGCATCAACATTCCAGAAGAAGTAAGGCAGATTTGGCATTCGGTAACCATAGTTGCCATTGGGTTGTGTTTCGGCAAGGTTGGAGAAAGGGGCCTTGTCCCTGATATCCATGTAAGTAAATGTACCTCCTATAGAAGCCTTGTTTTTATAGTACAGGCGTGCTTCAAAATCAGTTCCCCATCTGGTCACTCGCCCGTGGTTCCTATTTTGGAATACAGTTTCACCATTTATTGCATCTCCTTTTCTGCCTGGCAATCGTTGGATGAAATTATAGGTGTCCCTATGGTATCCCGCCCAGTCAAGAAACAAGCTGTATGAAGGGCTGATTTCCTTGTTGAAAGTAATGCCCAGGTTATAATTGTTGGACTCTTCCGGTTGTAACGTGATGTTTCCTTCATCTAAAAGCTCATCGCCAAATAATTCGCGATCATTCGGCAATCGATATGCCTTTTCAGCAGAGGCTTTAAATTGGAAGTCTTTATAGAAATAATTGCTCGCAATACCGTAACCTGTTTTAGAGGCGTTTTCCTGTCTTTTAGAAGTTATTAATTCCTCGTTGGTTTGTGGGCCGGTTGCTCTGTTTAAGTAATGCTTTCCAAATACGATGGTGTTCCATTTTTTTCTGAAGGTAAATCTGTACTCAAAGCCCAAAGAGTTCTTTAGACTTGTTCTGGTCATGCTATCTGCTGCATTTGGAAGTTCTGGGTAAAGGTCATTTGCAATACTTTCCAGATTTGGTTTTCTGGAATAAAAGGAGAGGTTGTTATTGATGCTAACAGAATGACTTTTGTTGATGCGGTAACCGATACCTAGGGATGCTGATTGGTTGCTGTTAGAATATTCCGCCATTCCTAGACTTGCTTCACCATAAGCTGCATTGACCCCTCTTAGGTCCGCCATTTTCTTTTTAGAGCCATCCCAACTGTACTTATAAGCAGAAGTATCTATACTCCCAGCTTTTTCGTAGTTGTAATTCCCTGTTGCTCGGACGCTTAATCCTTCAATTAATAGGTTCCTTTTGTCATAAACGAAAGAGGGCAAAATAGATTTGCTGAATGCAGTCCTTTCGCCAAACACATACCTCATTTCAGACCCATGTTGGATATCTCGATGAACTTGTCCCATCGTTAACCCAAATAACATTCTGTCAGCCCATTTCTTACCAACCACACCTACTTTGGCGATTAAGGTCTCGTTCCTGTAATGATCATGAAAGCGTCTGAACCAAGAAGAGTCTGCAGACCATGCAGATCCGGTTTGCCAATTATCTCCTTCGGATCCAGGTGAATTGTCCTTAGCAAAAATCCGGTATGATGTCTTTACATTATAATTGTTGTCAGAATAATTTTGAAAAGCATTCAATTGGAGTGAGACTCCCGATTTGAAGGTGTGGTTCAAACTGAGGTTACTTCTCTGGGTATTAAAAGATCCATAGGAATAGGATGCATCCAAGGATGTATTGGCAGACTGGTTGGTGACTATATTGATAACTCCACCTAATGCGTCTGAGCCAAATTCAATAGGCACAACTCCTTTGTATATTTCAATGCGGTCAGCGGCATTCACAGGGATATTGTTCAGTTGAAAGGCAGACCCCATTCCCTCCATAGGCACTCCATCGATGAAGACTCGGATGTTTCTCCCAGTAAAGCCGTTCAGGGTAATGTTCATATCGGAACCAACACCTCCCGTTTCACGAATTTTTACGCCTGAAGCCTTATCTAATAGATGCGCTAAATCTAATGTGGAATTGTACTGCGATTTTGCATCTATGGCCACCACATTGAATGGAGTTTCGCGGACTTTCTGTACCGCACTTTTGCCGTGAACAACAACTTGATCTATATTGGTGCTTGGATCAATCTCAAGATAGAATACCTGATTGATGTTTTCATTGTCATGAACCTTTATCCGCCGAAGCTGACTTTTGTATCCTATTGCTGAGGCCAATAGTTCATATTCTCCTGCAGAAGTCGACAAGATAAACCTGCCGTTTTTATCAACTTCTGAATGGTAATTGGTTTTACATATACGCACAGAAGCATGATCGATGACTTGACCTTTCTGGTTGAATACATGCCCAGTTATTTTTGATGTTTGAGGGAAAGCTTGGAGGGCTGATAGTCCGATGAAAATTATCAGGAATAATACTTTTTTCATTGTTGAGTAAAATATTGAAATAACTATTAAAACTTTTAGCTATAAATAACCTATTGCTATTTAGATTAATTATAAATAACTTTGCAAAGTTATAGTTACAATAGAAAATATTTAGCGAAATCCGGGACAAAAAGTAATGAAAAAAGGGATGGTAGTGCGTTCAGAAATCACTGAATTGAGACGAGTTTTATACGACAATTTTATTGAGGACAATCCAACAAATGATGATAAATCAGTACATGACAATCAATTTGACTATGAACAGAATGGGATAACAGTATGCTGCAAAACACAGCTTGCAAAAGGATTGCATATCGCCGAGGTAAACCTGGATACTTGCTGTTCACTGACCAATACATGGTCGACAGAGAAACCCCATGTCCGCTTCTTCTTTTATCTGAAAGGAAACTCACATGTGAACAATGGCGCTGGAAATGAAAGCTATTCACATCGGATAGGGATGCTACAACGGAACTTTTTAGATACCCAAGGGGGAGGAGGAGAGATCGTTATAGAGAAAAATGATCAGGTACATTATATCATCATAAAAATGACCTATTCTTTTTATTTGCAATTATTAAAAGATGAAGAATGGATAGACAACGACCCTTTTCATCAATATATTCTGGGTGGAAAACCTGAGAATCGGCCGAATGAAACGTTATTTATGGATTTAGGTATCTTGAAAATCCTGCAGGAAATCATGAATAATGAAAGTGTTGTCCATCATCGCTATCATTACCTGAAGCTTAAATTGAAAGAATTGCTGTTTGTGATATATCAGAAAACCAATACCGGAGAGGTTTTGCCAGCGAAGGGTTCTAATTCTAACAATAGACTTGAAGAAATTAGATCTTTCCTTGTTCAAAATTTAGAAAATCCTCCATCAAGTGCAGATTTAGCAAAGCGGTTTATGCTGAATGAAAGAAAACTAAAAGCAGATTTCCAGAAAAAATTTGGAAAGACCATTTACGGTCTTGTTATACAGATGCGGATGGAGAAGGCTATACAGCTTTTGTATGAAAACTTAAATGTTAATGAGATAGCATGTATTTTGGGGTATAGCAGTGTTCCACATTTTATTAAAGTGTTCAGGACCTACTATGGCGACACCCCAAAACAGTTCATGCTAGATATTCATAATAAAAGTACGTCTATTCCTCAATCCAAGCTTTTATGTAATCATATTCAATGATGGTAACTTCATCGTTATTGTCTGTGTAATTAGCAGCTCCAAGTCCAATTTGGTCTAAACCTGATAGACCACTGTTGTTCCAAGTATAGAGCCGGGTGTTATTTAAAAAGAAGTCAACATTGCCATTTTCAAATTCTATCCGTAGAATATTAGTTTTTCCAATTCCTTGAATGGCAGATGATTTAGTCCAATCCTGTATCAGGTTAAAATCTCCGTCGATATGTTTGAAAACGGTGTAGCCAATATTAGCATTTAAAACTATCCAAGATAAATAGCCCTTTTCCAATCGACCATAAAATATCGCAGGATCTCCTACTCCTGCGGTTTGTTTATATCCTATCTCGAGAATTTGTTTTTTAGCTTGTCCAAATATGCTTTTTGGGGCAGTATTCCCATTGACATGATTTGAATTAATCCTATAACTTACCACATAATGGCCATCTTTCTCTTCAGAATTGAACCCCTGGTTTTCATTTCCAGTTACCCAGCCGCTATTCCCATTAAAATTTTCCTCATAAACTAAGGTTCCATGTTTACTTCCATCTTCATCCTTGCTACAGGAAGCAAATAGGACTAAACAACAAAAAGGGATTATTGCGCTCCATTTAATTGATTTATTTTTCATGATCTTCTAATATTACAATGTGACTTAATTCATTCGAATTTCTAAGGTTTTATAGGCAGCATTCGATATTATAAAATTAGAAGAGAGCCAAAAGGCAAACAATACTTAAAAACCATTAATTTTTCCAGTAGGTGAGGTTGTGGAATAGGTTAAGGCTTGTTAGTTTAATTCAAAGAAGATGCTCAGAATTATATTGTTAGTGTTTGTTGTTGAAAAATCTTAATATCCTTTTTATCTAGCATCAATAGAAAATTGGATCATGTTAAAGTAATACTCTTGTAATGAAAAAACGGTTTTATGCAGAGGAAATATCGTTTCTCATAACTTTTGTTTTTTGTGTTACCTGCTGTTTTTGTTGTTAAATATTAATTATTAATATTA